>DCBD01000043.1 GCA_002313355.1 Opitutia bacterium UBA1116 | reverse complement strand
TGGCGGAATTGGCAGACGCGGCGGACTCAAAATCCGCTTCCCGCGAGGGAGTGGGGGTTCGACTCCCCCTCTGGGCACCAATCAATAAATTTTCTAAAGCCTTCAGGAGTTGTTCTGAAGGCTTTTTTGTAAGTGTCTAGAGTTTAGGGCCTTGTGGATTATTGATGTGTGGTCGACCACGTTTTTGAAGGTGCGCCCGATGTGTTCTACCACATATTGACGTGTGTCCGGGGTGTGTCCTACCACGGTCCGAACCGTGGTAGGACACACAAAAAAGCCCTCCAATTGAGGAGGGCTTTTTTGTGGTAAAGTCTGTAAAATGACTCTCCGTTTTAGCGCTTGGAGAATTGGAATTTCTTGCGGGCGCCTGGTTGACCGGATTTCTTGCGCTCTTTGGCACGTGGATCCCGACGGAGAAGACCTTCCTTTTTGAGGGGAGGGCGAAGCTCAGCGTCCATCTTTTGGAGGGCACGAGCAAGACCGTGAGACATGGCGCCGGCTTGACCAATCGGACCACCTCCCTCTACGAGAATGGTGGTGTCTACAGTGTTGCGCTTGTTGGCAACATTGAGAGGTGTGAGCACTGCTTGTGCGAGCTGGTCGGTGTAGCAGTATTCTTCGAGGGCGCGGCCATTAATAGAAATCTTTCCCGTGCCGGGCGTTATGCGGACACGTGCGCTAGCGGTCTTGCGGCGGCCTGTGCCAATGTAAACAGCTTGTTGAGCCATAATAACTTATTATTTGTTAAAAGGAATTGGGTTTTGACCGGCGTGTGGATGCTCGGGGCCTGCGTAGACTTTCATCTTTTTGATCATCTGGCGGGCTAGACGGTTTCTTGGGAGCATCCCCTTGACGGCGTGTTCGAAGAGAAAGGCTGGGTTTTTGGCGCGGAAGTGGGCTGCATTGCGATATTTTTCGTTACCGCGGTAGCCAGTGAAGAACATGTACTGCTTGTCTTCATCCTTCTTGCCGGTGAGGCGCACCTTGTCCGCATTGATGATGATGACATGGTCTCCCGTGTCAATATGTGGTGTGTAAATGGGCTTGTGGCGG
Organism: Opitutia bacterium UBA1116; assembly: GCA_002313355.1. Lineage (GTDB taxonomy): Bacteria > Verrucomicrobiota > Verrucomicrobiia > Opitutales > UBA1977 > UBA1977. Next base: position 19,099 of record DCBD01000043.1, on the reverse strand, counting down.
CCGCGGAGAAGATTTGCAATTTTGACTGCAAGGCGACCGAGCACTTCACCGGAGGCATCAATAACGTGCCACTGGCGCTCGATGGTGCTTTCTTTTGGTAAAGTTGTTTTCATAAAATTAGTGAAGAGCCTATCAGTAGTAGGGTATCCAGGGGTCTTGTCAAATGATTTTTAGGGGAAATGGGGTCCCTTGAATAGGCATTTTGCATGAAAATTTAGTGAATTTCTTTAAGTTTTTATTGATAAGATGCTTATGTTATTTTTCCTTGGTTTGGTTTGCGTGGAATGAATATAGCTAGAATGCACGCTTTGGGATGATCCTGAAGTTGTAGAGGGGGGCTTCATTTGGAAGGAGTTTATTAAACGGCTAATTGCTGAAAGCTAGAATGACGTCGCTCATGTATTTGGGTTAGTAGCTTCGTTGTTTTGCTCAAATGGATCGTATTTTCTTTACTTCGAATGAGCTTGTTTTAAGGAATAAATTTTTTACTATAAAAAACTTAAAGGATTATCTTAGTTGTGTTTTAAATGTCTTCTGCCCCTTACACATACGATCTTTCTTTACTCGATAAGAGCCGGGAAAAATGGCTTAGTTCTTCGGGTATTCGCCTTGTTTACAAAGATATTTTTGAGCACCTCCTGAGTGAATTAAAGGGACATCATATCCTCGAGGTAGGGTCAGGTATTGGCAATGGAAAGGACTTTATTCCTCATCTTGTCACCAGTGACATTGTCAAAACAAAATATGTGGACCAAGCAGTTTCTTGCTACGAGTTGGAAGAGGTGATCCCCTCAAATGAAGAGGCTCTTTGGGATGCCATTATTGGGGTAGATGTTCTGCATCACTTGGAGTTTCCGATACAGTTTTTTAAGAGCGCCTCTAAAGCTTTAAAGCGTGGAGGGCGTATTGTCTTGTGTGAGCCTGCAGCGACTCGCTGGGGCAGAGCTTTTTATAATCGATTTCACCATGAGCCTTGTAACTTAGAGAGCATACAGTCTCCTTATTGTTTTTCAGCTGATAAGGATGACGAGTTTTCTAATATGGCGATGTCTGTTGCCCTTTTTGAGCGAGACAAAGTGCACCTTACGCCTGAGTTTCAAGCTATCGCTTTGAAGCTTCGGCGATTGTCCTATGCTTATGTTATTTCTTACCCTCTTTCTGGTGGGTATTCGCGTGGCCAGTATGCTCCTAGTTGGTTTATTCAGTGCATGATTCGGCTAGAGCGTATGTTGCCTCAGTCATGGCTTAAGCATATAGCGCTTAGAAACTTCATTACATTAGAAAAAATATGAGGATAAAAAAAGAAGATTTTATCTCTAGCAGACCTCGTCGATTCCAGAAAGGTTTTCATCGGCAAATGGTTCGTTTACATCGTTATCTTATTAAACCTGGTATGCGAGTTCTTGAGTGGGGGTGTGGTAAGGGTGAGTTGCTTCGGGCGATGGATCCCTCTGAAGGCCTCGGAATTGATAGCAATTCTATGGCGGTCGAAGATGCTCGAGCGATGGACAATCAAAATAAGTGCGAATACCGTGCCCTGGATATAGAAAAAGATGTTCTGAACGAAAAATATGATCATATTATTATTAACTACTTGCTTGGATATCTTGGAGATATTCAGAAGTCTTTAGAGAATATTGGGAAATCGGCTCACTCAAGAACGCGACTGCATATTACTTCGCTCAATACGCTTTGGCTTCCTATTATTCGATTAGGTAAAAAATTGAATCTCATATCGCCTCAACCGAATAATAATTGGCTTTCTCAATCCGATATTATTGGCATCTTAGAGCTTGCTGGGTGGGAGACTGTACACGCTTCAACAGAACAGCTTTTTCCGTTTGATATTCCCGTTCTTAATTGGTTTTTTAATGCCTTTTTAGTTAAATTGCCTTTTTTGAACCGCTTGGGGCTTACTATCTTCATAACCGCTCGCTTGCCTCAAAACCTTTCTTTAGAATACAAAGGGATTAAGACCTCTGTTATTGTTCCTGTTCGAAATGAGGCTGGCCATATAGCTCAAGCCTTGGAGAGGATTCCTAAGTTAGGCGATGCAACAGAAGTTATCTTTGTTGAAGGTAATAGCAGTGATGATACTTGGGATGTTTTGGAGCAGATGTGCAAAAATTATAAGGGGGAGCTAGAGGTTCGTTATATGAAGCAGCCTGGATCCGGGAAATGGGATGCTGTGTCTTTTGGTTTCGGCCAGGCAACGGGCGATATTTTGGTGATTCAAGATGGTGATTTAACTGCCCCTCCTGAGGACTTGCCTAAGTTTCATGAAGCGCTTGTTTCCGGAAAAGTTGAATTTGTTAATGGGTGTCGCCTTGTGTATCCGATGGAGGATGAGGCCATGCGTTTCCTGAATCTCCTTGGGAATAAGTTTTTTGCCGCACTTAATACCTATATTATTGGCCAGTATTGTAAGGATTCCCTATGTGGAACTAAAATGATATTGAAGCGTGACTACCAAAAATTGCTTGAATTTATTAAACCGTTGAAGGATGCAGATCCGTTCGGTGACTTTAATCTTCTATTCGGTTCAGCAATGATGCGTTTGAAAATATTAGATCTTCCTGTTAGGTATCGAAAACGTGAGTATGGTGACACCAATATTTCTCGTTTTTACCATGGCACATTGCTCCTCAGGATGACTTGGTTGGGGCTGAGAGTAATTAAGTTTAAGGGGTAGCTCTAGTTGGGTACTTTTGTCATCTTGTAGAGGGCCCAGCTTTGTGATTGGTGCACTAAGTTTATTGAAGATGTTCGCTTGATGTTTAATTTATCAAGAACTTGTGATGGATCCTGGTTGTTTGACGTATCTGTGATAATGAAAAGATTCCTAAACTTTCCGGGGGTTTTTTCGTAGATATAGAGCTCACTTTTGCCAAGTTGTTTTAAATAGAAATAGAGAGGGTAATTGGCTGGAAGGATAGCAGCGATTTTATCTCCTGGTTGAAGTTGTTCGTTTAAATAGGCAGCGGCTTCTTTTGCTGGTGGAAAGACCGCAGTGAGCTTCGATTCAAGGATGGAGTCATTCTTGAGAATTATGAAACTTGATATGAGTGCATAAGATGTTGCCACGTAGATGAATAAAGCTTTTAGCTGAGTTTTTTGCTCTAAGTGTTCGAGTGCTCTGACAAGACCATTTGAGGCAATGAGTATCATCACGATGAAAATGTAGAGAAGAACTCTGGGCGGTGTGTAAGCATATTTGTATAAGCATATGCTGATAAAGCTGATGAATGCACTGGATAGAAGGAGTAAGCTTGTTTTTCGTGATTTGGAAGTGCAAGCGCAAATCAGGCCTATTCCGATAAGAGGTGCCCAGAGCCATGGAGTATCTTGTAATAGGGTGATGATGGATTCAGGCAGTGTGTTTGCAAGGTAAGTTGAGTATTCTGAGATGGTTTCAGCTGGGCTAGCCCAACGGTTGTTTAAAAGGCCTGCTACAGAGTTAAAGTAAATAATGGGAGCATAGAGAACGATACCAAAGCAACCACCCAGGATGAAGATTGTGCCAGTGGTAAGCCAATAACCTGCGAGTTTTGCTTTTGAAACCAGGCTTTTGTTTATGAGAGGCCACAATGCAGCGAAAATGGCCAGTGTTGCGGCTTGTAAGGCAAAAGTTGGCATTGTGTAGAATCCAATGCCCAGGAGGGGAATGGCTAAGATCCCTGAATAGATTTGTTTTAGTCTCTTATGAGAGTATATTTCCGTCCCTAAAGTTCGCAATGCACGACAAGATAGAGCAATGAGTCCTAAAAAGATAGCATTGATTAGGGTGTAGCCTCGTGCATTGGTTGAGAACTCAATAAGTATAGAGGAGCAGGCAATGAAAATTGAGCTAAGAAGAGCTGCGCGATAATTGAGATAAAGCTGCCAAGATGCGCAAAAAGCTAACGGAATCATAAGTATTCCAAATAGAAAAGCTGGATAGCGTAGGGATATCCAAAGGTTGTTGAATGTAAGGTAGCTTAAGCGAGATAGGATGGTATGGAAGACGTGATTTGTTGGGATGTTGTAATCTGTTATAATCCGGACAAAAGAGTCTGATGTGTAGAGGGAGTAAGTGACCGCTTCGTCATACCTCATGGGCTGGTCGATATAGATCCATCGTAGGCAAGTGCCAAGAATGGTTATCCATAAAAGGGGTAGGTATTTTTTCATGAAATTAAATTAGGGAATAGAGCTTTTTAAATCGTTTTTTAAGAACGTATTCGTTTGTAGATTAAGTAAATAACTAGACTGAGTAAACCTAGAATGAGACCCCAGGAGGCTGGCTCTGGAATGAAGCTAAAGCTGTAAACGGGTGCTCCGAGCCTTGCTTCTAAAGGGGTTCGAATGCCATTGCTGAGCTGTTCAATGAATGAGCGTACGGATTTTTTGCAGTAGAGTTTTCCGTGGAGGATGAGATCTTGGCCTAGATTTGCATTGTTTGCGTGTACAAGGCCGCCTGCAGGGTAGGTGTTTAGGTTGAAGGGTGGGGAGTTGGCCGCGTAGCCGTACAGGCGAAATGTTACCGAAGTGCCTCCTTCAAGCATACCCATTGTGCTAAAGTCGCCTTCTTGATCTATCGAGAGGATGGAGGCTGCAGAAGCTTGAGTGCTAGGAGTGCTGGCTAAAGACAAAATCGTGTGTCCGGGGGTTGCGAAATTATCCAGACTTGCTTGGAGTTTCCATTGTGTGGGGCCTGAGGCTTCGTGTACCTTGTCAGATGCTTGTGTTGTAAATTGGATGTGCTGGCTCCACAGAGCTAGCGAGATGCCTTCGGGGAGGAGTCTGCAGTTTTCTCGAATGCTAATGCTGAACTCAATGTATTGGCTCGGATCAGGGTTTTCAGACGACGTCCAGGCTCGTGCGAGCATATACCCGTTACCGTTTCCAAAGATGTTATAGAGGCCGTTGTATTGAAGGCCGGATTCATTGGGCCCTTGGGTTAGCAGCCCTCCAAAAATGCCTGGATGCGCGTAGTCTGGGAATAGAATGGGTGCTGATTGTACAGAGTGAATAGGGTAGCGGAGCAGGACATGGCCGACTGCCAGTCCTGGCCGGGCTAAGCCTGCCCATATGAGTGTATAAATAAAGGATTTCAATGTGCTGGAGGACTGGTCAATGCAAATGAGGCGATCTTAATATGCTAATATTAATAGCTGCTCTGTTAAGGTCAACGGTAAGCTGAAGAAGGCAAAGAGTATGGATATTTTCTCCATTGAGGTTATTGATTTGTTGTCTTTTGTAAATCGCTTTTTGAGAATTGCTTATGATTTATTAAGGCGAGTTTTTCTTCACGTCCTCATTGAGGTGATTTTCCTGGTATTGAGAATCTCTAGAGTGTGTGCTAAGTTATTTGTAAGCGGGAAGATATAAGGTTGAGGACTTGGGAAGAAAGCTTTACTCGTATTCAGAAATACAGTACGCTTTTTTTCCCTAAATGCCCCTTTTATCAACGCATTAATTTAGAGTTCTAGGTCATACATGTCGGACGCGAGAATTGATCAACATCAAAACGTTTATGCGACAACTGGGCAGCAACAATCTAGCCAGTTTGCTCAGGCTGCGGCGATCAAGCGAGGGGTGTATTTGGGGCAGATGGCTGAGTTTAGCCCTTATTCAGCCTCCTTTATTGATGAAGTGGCTGAAGAGGCGGGGGTTTTTGCTTCTGAGCGTTACGAAAAAGAAGCTGCTAAGCGTAAGGCCAAGGATTCCAATCGCAACAAGATGGTTGATATGCAGGAGATGGTCAAAGAGTTCTTTGACATGTCTCATGATGTGAAGTCACCGGAAGCCTTCATGAAGTTCATGGATTTGATTCGCAAGATGGGTCAACAAGATGTGAATGCGCTCTTGAGGCAAGTAGCTAAGTTTTTTGAAGATGTTTCGGACCAGTATCGGGCATTAATGCTCGCTGAAAATATCCTTGAGAAAGGGACTGAGTCAGAGGACCTGCTAGAGCACGTTAAGCAAGCTAAAGACAAGTTGATGAATGACTCGGGGCCAGCGGTGCGTGCCGGCCTCAATATTGCTAAAGAGGCCATCAATGCATCCAAAGAAGGACTGGGGGAGTTTCAAGAGCTGCGTGATTTTTACCGGGATATTATTCTTGGACAGACGAATATTTCAGGTGCTTTTAAAGCGATTCGTAAGGAGTATGGAGAGGGTAATCTTGACAAGGCGATTGCCTACTTAATTAAAGCTGCAGGTAATGATCTTGCTGCTCAAGGCCCCTCACTTGAGCCTTCACAGCTCAAGGCGATTATTGACAATATGTATCAAGTGGAAACATTAAGTGGTGTTGATCAGCGGTTAACAGAGCTTCTTAGGCGTATTGTCACAAATTTTGATGTCGCACTTAAAGGGGACTCAGAGATGATTATGGATAAACTTCTGGACCTTGCCTCCGCTTATCGAATCAAAAGTCAAGAGTTTCTCCAGCTTGCAGAAAAGCTTGGGCTTAAAGCCTTGCTCGAGCAGATCTATTTCTTGACCGGTCTTAACGAGCAGGTGCGTCTTTTGCCTTTGAAGATTTATGAATCTCCAGATAACCGTACCAAGCTCTTGGAAGCCTCTCAAGAAGCCCTTGATGAAGTGATTTACGAGGAAGAAGAGCAAGAGGAGGAAGGCGACGAAGATGATGAAGATGGCGATGAAGATTAATAAGGAGTTTTATTATGAGTAATGTGGCTGCAACACTGAAGGAGTTTGGCAATGCGATGAAAATCGACGGTGTTGATTTCAACGATAATGGAGTTGCGCACTTTAAAATAGAAAACCTGGGGGAGCTTTATGTTGAAAAGCGCAATGAGTCTGGGGCGATCGTCTACTTAATGCGGGAGTATTCCTTTTTAGACCAAAATCACTATAAAAAGGCGCTTGAGTTGTGCCATCCTCATGAGCGCAACCCAATGCCAGTCAATGCAGCGTTACGTGGTGACCGTCAGCTTTATTTTGGGCTTAGAATTTCTGAAGAGGACTTTCTTTTGCCTACGCTTGAAGAATCGGTTGCTCAACTGAATAAATTGCATGAGCGTTTGCAGTAATATATTAATGATCTTAAATGAACAAAGGAGGTAGTTATGGATTCGATGCCAGGAAGATTAACGTTTAATACAGGGTTTACACGTGTAAGCCATACCCATGGAGATATTGCTGAGGCTCTTCCTAAAGGGGTGATTCGCCCAAGTGAGTCACGTGTTCGGGATGAGCTAGATCTCTTTTTACCTCAGTCATCTTTTGATATGGAGATGCTCGATGCGCTTACACCGGAGATTTCGGATGCATCCAATTTGCTCCCAGCTAATTATTACCGTGCATTGGATGAATTTAGCCAAACCATCAATGACCCGAGTGTACGCGAAGCGTTATTAGATAAAGAAGATGGGGATGATTGGTTGATTCAAGAGGCTAATAACTTTATTCGAGAAGAAGAGAGCAAGCGAGACATCCTTTACCAGGGAATGAATGCCCTTCATCAGGCTTGATCTATACGAGAATAGGTTTGCCATAGAAGCTATTTTGTTAGAGAAAGAGAGTTTCACGGTAGTCCTTGTGTATAGATCTATTTACCCCCGGTGACCAAGCAGCAAAAAGAGCATCTATTGATTCTTTCTTACCTTTTCCTAAGGCATGCCAAATATGAAAAGGCTTTGGTTTTGTTGCTTATCCTTAAGCGTATTTTCCCTGAAGATGCACATATTTTGCTGTCACGGGCTTATGCGTATATTTCAATGAATGTCTATAAGGGAGCTCTTGAGGAGGCCGATGAAGCACTCAATTTAACCAAGAATCCAGCCTATGTGGCCTATGCTCACTTGGTGAAGGCACGCGCATTTTGGCATATGGAGAAGCCAAATGAGGCACGCGAAGAGTTTCGTCATTTTCTGCGTTACAAGCAACACATTCAGCGCCTTAAGGAAGCAGCTTCTGAGGGTGCTACAGACAGAACATGAAAGTCATTCATAATCTCATTTTTAGTGTCACTCGGCATAACGATATCGCTTTAGCGATTCTCGTTGTGATGATCATCTCGCTGATGATTATCCCCATTGAGCCTTGGATGCTTGATACACTGCTTACGATTAATTTGACGCTGGCAATTGTTCTTTTGATGATGGCTCTCTATATTCCTCGAGCCCTCGCTTTTTCTACGTTCCCCAGTATGCTGCTTTTTACGACGCTTTTCCGGTTGTCGCTTAACATCACAACAACGCGTCTTATTTTAACAAAGGCCTACGCAGGTGAGATCATCAATACATTTGGAAATTTTGTTGTTGCCGGGAATTTCATCGTCGGTGCGGTAATCTTCCTCATTATTCTTATCGTTCAGTTTATCGTTATTACCAAGGGTGCTGAGCGGGTGGCTGAAGTGGCTGCTAGGTTTACGCTCGATGCTATGCCAGGTAAGCAAATGAGTATTGATGCAGATCTCCGTGCAGGAACGCTGACAATGGAGGTTGCCAAAAAGCGGCGCTCTGAGCTTGAGAAAGAAAATCAGCTCTATGGCGCGATGGATGGTGCGATGAAGTTCGTAAAGGGGGATGCTATCGCAGGACTCATCATTGTTGCTATTAATATTTTGGCGGGACTTGCTATCGGGATGCTTCAAAAAGGCATGTCTTTGGATAAAGCCGTTACGACCTATTCTATCCTGACGATTGGGGATGGCTTGATCACGCAGATTCCAGCACTGATTATTTCGATTACGGCAGGGGTTATTGTGACTCGGGTTTCTTCTGATGAGGAAATCCCTCTTGGGGGTGAAATTGGCCAGCAAGTGCTCGCTCAGCCCAAGGCCTTGATGATTGGCTCGGCGATTATCCTCGTCTTTTCATTGGTCCCCGGATTCCCTAAGCCTCAATTTATGGCCTTATCTTTGGGGGTCTTCTTAACGGGGCTTACGCTGACACGGGTTGCTAAGGCACGCACGAAAAAGAAAAAGGGATCTATGCCTGCCATGGCACCTTCAGGGAAAGATGGTGAGGTGAGTGAGGAAGATACTGAAGGATCGGGAGAAGACTTTTCAGTTTCAGTACCCTTGATGCTCGATGTTTCGACGAAGGTGCAGACAGGTATTAAGCCTGAGGCTATGAATGCTGAGCTTGTCAGTATTCGCCGGGCCTTATACCATGATCTGGGTGTGCCGTTCCCGGGTATTCACCTGCGTTACAATGATAGTATTGACGATAATGCCTACCAAATTCTCCTTCAAGAAGTACCTATCTCTCAGGGGATGCTGCTTCCAGGGCATATTCTTGTTCGCGAGAGTACGGAGAATTTACAAATCCTCAATATTCCCTTTGTGCAGGGTAAAGCCTTCTTGCCTAATATACCTACCATATGGGTTGAGCAGCGCTATTCCAATCATCTGGCGCAAGCGAGCATCCCTTACATGGATCTTTCTCAGGTGCTTACGTATCACTTGTCCTTTGTCCTCAAGCGTTATGCGGGCGAGTTTATCGGCATTCAGGAGACGCGTTTTCTCCTTGAGCACATGGAGCACGATTTTGGAGAAATTGTGCGAGAGGTTCAGCGTGTTTTGCCGATTCAAAAAATTGCAGAGGTCTTTCAGCGTCTTGTTCAAGAAGAGATTTCAATTCGCAACTTAAGAACGATTCTCCAAGCTTTGATCGATTGGGGGCAAAAGGAAAAGGAGCCTGTGTTGTTGACGGAGTATTGTCGCTCAAGCCTCAAGCGCTATATCAGTTATAAGTTTAGCGGGGGTTACAATATCTTATCAGTGTATCTCCTGGAGCCTGAAGTCGAGGAAGTCATGCGTAAGGCAATTCGCCAAACATCGGCAGGAAGTTACCTTGCATTGGACCCGAAGACGGCTAAGAAAATTCAAGAAGCCGTGCGCAATGAAGTGGGTGATCTTTCCCGTCTACCGCAGAAGCCTGTGCTGCTGACGGCGATGGATTTACGCCGTTACATGCGTAAGCTGATTGAGCTTGAGCTGTATGAATTACCCGTGCTCTCGCATCAAGAGCTAACCGATGAAATAACCATTCAGCCCTTAGGGCGCGTTAGTATCTAGTGTTGGCCGCTAACTTCTAAGTTGTATGGACTAAGGGGTTAAGCGATCGTTTGCTCGGCCTCTTCTACGGTATTTGTAATTGAGAAGAGCATAGAAAAGCCGGCGTCTTCGAAAATTTGGCGTGTAAAAGGCTCCGATGTGCTTAAGGCCATTTTGCCATTGCGACCTTTCATCGCTTTGCCGGCTTTGAGAATGCTTCTTAGGCCGACGGAGCTGATGTAGTCTACCTTGGACATATCGATGATGAGGCTGGTAAGTTCTTCATCTTCAAGGAGTGTTTGGAGGCGTTCGTCAAAACTTTGGGCCGTTGTGAGGTTGATCTTTCCTTCGACGGTTGCAATAGCTAGGGGGCCTCGGGTAGCGATATCGATATTCATGGGCTCTTATTATTAAGTGTATAGGGACACTTCATCAATGGCAATTTTGAAAGAATGCCATTTTATTAATTAAGGCTAGGGGGCTGTGAATAAGTGTGAATAACAACCCGTTGACAGAAAAAGGCATTTCGAGATTGGATGTTTGATATGAGGCAACCCCTAGCTTTCTTTTTTACCCTTGTTCTCGTCGGATTTACGCTTGGCTGTCTGATGGGATGTTCTTCAGCGGTCAATGCTCCCAGTGGTAAGTATTACCTTGTTACAGGGTCTATGGAGCCACTAGCTAGCTACAAGCGCGTTGAGATTGCTGCTGTCAAAAATGAGACTGGGCAGGTTGTTGAAGAGAGTCTGTTGTCGGAGATCTTTCAGGTTACGCAAAGGACTTTTTTAGATTCAGGGTTATTTCATGAGGTCAATGGCATGACAGAGCCTTACAAAGATGCACCTGAGAGCGAATCTGGCGTTGTCTATGTGGTCCCCTCGTTAGTGTTGATGTCTAATGAGTCCAACGACTCTGAGGTCACAGTAGAATATGCCTTTGATGATCACAATGAAGGTATTCGCATAGCAACGCTTCAGGTGCTTGGCCGTGGTGGAGATGTTGGCCTGGAGGCGGCGATCCAATCTATCGGGACAGGGCTTAGCCGTGCTTTGTTGACGCAGGTGGATCGTGAGAGCGCGACCACGCAGGGTAGTCGCGGCTACTATTAAAATGTGTATTCTTTCTTAGAGGAGCAAAATCAGACTAGAGGGTCTGAGTAGGTAGGTGCCCGAGGGATATGACTCGGGTGCCTTTATTTTAGGTTTTCTTCCCGGGGATGAGAATCATCATGAGGTACCAGGCAAGATTGATGGGGGGAATCCAAATCAAGACTGCAAGAAGGCCACCCATGGACTGAATGTCTCGAAGGCGGCGTATGGTTAGCAGGAGTAGTATGCCTGCTGCAAATGCTCCGATAACGATGCAAAGAAACCATGCGAGTGGGTAAAACCCATGCTTGGGGCTGAGCCACTGAAAGAGGCCGTAGCCGAGGCCTGAGGAGATGGCAAGTGTGGCTAGTGTATTAAAAAGGTAAGCAAAACGGTGGATGGGTCTATCTAAAGAGAGGAGTGATTCCATGGAAAAACTAAACTAAGGGTTTAAAGCAAACAGCGAATGCGTAAGCCATACGCATTCGCTGTGTAAATAGCAAGGCTAGATATTGAGCTACAGTCTTGGGACGATGGAAGCTTCGAGTTGGTCAATGTCGGCGGCGAAGCGGCGGATGCCATCGGCGAGTTTTTCAATAGCCATGGCTTCATCGTTTACGAGCCATCGGAAGGCCTTTTCGTCGACAGTGAGTTTTTCAATCTTGGAGTTTACAGCAGCTTTGGGATCTAACTTACGAGGGAGTGGATCGTTGTTTTTCTTTAGCTCTTCGAGGAGATTGGGGCTAATTGTCAGCAAATCGCAGCCGGCGAGTTCTTGAATTTCGCCGATGTTGCGGAAGCTAGCACCCATGATCTCTGTGTCGTGGCCAAATTTCTTATAGTATTCGTAGATCTTTTTGACGGATTGAACGCCTGGGTCTTCTGCTCCGGAGTAGTCTTTCCCGGTGTTGGCTTTGTACCAGTCAAGAATGCGGCCGACAAAGGGTGAGATGAGCTTGGCGCCAGCCTCTGCACAGGCGACTGCTTGAGCTAGGGAGAACATGAGCGTCATGTTGCAATTAATACCTTCCTTTTGGAGCTCTTTTGCGGCAAGGACGCCCTCCCATGTGGATGCGAGTTTGATGAGGATGCGCTCGCGTTCGATGCCGTTTTTTTCGTAAAGGCCGATGAGGTAGTGAGCCTTTTCAATGCTGCCTTTGACGTCATAGGATAAATGAGCGTCCACCTCTGTAGAGACGCGGCCTGGGATGATATTTAAGATTTCTTTCCCAAAAAGGATGAGCAAATGATCAATAATCGCCTTGGCCTGGGCTGATTTATCGCCAGAGCCTTTGTTGTCCGCAATAGCCTTGTCCAAAAGGTGCTTATATTCGTCCATTTGGACGGCTTTGTAGATGAGGGTTGGATTGGTCGTTGCGTCGCGAGGGGCATAGGCCTTGATAGATCCAAAGTCTCCCGTGTCTGCAACGACGACGGTGTAGTCTTTAAGTTGTTCGAGTTGATTCTTAGCCATAGTGAATTGTGGGTTGAAAATGAAAGGCTTGCGTTGTTTTAGCACTATAGGCTTAGAATCGTAAAAAGTCCAGTCGTGAGCCGATAAAAAGAGAAGAATTTGCCTAAGCCATAACGAGTACAATGATAAATATTTTTATTAATATTTTTTTGTGAATTATGAAAATACCTTGATTTTTTTTGAACGTTTCTCAAAATGTTTTGACGTAAGAGCTATGGCAAGCGGCTAGTTTGCTGTGCTTTTATACCTTAAAAACAACAAACAAACTGCAAACTATGAAAAAAACAATCACAATCCTCGCTGCAATAGCGACTTTGGGTGTGGCAAGCGCGTTTGCTCAAGATGCAAGCAGCACAAAGACTAGCACTTCTACAGCTAGCAAGAGTGCTCAAAGCATGAACGGCAAAAGCCAAGGCACACAAGACCAATACACCAACATTGGTGAGCTCTCCGCTGTGGGCGACTTCCGTGTAGCATCTGAAGATGTATTCCGCGGCAAGAAGCTTGCAGGTTTTGCTGTACAGCCAATGGTAAAACTCGGCTACCCAGTTTGGGAAGGTGAGCTCTATGGTAGCACATTCTTCTCGCTTCCAGTAGACGAAGGTCCAGCTTCCTTAGGTGGTCCTTCTGTTGGTGGAGGTGCTAACCTCGACAATGCAGTGTTCGGCGCAAGCAACCGCGACCGTGCTGATTTCACCTTCGGTTACAACATGCCTGTAACAGACATGTTCTCAATCGACTTCGGTTACACCTACCACTGGTACATCCAGCACAATGTATGGGGTGTTGATCGTTCGAACGAGATCTACCTCGGTGCAACCGCTAACGTTATGCTCGATCCTACAGCTTACATTTACTATGACTGGGATCTTGAGCAGTTCGTCTTCCAGGCAGACGTTTCCTACAGCTTCAATCTCACTCAATACACAGGTGACTTTGGCGTAGGTGGCCTCTCTTTGGACCTCGGTGCTTACGTAGGTTGGCTCTTCGCTGATGCTTACAACAGCGATCGTCGTCCTGTTAATGGTGCTGGTAACCCATTCGGTGCTACAGCAGGTACTAAAGCACCTAAGTGGGAAAATGGTTACACCTACGGTGGCTTGAAGGCAGACCTCGTTTTTGCCCTCAACGACGTTGCAAAGGCAAGCTTCGGTATGCACTGGGCTGCTAACAACGACGGTAAGGACGGTCTTCACCAAGCAGGTTCTGCTACATTCGTTCCTGCAAACCAAGGTAACCACGAGTCTATGCTCTGGTGGGAAGCTGCTGTAACGTTCAGCTTCTAATTGGCTAAAGTCGCTATTTAAAGTAGCTTTAATATATAAAGTCCCGCGATCTAAAACAGGTCGCGGGCTTTTTTGTAGATGTTTAATTTTACAACTTATTTACAGGTGAGTGCTTATGTTTCTCAATAATCCATATACATCTTGATTTTTTTTGAACGTTTTGCAGACTAAGTGGACATTACCCTGGGTAGCCCTTGCAGCATTATTTGTCTTGAGGTGGCTCTAAGAACCCCTAACAGAACCTACAAACTATGAAAAAAACGATCAGTATCCTCGCTGCAATAGCGGCTTTGGGTGTGACTAGTGCATTTGCCCAAGATGCAAGCAGCACGAAGACTAGCACTTCTACAGCTAGCAGGAGTGCTCAAAGCATGAACGGCAAAAGCCAAGGCACATCGGACGAATATACCTACATCGGTGAACTTTCTGCAGTAGGCGATTTTCGCGTTGCTTCTGAAAGTGTATGGCGTGGCAAGAAGTTTGCTGGATTTGCTGTACAGCCCATGGTGAAGCTTGGCTATCCCGTTTGGGAAGGTGAGCTCTATGCGAGTGCCTTCTTTGGTATTCCGGTAGATGAGGGTCCAGCTTATTTCGATGGCCCAGGTGCACCTGGTCTTACGCGTGCTGTCAGCACAGGTAATGGCGACAAGGCAGACCTCAATTTCGGCTACAGCATGCCTGTGACCGATATGTTCTCCATTGATTTTGGGTATACTTATCACTGGTTCTTCCAACCAAATATTTATGACTATGACTACTCCAATGAGATCTATCTTGGTGCAACGGCTAATGTCATGCTCGATCCAGCCTTGTATGTCTACTATGACTGGGATCTCGAAGCGTGGACGATTCAAGCTGATGTTTCTTACAGCTTTAATCTCACCCAATACACTGGTGGCTTCGGCATAGGTGGCCTTTCACTCGATCTTGGAGCCTATCTTGGCTGGATGTTTGCTGACGCCTACAATGGGGGCACTCGCGGTGTTAACCCATTTGCAACAACAGCAGGCACTAAATACCCAAAGTGGGAGAATGGCTATACCTATGGTGGTCTTAAGGCAGATCTCGTTTTCCAGCTCAATGATGTTGCTAAAGCAAGCTTTGGTATTCAGTGGGCAGGCAATAATGATGGTAAAGATGGTTTGACCGTAACACCTGCAGGTACGCCTGCTGGAGGTCGTATCTTCATTCCTGCAAACCAAGGTAACCACGAGTCTATGTTCTGGTGGGAAGCTGCAGTAACCTTCAGCTTCTAGTTGGTTTAATTGCTATTTAAAGTTAAAAGTCCCGTGATCTGAAATAGGTCGCGGGACTTTTTGAATTAAGAAATATAGATTATTTTCTTTAGCTTTCCTCGAGTAGAGCAGGATCAATATCGAAGTTGGCCCAGACATCTTTAACATCTTCTAGCTCTTCGAGGAATTGGATGAGCTTTAATGCTTTGCGCGCAGTTTCCGGGTCTTCAACTGGGATGCTGCTGTTTGGGATGTAGGCGATCTCGCTGGATACGGTTTTAATGTTAGCCTCTTCAAGAGCGCCTGCAACTGTGTAGAATTCACTCATTGGACAGAGTACCTCAAAGTGATCCTCTTCGGTTTTAATATCTTCAGCTCCAGCTTCTAAAACACAGTTCATCAAAGATTCTTCATCGGTTGCCTCTGCCTCGATTAGGAATTGACCCATACGCTGGAAGTTAAAAGCGAGGGCTCCAGCTCCAGCAAGGTTGCCGCCATGCTTGGTAAATGTGCTACGCACTTCAGAGGCACTCCGATTTTTGTTGTCCGTTGTGACTTCAACGATCAGGCCAATCCCACCTGGGCCATAGCCTTCATAGGTCAACTCTTCGATGGTGACACCAGGAAGCTCACCCGTGCCTTTTTTGACAGCCCTGTCGATATTGTCAGCCGGCATATTGGCTGCCTTAGCCTTGGCAATGAGGGTGCGAAGGCGTGCATTGAACTCAGGATCCTTGCCGCCATCGCGTGCGGCAATCGTAATCTCTTTGCCAATAATGCTAAACAGTTTCCCGCGCTTTGCATCAACTGCAGCCTTATGTCGTTTGGTGGTTGCCCATTTACTATGTCCGGCCATGGCTTTACTTTTTGCGTTTCTTTTTGCCTTTGCGTGTGTCAGCTAGGCTTGTTGGGATGGCTTCTACCTCAGGGTCTTTTCGCTTATTCGTAATGTATTGCTGCAGTATTGTGAGGAGGTTTTGTACCGTCCAGTAGAGGACAAGCCCTGATGGAAAATTATAGCAGATGACTAAGAAAATGAAAGGCATGAGCTGGAAAACCTTGCGCTGGATCGGGTCTGCGGAAGGTGAAGGTGTCATCTTCATTTGGTAGAACATCGTTACCCCCATGATGAGTGGCAGAATGTTAAGCGGAAAGGGCCCAATCATCGCCATGGTGTCGGGTAAGGATAGATCCTGAATCCATAGAAAGTGAGCAAACCGCAACTCCGAAGCGCTTCTGAGCATCCAGAAAAGCCCTAGGAATACGGGGATTTGGATGAGGATCGGGAGGCACCCTGCAGCTGGATTGACCTTGTACTGCTTAAAGAGTTTCATCGACTCTTGCTGTGCTTTTTGAGGGCTATCTTTGTACTTCTCGCGGATCTCCTTAAGAGGCCCTTGAAGCTTTGCCATACGCTTAGATGCGCGTGTTGAAGCTGCCGTGAGCGGCCATGTGAGCATCTTGATGAAGAAGGTGACAATGATGATCGCCAGCCCGTAGTTAGGGATGAATGAGTAGATGGCATTCATCATCACGAGGAGAAGCTTGCTGATGAAGCCAAAGATGCCAAACTGCATGACGAGATCTTGCTTTTGGCCGAGTGCCTCAAGCCTTGTATACTCTTTGGGGCCAACGTAGTAGGTAGCCTTAAGTGACCTGGACTCTTGGGCGGGAAGTGTACCGAGATTAAACTTTAGGCTTCCTGTAATGCCTAGATCGTTGCCCTTTGCGGCCCCTTCATTGGGCATCGTGGCAGGTTGAGCAAAAAAGCCTGATGCAGGAGGTTCGGGCGTAAAGACGCTTGCAAAGAATTGATTTTTGAGGGAACCCCACACAATCCCGGGGATGTTTTCTTGAAGTGAATCAACAGATGCTTTTTGCCCAAAGCCGAGAAAGCCAGAGCGGCCTGTGAATTCGTTTACTTTGATAAATTTTGCCTTATCACTAGCATAGTATCCAAAATTAAGGAATTCACCCATTTGATCGTTTTCAACAGGGGGGACCGTACCAAGGTGGACATAGATGCTTTTTAAGTCTCTTGCTTCATGGCTTTCGTTGGTGAAGCGCGTTTCATGGTCGATGACGTAGGGGTCTCTCGTATTTTCTTCATTGGTTGTGATTGTATATATGCGCTCTAGCCGCATGCCTTCAGGCGTCGTTAGGCGAAATGCAATTTTGTTATCCGCGTGGCCAACAAGCTCATAGGCGGGGGCGAATGTTTGTGGGCTAGCGGTTGCGTTATCGTAGGTACTTAGGCTAAGAGCAGGTAGGACACCTTCTTCGTTGAAAATGAAAGGCTGAGGCTCTCCCTGAACAGCTGGGTATTTCTTGAGGCTGACGTTTTTAATCGCGCCGCCTTTATTCGTGAATTGGACCGTAATAAAGTCATTTTCTAAGGTATAGAGAAGCTCTTCGTTATTGTCGTCTGCAAGAATATCTGGATGAGATGCCTCTGTAGGTGTTGAGGCAAAGAGTGACTGTGTCGTGTCATTCGTTGAGCTAGTTTTGCTTGCTACATCCGCGTTGTCTGCGGGCTTTTCTGCTTCAACCGGTGCCGTGAGTGCTGGGTGGTCAGCAAGTTCTTTAGCTTGCTTGCCTTGCCAGAACATGAGCCCAAAAGAAACGATGAGTAAGCCAATGCCAATCAGTGTATTTTTTCTGTCCATAGTTTAAAATTATTTAATAGTTAAGGGACGGGGTCGTTCCCGCCTTCATGAAATGGATTACAGCGTAGTAAGCGCCGTATGCTTAAGTAAGTGCCTTGCAGTATGCCATGTTTTCTATAGCATTCATGGGCATAGCTAGAGCAGCTTGGATGAAATTTGCAGCGTACGTCCGCTCCAAAAAAAAGCTGAATAGCCGGTGAAAGCGTGTATTTGTAAAGGAGTAGAAATACTCTACAAGTTGCTCTAGCGCACGTTTGAAGCATTACGAGGAAGGACCTTTGTTTGCTTCTTGGCATGCTTTTAAGAAGCTAGCTTCGATTGCAGCAAAAGTTTTACTACGATAGTGAGAGCGTACAATAATAACAAAGCTTCCATGTTTTGGGAGTGCATCTTGGTGCTTGCGAAAGAGCTCACGAAAAATACGTTTTGCGCGGTTGCGAATAACGGCATTACCTACCTTTCGAGATGCTATAATACCAAAACGACGAACATGCTCTGAGCTGTGAGCAGGCTGAGCCCAATAATTGAATATAAAAGAGCTACAGCGGAATGTTTTGCCTTGGGCCCGTACAGCTTGAAATTCAGCGGTATGCTGCATTCGCTGGTGACAGGGCAGCCCCATAACGCCTTGTATGAGCTTATGCAGCTAAGCGACGTCTTCCCTTGCGGCGACGAGCTGCGAGGACTTGGCGCCCTCCACGAGTCTTCATGCGTGCGCGAAAGCCAAATTTGCGTGCACGTTTTAGTTTGGATGGTCTGTATGTTGGTTGCATGGTAAAATATTAATTGGAAAGTTTAACTGTATGCTTTGTAAACCAAGGAGGACAATGAGTTTTTGCCTTTCTGTCAAGCGTGCAACGAGTCTTAAAAACTGGCAAGAATCAAGTGATAGGGCTTGTTTTTTATTAAAATATTGGTAGTCATTAGCTTGTGTTTTATTTTCGCTTATTTTTACATCTTTTTAGCGCTAGTGCAAAAAAAATACTTGCACATTATGAAGACAATCATAACGTCCATTTCCCATACGGCCTCCCGTTCGTCTAGCCAGGTCCAGGACACTGGATTTTCATTCCAGTAACAGGGGTTCGAATCCCCTACGGGAGACCATAAATTTTCTTCCTCCTTCTACGGATAGCCCTTCAGTCAATCGCTGAAGGGCTGTTCATTAAGGATATAATTACCAGTGCGTTAGGTGTTAATGCTTGGATTTTCTGGCACAAAAATATACTTGCTTCTCTGCACAAGCCAATTAGCCTAAGCCATCATTCTGTTCGGGCCCTTAGCTCAGCGGTTAGAGCAGGGGACTCATAATCCCTTGGTCGCAGGTTCGAGTCCTGC
>DCBD01000027.1 GCA_002313355.1 Opitutia bacterium UBA1116 | reverse complement strand
CAGTGACAAGAGGAAGCATATACTCAGCAACAAGCTCCGCATTAACAGCGCCCAAATCCATCGTGTTCAGCCTTTGCTGGAGCTGGTTCGCTGCTGCCCACGCCTCTCCAGCAACTCCAGAATTGTCTACTGTATTTGCATAAGCAACCACCTGAGCAAAGCTCTTAGCCCAGTTTCTCCAAGAGTCTCCATTAAAGTTACCGCCATCATTAGCTACTTGCTCGAGAACGCCGATACAATGTTGGGTGTTTTTCAGCATTAAGCTATCATCAGGATCTTCTTTAATAGAGCCTACGACCAAAAGGCTTAAGTTCGGCACTTGTGCCACTAAAGCATCGACATGCTCTCCGGCAAAAGCACCAGCACACCCAGCGAATACCAATAAAAACCCTAGTACCTTACGTTTCATAACAAAGCCTTTCTATAGATGCGTTCGTGAGGCTGGGAAATGAGTATTTGCAAACCATTTTGCAAACACAGCCTCAGTTGGATAAAGTAATGACTGCAGAAGCTAGCGAAAAAAGCTTTCTTTTTAAAGCATTTTTAGCAATGATATCCCTATTCCCTTTCTTTGACGCACTTTAAAGTTTTTAACTTCAGCCGCATATAGCTATGCTTCGACTCGCAGAAAAAGTCATTCTCTTCGCTTTAGACGACGAAACCGGCAAAATCGCCCCGCTCCCCGAGCAGTATCTCGATTATGCCATCTCAGGCGCCCTATTGATGGAGCTTGCCCTCGCCGAGCGACTTGAGACCACTGAAGATGCCGAGCTGGTCATCCTCGACAAAACACCCACGGGTGACCCTGTGGCAAACAAAGTCCTCGAGTCCTTGCCTGGCACCGGGGAGGCCCTCCCCCTTGAAAAGGCCCTCGCACAAACAAGCGCGCACGCCAAGGCCTACATGGAAGATATCCTTCAAGGCCTGGTGGACCGCAATATCCTTAAGCGCGAAGACTATCGCTACCTGCTGATTTTCACAAAAGAGTGCTACCCAATGATTGATGACGAGGAAGAAACCCGCATTCGCCAGCGCCTTCGCGAAATCCTCCTTGAAGGCAAAAAGCCTCGCGAAAAAGACATTACTCTCATCGGCATCACGCATGTGTGCAATCTCCTAAAGCCTCTTTTCTCGGATGAAGAATGGGAACGCGCAGAACCTAAAATACACACTCTCACGAAGGACGAAGTGATGAGTCAAACCATCGCAACTTCGCTGGAGCGCATTCAGCAAGCCGTCCTCTTTGTCGTCACCAATGCTGGTTGAACCCCCAAGGCCGAATACTCCACCCAGCCCCATTCCATTTTCAGGGCTCACCATCCCGGCGAGCCTCGCTCTCCCCCAAAACTTATGCTCAACCATCCTTGCTGAGCATCAAGCACGTTCACATGCAGAAGCACTCCCCGTAGAGACATCCAGGCTTGCGCAGCACCTCGAAGCGCTCGCTACCCAAGTTGAAGCAGGCGCTCACGAAGGCCCGCTCATCCTGCTGCGTTTCATTATTTTTGACGGTCTGCTCTTCACACTCATGCCGCCACTCGCTCAAGCAGGCCAGCTACCAAGCATCACCCTCCACGATTTTGAGGCGCTCCTTGCCCGGATCCTCGAAGCCAAGACAGTACTCGCTCAAGGCGTGGGGCTTGCTCATCTAGAAGAACACCCCTACCGAGAATACACCCTATCCCAGCGAGAGCTCTTGCTTTCAACAGCTTGCCTCCCCGAAAGCACTCGAACTGCATTCATCCACTCCAATGCCTTTCATACGCTCCTTCGGCACCCGAATCTCGATACCTGGCTAAGAGAAAGTACCTCAGGCCACTGTATGCAGACTTTCCTCAACACCTGCACAGCCAGCGTCTTTGCTCAAGACGTACTCGCCCATGCCCCAACCATCGCCTCTTTGACGCCTATCACCTGGCAATTACACTCAACCCTCGAAACGAAGCTTCACGAAGCCCCGGAGGCCTACACTCAATCTCTCGTTTGGAAAGAAGGGCCCACGGTGGCCAAGCTCGTCCACGAACGTCTCAAGACAGCCGCAAGCAAGCTCTACGCCTGGGAACGCACTATAGAGGAGGCCCTCAGCAGTGAAGAGCCGCCGGCTAGCTTTTCAGAACTCACACAGTCTTGGGCACAAATCATGGAAGTACTCCTCAGTTGTGCTCAAGTACTCAGCCAACCAACAGGCCGTAGCACCCAGCATTTCCCACTCACCGTCAATACGCCCCTCTACATCCGCGGCCACTGGAATCTTAGCGCCCGGCTCCTCAGCTTTAAAGATTTCCTCCGGCGCTGCGCCTTTCTTAACACCAAGGGCCCCCGCCTCAAGGAGCGCTACGAACACGGCTACGTTGACTATGTAGGCACTCAAATACTTCTCGCAGAGGCGGTTAGGGTCTCAGCGCCCGAGGATGCATCTACCTCCCCACGTGAGCTGAAGCCCCATGAGTACCTAGAAGAAAAAGATCTACATGCTATTTGGCAACAAATCGCCATAGCTGGCGGCACGCGCTTAGAGCGCCCTGGGCATGCAGCCTTCATGGAGGCGACCATTCTCCATGGCACGCCGCACTTTCGTCTTCAAGACCCCATGGAAGGCTCTGCACGCTCGCTCTCTTTTGCCGCACTACGCAAGCTTTTCAAGCCCCATGCCGTAGTGCTTTTTTTAGAAAAGGCTTAGCCAAAAGGCCCATGAACTCACCCGCAGCCAGGCCCTAAAATATCCACATTTCCTGGACCCAAAAATCTCTGATTATTTCCGAGTGGCTCCCCTGCCAATGCCTCATGAGCCGCATTAACCAAGTCAACTAAAGTAGCATCGTGATGTTCTTGATGTTCTCTGACTAACGCACGCCGTTGCTGCCAAGCATGAAGTATTTGGGCTCGCCGCAAGTAGGCATCGGCAAGATTTGCATAATCATCTCTAAGCTGAAGTAACGCTGCATGATGCTCTACATGCAGATGCTGCCCCTGAAGACTAGCCATGATCAAGGCAAAAATAGAAGCCCTCAGCTGGGCATGTATATCTTCGTTTTGCACACCAAATTCATTTATGACATGGTTAAGAAGAGCAATAACAG
>DCBD01000141.1 GCA_002313355.1 Opitutia bacterium UBA1116 | reverse complement strand
CCTTGTGTCGGCGGTTCGATTCCGCCTCTCGCCACCACTTCTGCAAAGCTTAAGCCTCTTGGAAAGCGCTGAAAATAGCCTATTTTGGGCTTTTTTGCGCTAAAATGGCAAAAAAATCACTTTTTTGGATTTATTTTGGGAACTTAAGTGCCCTAAGTGCTGACTAAATAAACAGAATACATGACACATTTTAGTAAGTAGTCTGTTTCTAGTTGTTCTTTTCCAAAAACTTATACTGATGATGACCCACTGCTCGCTCTCCTGGCGCGAACATCGTCAACCACTACTTCCTGGTGGAAAAACATTTTATATTTCTATAAAACGCCTTCTTTGAAGCGTGTTTCATAGGATAGTCATAGGATAGCAAAGCAGTTAGGGGTGAAGGTCTCTCGATTTCTAAGAAGTCGGGGGGCCTTCTTTTTTATACCTATATTTGTACTCTATTCGTTATAGTTTGTAGGTTGTTGGATATTAATAAATTAAATATTATAAAATATTTAATTTATTATCTTGACAGTCTATATACACCATCTAGCTTGGAGCGCATGAAAGTATATGGGATGATACTTGTCTTGGCTCTAGGACTCTGGAACTCAGTCCTAGCTGGTTTTATCGATGCGGACTTATTTTTATGGGTGCCTGATAATGATGCTATTTTTGAGCGTTATGCAGTGTTAGATCCAGAAGGCATGTTTGATGCACGTCTAGTTGAAGTTGACTATGCAGGTTTTTTAGATACCGCCCTGGTGGACTTGTTCGAGCTAGATCATCTCTTAGCACGTTTGTCTGAGATCGTGGCTGACTTGGCCCAGGGGCCTGGGATCATCCAGCAGCAGCTGCTCATTTGGCAGCGTGCTTACATTATACATCGCATACAATCGGTGAGTCGTCAGTTGTCCTTTTACCGTGATCAGGGTTTTCTTGAGGATCGAAGATTGCTGGTATTTTTAAATGGAGCTTTTGGCCTACAGGCTTGGGATTCTTTGTGGGCCGATAATAACGCAGAACTCTCCATCATTGCCGTTAATCGTCTTCGCTATCATTTGGGTGTATGTTTATCTGAGCAAAATCATGCAGGTGCTCACGTCCGCGCAATGGCTCAAGAGCGTGCTCAAAATGCCGTCCAACTTGCCTTATCTAGTGAGTCACCCTCACTTGCCGCAGAGCACTACCGTTTAGCTAGTTATTTTTATCAGTTTTTAAACCCAATCGAAAATGCGCCTAAACCGTTTGCTGAGCAAATCGTCCATTGGACGAATCGTGCTTTAATAGCATTCGAAGATATTTATAGTCCGCCAATCGATTTAGGCGGACCTTCGGATCACTTGCCTTCTTATGTCGACTTCAATGAAGCCGTCATTATTACCGAGTTTCGAGCCGAAAATGGCTCTCGCCGGCCATTTTTTAGGATTCGTTTAGGCAATCACAATGCGGCTACGCTCAATCAATTTGCTGATGTCTGTATTCAGCGTGCCAATGACGGTATGTCTGCGGGGAATTACTGGCTCGCTCATATTTATTTCTTATGTGCCATTTACCTAAAGCATCAAGACGCCTCTTTGCTTGCCTATATTGAGTCGATGGGCTCGGATGAGCACAATGCGGCCTTCGTTAATTTGCTTGATCAAGCCGCCAGTGAAGCCTTTGTTTTGGCGCCTGATGAATGGGAGTTGTTGCTCAGTGCTTGCACGATGCTTCGAGCAGACGCCTTGGTTTCACGCGCTTCGTTTGATGAACGATTACTGGGCGTTTTGGCTGTTTACGTCCAGTCTGCAGACTTTATGACCCAACAGGCCGTGTTGAGTCGCCTAGCTGGTATCTTGCATTCTAGTATAAAAATGGACCCTGTGCTCAGGTCTGCCTATGCCTCGATGTTGATTGCAATGCTTAACAAGAATGTCTTGCCTGCTAATAATAGTATCAATCTTCGTCAGCAGGCTATTGAGGTCCTTCACATTTATTTTGATCAACATTTTGTGAATGCCAAGACAAGGCGCGATGGTCCTTTTGTGGGGAATCCAACGATGCTGTATATTCCAAGGTTGATCGGGCAGTTTGCCGAGGCAGGGTTCCTTGCGCCCGCCCAGGTTAAGGATTTTCTTAATAAGTTGCACTCTATACTTGGGATTCAAGGTTTTCGCAAAAAATACAAAGATACATTTGGCGAAGAGCAGGTTTACTTAACTATTGCGGATGCCCTAGATGCGCTCGGAGAAATCGTGGCTGTTTATTTTGATGACATAGAAGATAGTATGCTCCCAGGGAGCATGTTCCCAATTTATGGGTATATTGGCTCGGATAATGAGCATGCCACTCCAGCTGTAGCAGCCGCTCACAGGGCACTTCGGCGAATCGGTATTGTCACTTATGGGCGTATGGCGAGCCGGTACAATCCATATGCAATGCATAGAACTTGGGAGGACGACTGGACAAGGCTTATTGTGGGTAAGCAGCTTATCAGTCCTGAGGAAGAGGAAATCCTCAAGCAAGATGGCGTTGTTGCTCTTTAGATAAAAAGATCTTGCAGGGGCCTAAGCTAATATGCCATTTTCACCAAGTCTCAAGGAGTGTGCATTCGCTCCGTTCTTTGTCAGATTGGAGAGGAAAGTCCGGACACCACAGGGCAGGGTTCCCCATGAAAATGGGGGCGCCGCAGGTTCAAGTCTCGGCGACGGCCAGTGCAACAGAAAGTAAACCGCCTCGCGTAAGCGGGGTAAGGGTGAAAGGGTGAGGTAAGAGCTCACCGCCCCAAGGGTAACCGCGGGGGCACGGTAAACCCAACCCGGTGCAAGACAAAATAGGGGATCAGGTGGCCCGCCCCAAGATTCCGGGTTTGTCGCACCTCGCCTTGGCGAGGATCCCATCCTTCGGGTGGAATAGATAAATGAATGCTAGACGTTTGGCCCTCACGGGCCTTGCGCGAAACAGAATCCGGCTTATAGCTCCTTGAGATCTCTTTTTTTGCTGCGTCCGGGGTGTGTCCTGCCACACCCCGGACGCTTTGCAAAGTGTGGTCGACCACACTTTGCAAAGACATGAGTTTGTTTTTAAGTTGTTATTGATCAGTGGATTGTAACTGTTGTCTTGCTATCTAGGGCCTTATGGCTAAAAGAGTTGCTCCATGAGCTGCGGAGTTATCTTTGACTGGGATGGAGTTGTTATCGATTCTTCTAGTCTGCATGCCAAGAGCTGGGATCTCTTGGCTGAGGAAGAAAATCGCATGCTTCCTGAAGGTCATTTCAAGCAAGGCTTTGGCCGCAAAAATGCCGTTATTATTCCTGAAATCCTCGGCTGGACGCAAGATCCAGCCGAAATCGCTCGAATTTCAGCACGAAAAGAGGCTCTGTATCGAGAACTGATTGACAAAGAAGGACTTGAGGCTCTTCCTGGCGTGAGAGACCTTCTGAATGCACTTCGTGAAGCCGGTTTGCCTTGTTGTATAGGTTCTTCAACAGATCGCGCCAATATTGACCTTGCCCTCAAGGTTTTAGGTTTTGAAGGCTATTTTGATGGGATCATCAGTGCAGGTGATGTTACCCAAGGAAAGCCTCATCCTGATGTATTTTTAAAAGCGGCTGCTTGCATTCGCAAAGAGCCGCAAAGCTGCCTCGTTTTTGAGGATGCCCACGTGGGCATTGAAGCAGCTCAAGCCGCCAAGATGAAAGTCATCGCCGTTGCGACAACCCACCCAAAAGATACTTTGGTGGGGGCGGATCGCGTCGTCGATACCTTGGCGCAAGTCACTGTGGGGGATATTGAAAGCTTGTTTAATCAGGTTTTCGCATCGTAATCCCTCACACATTCAATCGTTAACCTAACTAATATAAGTTAAGCCTATGTTTAATCCGTTAAAGTTAAAGCTCCACTGGCAAATCCTTCTCTCTTTAGGTTTATCTATCATAATCAGTACTATTTTTATCCTGCTCGATGCGCAAGATAGTGCCGTTGCTGGGACCTTTAACGATACGTGTAATTTCGTAGGCAAAATGTTCCTGAATGCCCTGAAGATGATTGTGGTCCCGCTGATCACAGCATCGATTATTACGGGTCTGCTTGGGATTGGGTCTGGGTCGAATTTTGGCCGCATGGGGCTCAAGACCATTTCTTACTATTTAATAACAGGTCTCATGGCAACATGCATGGGCCTGCTTATTGTTAATCTCTTTGAACCTGGCAACGTTAGTGAAGAGACCGCTCAGAAAATACTCCGCCAAGCGCCTGATTCTGAGGTGATTTTTGAAAAAGTAGAGAGTAAGGGAGCTTCTGACTTTTTGGAGATTTTTGTCCGGATGATTCCTTCTAATATTTTTGCTGCAGCTGAAGATAATGGACAGCTCTTGGGGATTATCTTTTTTAGTATTTTATTTGGTTACTTCATTACTAAGCTTCCGGATGACTTGCGAGAGTCTCAGAATAAGCTCTGGTATAGCATCCTCGAGGTGATGACGATGATAGCAGATCTCATCATTCGCTTTGCTCCGATTGGGGTTTTTGCCTTGGCAACACCGAAAATCATGGGCATTGGCTATGATCTTTTCTTTCCCGTTGCTAAGTTCTTCTTCTGCGTTCTGCTCGGCCTTGGTATGCACTTCTTTGTGACCTTGGGCTGTCTGCGTGTGATTGTTGCTCGGGTGAATCCCT
>DCBD01000021.1 GCA_002313355.1 Opitutia bacterium UBA1116 | reverse complement strand
GTGGTCAACATGGCCAAGCACACAAATCACCGGGGGGCGAGGCTCAAGAAGTGCTGATTCATCAATTTCTTTTACAGGTTCTTTCTTCTTGGATGGCTCTGGTTGAGATTCTCCACGATGGCGAATCTCAAGGACGAAGCCATGACGCTCTGCCAGCTGCTGCGCAACCTCTTCCTCGATAACCTGGTTCATCGAGGCGAAAATGCCCATTTCCATCAACTCAGAAATAAGGCGGAAAGGCTTCATATCTAAGAGGCCCGCAAAATCCCGAACAACAATAGGGGGCTTGCATTGAATGACTTTGCCACCAGCACTCGCAGGAACTTCCGCTTCTTCAGTTTTAGAGGAGACGTTTTGAGAAGGAGACTCCTTTGGAGAAGCTGATACTGGACGAACAGGAAAAGGTGGTGGTGTCGGCGATTTAGCAGCAGGACGAACAGGGACTTTAGGGGCTGCTTTTGAAGGAGACGGTGGAGGCTTGGGTGCTTCTTTGGCAACAGGCGCTTCTTGCGGCTCTACAGACGCCTCATTAGCCGAAACTTGGGGTTTGGCGCTATTCTCTTTAGCCTCACGCTCTGCGGCCACATCAGCAGCAGACTTGACGACAGCCCCGCGCGGCAGACTAGGCTTTTTGGGCTTTTCTGTCTCTTTAGGAGACTCAAGTGTTTTGGCAGGAGCGCTCGATTCGCTTTCAGTGCCTGACTTACCCACCAATTCATTAACCAAATCATCCGCGTAGATGTTAGGTATGGTATTCGATGGACTATCAACCTTCAGGCCACGCTCTTGCAAAAGAGCAATGAGCTCTTTGTTGGTCATGTTAAGCTGCTTAGAAAGCTGATATATGCGAACACTCATAAACGACTACCTTTAAAAATACCTATATACAAAAACGACAATAATGCTTCTTAAAAAGATTATGACTCCGCCCCTTGAGAGTCTTGAGAAGCACGATACTCCTCAACCTTTTGAATAACCTCGGTTGCGTCCTCTTGAGAAAAACCTGCATCACAGAGATCCGCAATCGTGACACCTTCAAAGGCATCAGGGCTTGTAATACCAATAGAAACTAATTGCTGCGCAAGGCTGTCTGTAATGCCAGGAATGTGACTAATACCTTCAACAGCCTTTTGAATACGAACATCAAACCCAGCTTCTTCCTTCTTTTCCTTACTGATGTCTAACTTCCAACCCATCAACTTTGAGGTGAGTTTGGCATTCTGCCCGCGACGACCAATAGCGATAGAAAGATCCTTATCGGCAACTTCGAAGTAGATACGGCGATTCGCCTCATCAATGCGGATATTTTGAGGAACTGCAGGCTTCATAGCCTCCTCGAGCATTTGCTCCGGAGCCTCATAATAGCGGACGATATCCACCTTTTCACCGCCTAGTTCTCGAACAATACTCTTAACGCGAGCCCCTCTAGCACCGACACAAGCACCTACGGGATCTACCTTGGAGTCTTTACTGTCAACGCAAACTTTTGTCCTATAACCAGGCTCACGAGCAACCCCCTGAATGCTAACTGTACCATCAGCGATTTCAGCAACTTCAAGCTCGAGGAGACGGCGGACAAACTTTGGTGTAGACCTGCTTAATATTAGCTCAGGGCCGCGATTGGAGCTGTCAATCTTAAGCAAAAGGCAACGAATCCGTTCCCCTGGGGAGTAATCTTCACCGGGAATACGTTCGCGATTGGGAAGGACGGCCTCTGCCTTTCCAAGGTCAATAATGAGATCTCCGCGATCTCGGTGACGAACTGTTCCCGAAACGATGTCCCCTACGACATCCTTATAATCGTCAAAAATACGCTCCTTCTCAAACTGGCGAACGCGCTGCATAATAGCTTGGCGTGCTGTTTGAGCTGCAATACGGCCTAAATACGAAGGATCAATCTCTTTAAGGACAGTACCTCCAACCTCTGCATTGGCATCATACTGGCGGGCCTTTTCGATATGGATTTCCATAACAGGATCGCTCACAGAATCGACGACATGTAGGACCGCCCAAGCCTGCAAAGAGCCTGTTTTAGGATTAATCTCAACTTTAAGCTCTTGCCCAGCATTAACGCCCTTAGAAGCTGCATTATGAATGGCTGCAACGATCGTAGAGATCATATCTTCGCGACCAATCCCCTTCTCCTTCTCCATGTATTCTAGGACTGACAAAATTTCGTTGCTCATGAGATGTGTTGTAAAATAAGTAAAAAAAAAGCAGGCGCAAGACCCACTCGTCGGGAGCTTGTAACAATATTTAGGGCCTAAAGTTAGAAAGGCACATTCCCCCTGTCAAGTCCTCTTCAAGAAATAATTTGAGGGCCTAAACAAGGCTAATTACACCGGCTCAAGAATATCCGTAAAATGAACAAGAACACAGGCTCTTATCTTGACATCCCAGCAACAAGCGCATTTGCTCGCTAAACGCCTTGCCCGGGTGGCGGAATGGTAGACGCTGGGGACTTAAAATCCCTTGCTCGAAAGAGCGTGAGGGTTCGAGTCCCTCCCCGGGCACCACATATACCCCAGATAAACAAGCTCATGCAGATTCTCGTTACAGGTGCAACTGGCTACGTTGGAGGAAGGCTTGTCCCCCAACTGATCTCCTTAGGCCATCAAGTCACTGTTTTAGTTCGAGATACTCGCCGAATTCAACAACGCCCTTGGTTTCCACAGGTCACTGTTATTGAGGGAGATATACTTGAAAGAAATCCTTTATGGAGAGCCTCATTAAAACATATAGATGCTGCCTATTACCTGATCCACTCAATGAAATCAGGGAAATCCTTTGATGAACTAGACGCTCAAGCAGCTCACAATTTTGGAAAAGCAGCACGCAATATACAGAAAATCATATACTTAGGAGGGTTACTACCTCAGTCAGAGTCTATTTCAACGCACCTTTCAAGTCGCGCTCGTACCGGTGAGATTTTAGCTCAATATAGCCCAGTTACTGAATTTCGTGCAGGTCCAATTATCGGGGCAGGCTCTACCTCTTTTGAGATGGTCCGTTACCTGACCGAACGTTTACCCATCATGGTTGCCCCAAAATGGATTCTTCATACCGTTCAACCCATTGCAATTCGAGATGTCCTTACCTACCTCATAGAGGCCCTTGAAAAACCCGCCTTAGGAGCTATCGATATTGGCGGCGAACGGCTCACATTCAAGGACATGATGCTCCGCTATGCGAAAATACAGAACCTCAAGCGGCACATTTTCCGTGTACCTGTCCTCACTCCACGATTAGCTTCTCTCTGGGTAGGCCTTGTAACACCCATTCCAAATCGTCTAGCGACACCCCTTATTCAAGGGATCGTGCACCCCGTGCTTGCTCACACAAAAAAAGCTGAACTACATTTTCCACACATTCAAACGAGCTCTTACGAAATCGCTGTCAAAAGAGCCCTAGAAAAAATCGATGCACACACTGTTGAAACACGTTGGTGTAGCGCACTGGGAACTGGGTCAACATACGAATTAACCGACTGGAAGGGCATGATTGTTGAAGAGCAAACACGTCACATCAAAGCACCTCCAGATGCGGTGTTTGCGATATTCAGTGAACTCGGTGGCGAACGAGGATGGCTAACATGGAATTGGGCTTGGAGGCTCCGAGGTTTTTTTGACCGCTTACTAGGCGGTCCAGGACTTAGACGAGGTAGGCGCGGAGCAAACACCTTAATCACCGGAGAAGCGATTGACTTTTGGCGCATTGAAGCTGTTGAGCCACCATACAAACTCCTACTGCGGGCAGAAATGAAAGTCCCAGGAAAGGCTTGGCTCTACTGGAAGACCTTCCCTGAAAACGATGGATGCCGCCTTGTTCAGTCCGCACTCTTTGCCCCCAAAGGCATAGGTGGCCCCCTCTATTGGTACTTACTATACCCTATCCACAAAAAGATTTTTAGCGACTTAATCAATGCGATTGCGCGCGAAGCACAAAAAAGCCACCGCATCAATCTCGAACCGCATAATCACCCGGACCAATAAAGAGGAATGCGGCAAAAGCAATTACCAGCTTTAGGGAATGCGATGTAACGGTAAAAAAAGGATCATGCGCATACCAATGGCTCATGAAGGCAACGAACATGGTCCCCAAAAGCAAAAAGCAAGAAATCCTAAAAAATAAACCCAGAGCAAAAAAGAGACCGCAAACCGTTTGCACGAGAGCTGCAGCAACACCCCAGAACATGGGATACGAAACGATACCAAAATGAGCCATAGCCTTACCAACATGCACCCACGTTGACTTCCCACCCATAAGGAGAAAGATACCATGCCCCATCATCAGCGCGCCCATCAACACACGAAACAACAAAATCCCAAAATTGGGCTTATTAAAAAATTCCTTTATTTTTGCAGTCATTGATGTACAAAGTTTTCAGTAGTTAACACAACGACATTATTGCATACCAAGACACAAGCCTAGTCAAGGCTCTCTTTATTGCTCATACAACCATGAAAAAACTCATAAAATTCCTTCTAAAAGCCTTCTTTACCCTCAGCTTTGCTCTCGTTACAAGCCTCATCCTGCTCTTTGCCATCATTGCCATCATTTTCTCAGCTTTTACACCAAAACCCGCCCCCTTAAAGCAACCCAGCATCCTTGTTTTTGACCTCAACACAAATATCGTTGATGGAGCTCCAGCAAGCACCCCCACGCTTGTTGTCGAAGAACTCCTAGGCCGAAGCATCCAAACACTTCCACTATGGCCCGTCATCGAATCTATCGAGGCTGCTGCCGAAGATCCAAACATCAACGCACTCTACCTGCACGGGAGCCTCAACCCAAGGTATTTTGGTTCGGGCTTTGGTGCCTTGCGCGAAGTGCGCAATGCGATCCACAAGTTTAAATCAAGCGGCAAGCCCGTATACGCCTATACCACCTTCCCAACCTTGCGCGACTATTACCTCCTCTCAACAGCAGATACTCTTTACTTCAATCCTTATGGCATGCTCTTTGTCCCAGCGCTTGCTTTCGAGACCACCTATTACGGCGATGCACTAAAACGCTACGGTATTGGCGTCCAAGCGGTGCGCAGCGGTGACTTTAAGTCAGCAACCGAGCCTTTCACTGAAAACTCCATGAGCGCTGACTCACGCAAACAGCTCACCTCACTCATGGAAAGCCTCTATGACACCCTCCTTAATGACATCAGCAAAGAAGACCTCCTCTCCCCTCAAACGATCCGAAAGCTTAGCGAAGAGTATGCCTTCCTCGACGGTAATGAAATCATTAAGCATGGTTTTGGTGATGCAGCCGCTCCTTTTGACACCCTCCTAGATGAACTAGAGTCACGCGTAGGACGCAATGAGTCTATAGGTGCTTTCTATCAAATTAATCTTCGCGAGTACATCTACAAGCGTTACTATGAAGAAACAGTAAGTCGCACTGCAGAAGAAATTGCCATTGTCTATGCCGAAGGTCCCATAGTCATGGGCAAGGGCGAATACCACGAAGTTAGCGGAGAGCGCCTCGCCCGCACTTTACGCGACATTCGCCAAGATGATACGATCAAAGCGGTTGTCCTTCGTATCAATAGTCCTGGCGGCAGCGCAACAGCTGCCGAAATGATCGCTCGAGAAGTACAACTAGTCCAAAAAGACAAACCCGTCGTTGCCTCTTTTGGTAGTGTTGCAGCATCAGGCGGCTACTGGATAGCTGCTCTTGCAGATGCCATCTTTGCAGACCCTAACTCAATCACAGGCTCTATTGGCTCATTTGGCATGGCCTTCAACCTTCAAAAAATTGCCAACGATCACGGCATCCATTGGGACGGCACACAAACAAGCCCCCTTGCCAATCCCTTCTCTGGAACAAAACCACTCAATGCTAAAGAGCTAGCACAATTCAAAGCCGCCAATGATTTCGTCGATAAAAAATTTATTGAAAAAGTCGCCCAAGGTCGCGGGCTTGAGATTGACTTTGTAAACAACATTGCCGAAGGGCGTGCATGGTCAGGAAAACAAGCGCAAGCACTCGGCCTTGTCGATACACTCGGCGGACTGAAAGAAGCCATTGCACATGCCGCTGAACTGGCTTCGATCGATGAATGGACACTCTCTCATTTTCCTGAGAGCAAAAATGTCTCCGATGCTTTCAGCGAGCTTTTTGGAGAAAAGCGTATTTTTCCTGTCACACAGCAAAGCCCTGTTGGCAAGCTACTCAAACTGACACAAGAAAGCTTGAGCTACCTAAAAACTTTTGACGATCCCAAGGGTCTCTATACACGCCTCCCCTACGAGCTTGAAATCAATTAAAAAGCAGTTTGACATCTAAAACATAGAGTATCTCGTGTGGGAATGTGCCATGACGGCACAAGCTAAGCGTTGTTCGTCAGGGCAAGCAAAAGAACATCCAGCTATTATCACCGGTCAAAGGATATCTGCAAAATTCAGTCCCCTTTGAAGGTACCCGTAGTGCATGGAATTATAATAAACGAAAGCACTCTGAGTTGCAATCAATCTCATGGCAACAATAGCAATTTTCTGAGAACTTATATTTCCATCAAAGATGTCCTCAAAACACTCTTTCACAGTAAAAGCGTCCACCCCGAAAACAAAATACGTAAGAGCGTCAATATAAACCCGTAGCCAATCAGGCACCCTATTATGGGGCTCCATCAAAACAATAGCAGCAAACATTTCCTTCATGCACTCATGATAAACATCCCAAAGAGGATCCCAATCACCCTCCAGGCATGCTTCAAAAGCCGCAGTCACTTGATCTTCATCATAAACGCTAAGATCAGCATATTCACGAATCACATCCCTTACCAGAGGACAAGCCTCCGATACGTTCATCAATGCGTGATTCTCATATACACGCCTACACTCACTATAAATATTCTCAAGAGTATCTGATTCACCTTTCCAGCATTCATGAAAAACCGCTATCAATGGATCTACACCATAATCTTTTGTACAAAACTTACGAATCCACTCGGATTTAGCAGCACACTGCTTCATTGCTTCAATCTTATCTTCACCGAAAACAGATACACAGGCCCCCAGCAAAACCAAGCCACAGAACACCCAAGATTTTATACATACACTTTGCCTCATCAATAATTGCTTATTTTTGATTCACTTTAAAAAACACAATTCCCAGAATAGCTAGGAGCACACATCTTTATAGACATCAAAACACACAAAAGGTTCCCCAAATTAAACACTTACTTAAGCACCCGCCACCTACCCCTTCCAAAAATAAAAAAGAACGCCCTGACTACTCAGCCAAGGCGCTTTTCCAAAGAGGTGCTAAAGAAGACTAAAATCCCGTGAAATACATCCAAGCCTCAATAAACCTAATCTACTCCCCTTCTCATTGCCAGAGACATCAACATCATCCCCTGGCAAGAGCTCGACTCTCGCGTTACTTTCGACCTCTTCAGTCGTAGGCCCTTGCCCTAACCTAATAACATCATATTCCCCCATATACCCCAAAAGACGTACGGCTGTCTCATAATTCTCTATATCAGCCAAATCCAAAGGCGTCTGACCTTCATTACCTTTCACATTTACATCGGCACCACTTCTCAATAATGAGGTTACCTTGATCACATCCCCCTCCATCACGGCCTGGTGTAAAGGCGTCCACCCAACCTCCTTTCATCAGTCCTCCCAACCAAAAACCTCAATCCCTTAACCTACTCATAAACAACACTTAACACAACAATTTCTCAAAACCTCCCAAAACTCTCTCCACCAAAAACGCCCCAAAATCTCAACAAAAACAATCCCACATCCAACTCACCTTCAATCACCTACAAAACAAAACACCCTTCAAAACACACCTCATTTCCCACTCAAAAATAAACCCAAGCACGCAAAATCGACCTCTTCGACTCCAAATACCTCCGATTTCCCCAAAAAAGTGCAATTTTTTGAAAAAAAGATCCCAACGCAACAAACCCAACAAACGTAACTATTGACAAGATAAAATATTATGGTATAATGGACCCTTCTCGTAACGAGTTCCGAAGGAAATAAACATCCTTCATTCCCCAAGCTCGAGTACCA
>DCBD01000084.1 GCA_002313355.1 Opitutia bacterium UBA1116 | reverse complement strand
CTAATGCTTGCTTTTAGAGGCTCTTTTTTGCTCTTTTTTAGTATATATTGAATGTTACACTCTTGGGAGCTTTTGTGGGCATTCCATTCCCTCTGGTAATAATGAATTGATGCTTTCTCGCTTTTGTATTTAAGCGCAACTTGCCCCAGTACTTTGAAGCCGTCATAGGCATTGGTATTGTTTTCATAGGCATGCTGAATAAGGCCTTCGGCTTCTTCGTATTTTCCAGAAATTCCAAGTAAGATAACTTCTTCGTAGGGAAACAAACGTTGATATCTATTGCATGATTTGTCTTTATCGATCCATGCGCGAGCTTCCTCAAGTGTGGCAGCATTGCTGCTTTGCATAATGCAGGCAACGAGCATTCCGTGAGCTATTTGAGTGTAGGCGCTAGATGCTTTCTTATCTTTGCTGTAAAGATTTTCAACAGCTCGAGTGCACTGGGTTCTCCAGTCTTCCCATCTCTCAGTAAGTTGATGAAAGTCTCGATGCCAGGTATTATTGGTTTCTCTGAAAAGAAATGTGTCTAAAAATTTCTGCTTAAAAAAGTTTTTTGCGGCATCGTCTTCGCTGATTAAGCAGCTGGCTTCGAATAATTCCTTGGTTTTGTACTCCTTGTTCCAACTAAAGTTCTTTTGAAACTCCTGCTTATTTAATGAGCGCCTTTTCCAATGCTTGGGTGAGATAGTCGATTCAAATGTCTTTTGAGGCAACTCGTAAAAGAAGCGCTCATTAGGTGCATTAATGGAAAATGATTTTTGAATGAATGATGAGCACTGCTCTAGTACATTGCTTGGCGAAAAAACCTGAAGCGATTGCTTAAAGACGTGTTCATCTGTCGTGTGTTCTTGGTCTCCTTGTTGGATTAGATTTATTTTAGGCGCTAAAAATGATTTAATCGACTTGGAGCTAGGGGCTTCTCTGCTCTTCCTTAATCCATAAGCTGCTAAGCGCATTGGGGATAGTTGAGACAGATTCCAAGCTACCCATGGAGTCTTCTTTTTTTCAGCAAGAATAGCCCATGCAAAAAGTCTAGCAGGGTCTTCGAAGGCAAGGATAAGCCGGCTTGCTTTAGACAGTACTTTGCTAGGAAAGTTATCTTTTCCAAGTTTACTTTCTTGGTATGCACAATCAATAAGAGTTACGCGTGCAGATTTCTTTAATATGGGCAAAAGTGTTTTAGTGAGATAAGGTGCATTTGATTTCTGGGGCCTTTCAGCAGAATCGTACAGTACACAGGTCTCTTGGCTTGTTGTGAGTGGGATGTCTTGGACTTGAGCATCTTTCCATGCACTCGGAAGAAAAAATTGCTTAGTGAAGGAAAGCTCAAGAATATTTTGCTCTAGGCCTGGCGATTCATCCCAGCGTCGATCAATTAAAATACAGTCCAACGAACTTTCGGCTTCTTTCAGCTCAGTTTGCGTGCGTTCTATGCCTTCATTCAGAGATATAAAGCCTGCACGCTTACCTCGCCATCCGTTTGGAGGAAGCCATTTATAGGCACAAGGTCTCGGACTAAAGTCAAAAAGAATTCCTCCTTGGGCTTGGAGTAGAGTCTCCTCGCCTCGAACAATGTCTAGCGTTTTATCCTTTGAATAAACCTTGATTGATTGCTCGAGTTGATTTGCTTCTTCATCTGATATGTTTTCTGGGATATAAATAGTCGCGTCTTTTTTGAGAAGTATATCGACATAGCCTTTTAAGTGATTAGGCGTTTCCCAGAGTGAGTTCGCTGTTAAAAATCTCTTATGCATGATGGAGCATTCTTTGCGCGTCTAAGTGTGCTTGGTAAGTGTTGAGTCTTTCAGCAATTCGGTTAAGCGCAGGTACACTCCCGAAAATACTGAGTAGGTGATTTTGAGAGTGTTCGGCGTGGTCTTTGCGTTGTTGAGCATCTGACATGGCTACTCTTTGGAGCGTTTTTGAGATCTCATCGACGCTGGAAAACCCACATTGCTGGCCGGGGGTGAAATACTCGGGGAGACTACAATAAGGCTGAGGGATTTCTGTGTGCTCAATCTTGAAGTAAGCATCATCTTTGCTAAGCAATGTTTCGTGCCCGCCCCAGTTATTGGTGGCGACAGGCAGCTTTGCAAGAATTGCCTCTGCCAGGGGAAGGCCAAGGCCTTCTCCTAGGCTAGCTGAGACAAAGGCATCTTGCTCGGCGTAGTGACTTAAAAGGCGGTTTCGGCTCCACTCTTCACGGATGAAGACAATGTCTTTACGGGGGCTTTTCCAGATGCAAGTAGGCGATGTCTTAATCGTGAGCACTGCATTGCCTGGAGATGAAAATGTCCGCATGAAAGCCTCGATCAATAAGTGGTGACCCTTACGAAAGTGTGGTTCTCCACAGAAGAAAAAGCGAAAGGGCTTACGGCTCTCCCAGGAGCTTTTTTCAGCTATGTTTTCGAGGTCTAAGGCGGGTGGTGCAAAAAATATGGGGGCTTCAACCCCACTTTCAACGAGTGTACTAGCTAAGTGCTTAGAGGGCACCCATATTTCATCGAAGGTGTTTAAGCGTTGGGCCCATGTAGCTGGGTAGCGGCTCCATTCATGATAGGGCAGAGCAATGTTAACAGCGCTTTTCACCGGCTGAAAGTCTAGCCCAAGGGTTAAGTGAAAGATGAGGCATCCCTGATATTCTTTTTGCGCAAAAAGCCGCTCTTCTGCTGTTTGAGGCGTTTGGACCATTTCTACATCAAGGCCCATGGTCTTAAGGCTCGATTCGTAGAGCCGTGCCACCGTTGCATAGCTACCTCTTTGAAAATCAACAAAGAGGATGACATGTCCTTTGAGTTGAGGTATTAATCGGTGCTTTGCTGGGGGGTGGTTCATTCTTTGAACATACTGAATAAGAGTTTCAGGGGGCTTAGCTTATAATTCTTGCCCAAATCACTCTGATCATTCAATCCCCAATTATAGTTTTTAAAAGTGAGGGTATACTCCGCGCTAGCTAAAAAAGACCGATATTTTTCGGGAGCAAAGTGTGCAATGACTGCTTTAACGCCGCCAGGGTACTCATTGAACTCCTCTCGGTACCATTTAAAGATTTTAGATACTTCGGCCAGCTTGATGTTTGGATCAAACGTATTAAGGTCAGGCCGGGCCAACCAGGCTTGAAAAGCTTCACTCACTTGACTGTCGAGTTTCTCGTCTGTATAGGCAAATTGCTGTAGGGGCGGGCAGCTGCGAGCTGCGCAGACGAGCACCCCGTGAACTTTCCACCCCATGATTGGGCGCAGATATTTATGTTCAATGTCATCAAGAGATACTAAGTTGCCACCGATGTCCCAATGCCTTCCGCTCCAGGTTCCCTTGATTTCTCGGATACTAGCAATGGGGTAGTGCTCGAGCACCCATTCGACGGTGAAGGCATTGTAGGCATTGATGAGTGCAGCCAGTTTTTCTTTACCTTTTGCTGCAAGCTCAGGTTCTGAGGCAAACTGATCGATGTAGTCTTTTAAAGCTTTTCTATCTTCAGAGCTTTCTTTCCATCGCTTGTAATCGACAAGGCCTTTGTCATTCACATAAGTCTTGAGTAGCTGTTTCCAGGGCTTGTGGTCTAAGCCAGAAGGGACTTCGACAGATGCAGTTGAGTGTAATGGGGTATGAGCGCCGAGCAGGGCAAGCCCAGCAATGATCAAGAGGAATGGTTTTGCCATGAGATACTAGATCAAAGCTTATAGGAAAGGGCAGGTGCCTTCAAGCTATTTGGTAGTCTTTTCCGGGACAAGACAAATTGCTGGATTTTCACTTCTTAACATCTATCAGTCAGTAGCTTATGCGTTTTTTTATTTAATTTCAGTATAGATGGAATAAAATCAGCATTTCGATCCTCTTACACATGTATTTTAAATCCTAACTCAAAAAATAATCCTAAAGTATATAATTCCCTAAAATGAACTGAGCTAGCTCCATTCAAGCGAATGGGGCTGCTTGTTTTATGATTGCTTGATAGCGCACTTCAACTTAAAAATGCCCATAACTTCCATTAATAACCCTCAATATCCCACAACCTATGAAAACAAATTTCCGCCTTATTTGTATTACTTGCGTGTTTCTTTTTTGTGTATCCACGTCTCAGGCTGCATTCAGTTGCTTAGATAACGAGATTTTCGGTATCGTTGAAGATTTTCGCAAAAAAAGTTCCATGAGCAGGGCTGAGCTAAACACCTTGGTAGACCTTTATGTTGAGTGTATTGATATCGCTGAATACGAGCCGATTGTCCTTTTGCGCAATTTTATTAAAGTAGAGGTGGGCCTTTTATTCCGTCGTCATGTTATCGATATCGCTTTTGCCTTGGATGTTGGGGCACGCACGGGCATTATTGTCGAAGATGTTATTGACGATGATTAGGCTGGGTGCTGAGCTTAAATAATTACATTTTTAAGAGTACCTTGGCGGCTTTTTGCAATCCTGGGCTCAGTCCTATGAAACCCATTCAGCTATGAATTCTTATTTTATAAGTGTGCTAAGAATCATCTTTGCCTGTGTATTCACTGGTTATTGTTTGTGCAGTGTTGCTCATGCAAAAAATATAGCCGAACAAGATGCCGTTATGTCTTGTCCCCATCAAGGCTTACCTCTTGAGCTTGATCATGCCTGGGATAAGCATAATACCTTTGCCTATGAGTGGCTTGTCAATCAGCGAGACGCTTGTCAGGCTTCTGGCAATGCCGATGCGACACGTATTATTGATCAAATGCTTGAAGAGGGCGCTAGGGCGATTACTCTTATTAGTGACGAT
>DCBD01000139.1:1427-14679 GCA_002313355.1 Opitutia bacterium UBA1116 | reverse complement strand
CCACGATCAAACAAACGAGCAATGCGGAGGATGCGATCCGACTCATCGGGCTTAAAAGACTCTCCAGATTTTTTGCGGCGGCTGAAGGTGCGCTGAGCGATGAGGGCAATATCACACAAGGTGGCATGCGAAACGTCGAGCATGGTGGTGAGCTCTTCAAAATCTGCAATGGTGAGCCCCTGCTGAACGACCTTGAGC
Source organism: Opitutia bacterium UBA1116 (assembly GCA_002313355.1). Classification (GTDB taxonomy): domain Bacteria; phylum Verrucomicrobiota; class Verrucomicrobiia; order Opitutales; family UBA1977; genus UBA1977. The sequence goes on along the minus strand of DCBD01000139.1, from coordinate 14,481 downwards.
GCATCGCGGCGGCTCTTCACCCCGCCGGCCAGAGAGCACCAAGGAATGCGAGAAGCCCGTGAGGGCTTAAACAGCGAGCACTTTCGAGAGCGCTTTTTGGAGAGTGTTGGCATAAATAAAATGGGATTAATGTACTAAATTCAATATGCGCCATTTGGCAGGAACTGTCAAGGTCAAATGACTAGACCTTGATGCAGCGTGCAAGGATTACCTGCCCAGGATCGAGGACATCCTCCTCAATGCAAGGCCTAATATACCGCGGGCTAAACTCAATACATTCAACATCAACATCATACGGTGGCTCTTGAATAAATAACTCCACATGACCAAAAACTGACTTTAAAAAATTCTCAAAAGTTCTCCGAGAGTGATGTCGAAAGTAATGCACCATAATATCTGGTCGCCACGTATCAGGGCTTGAAATAATAAGCTCCCCACCCGGCTTAAGCCAGTGGTAGCACTTTCTCAAAAAAGCGCCGTCCGCACGAAGAAACTCAAGAAGCCCCAGGGCGACGATGCCATCAATATGCGCTTCGGGGAAAGCGACCTTTTCGACATCTTCTTCGCGATACTCAACCCCTTCACAAGGATGGCGCTCTTCTGCATAGGTACACGCAAGAAAGTTCTGCTCTAGCGCGACCACAGAAGATACTTTGCCCAGCTCCTTTAAGGCGACCGCCCCCCAGCCTGTTCCCGAGCCAAGATCGAGCACGTGCTTGGACGCTAAACCCTCAGCAGCAAAAGCATAGCGCGCTAAAAGCGATTGCCTACGAATACTGCCAAAAAGGTCGACCGTCGGATCCATGCGCCATGCACGATTCTCATACAACCAAAGGCGCATTGGGTCATCTTGAGCAAGTAAGTCTATTTGTTTTAGGAGAGGATGTTGAATACTCTCCTGAAAACGCCCGTAGCCAGCATTGCGCTGACGTGCCTTATATCCAAGCGTGTGCTTTTCATGCAAGTGCCAATAGGTCTTGCGATCCTGAAGATCGAAGCGCTTTTCTTTAAACAAGTGCGGTCGCTCTAAAATGTCTTCGTAAGCGCGCATATAGTGCTGAACAAGCACCTTGTCATTGTAATACTCCTCCATCCAAGCACGGGCATGGCTACCTAGCGCACGGCGAAGCTCAGGCTCTTGAACAAGGTGCCTGAGAACAGCTTCGGCTTCCTCAAGTCGGCAATTTACCCAAGGCATATCTGCACTGCCCGTAAGCTCACGCATCGTATATAAGCTACGCTCATCAAGGTAAGCAAGCGTCGGCAAACCTGCAGCCATACACTCAAGCATGACTTGGTGAAAACTCCCCGTCACGAGCTCTTCGATGCCGATATCTGCACGCTGCCGAGCTCGATAACAATCATCGATAGATCGATCAATCAGTACCTCCGGTGAAACCGCAATCCCATAGGCTTTCATTTTTTGAGCAAAATGCTCAAGCATGTTTTTCGTTTCCTCATAGCCTTTTGTCGACCAACGAGGCAAACTAGCAGGATATTTCCATGCTGAAAAATTTGAGGATGGCGTATAGACAATGGAAATTTCATTTTGTGCATTCTTTAGAGTAGGCTTAAAGCAAGGATCTTCGAGGGGAATGATATTGGGGACAACGCGCGCATAGGGATAATAGCGCTCGGGAAAATGAGGAATGACGAGCTGCGGAAACTTAGGCTCCTGAACGACAAAGCGTGGTAGCTTTTTGGGGTATGAAGGCTCCATCTGAAATTGATGCAATAGACGAGCCTTAGGGGCAATCTCCTGAAAATTAAACCCAAAAGCATTATGCTCAGGATTTATGTATTCATGAAAATGAATTAGGTCTGAAGACTCGATCCATGAGAGCGCTTCATCTTTATCCCCATCCCAGCGAAGATCTTGAGGATAAGCACGCTTTGCATAAGCTTTCGAATCAAAAACGATGAGCCGCGACTCCCATGTTGTGTGATGACGCAGTGCAGAAGCAATACGCATGGGGGCCCCGGAAAGATCTGTTAAAACAATATGGGCTACTCGCATAGGGTGCAGAGGGCTAAAAGACTTTCGCCGCGTTTGAGTGAACAAGTAAAACTATTTAAAGGGATAATCGCAGGCTGGGAAAAACTCACTTCATCAAAAGCACTTAAACTTGAAAAACATCTAAACATTTCTATACGAGAAAACTTGTCATGCAATAAATTAAGTAAAGACTGAGCTGTGTACTTTCTAAGCCAGTAGTTCTCCATTTTTTCATGCCAAAGATCACATACAGAAACCAACAAAACACCCCCTGGTTTTAAGAGCTGCCGGCACCGCTCTAGCAAGGTGCCGTCACAGTCTACGCACTCGAGCAAATCATAGGCGATGACAACATCCTGACTAGCACGGGGAAGCTCTATTCTTTGGGCATCGGACTCAGCAAACGAAACGCCATCGCGAGCATAGTTCTCCTCAGCATAGGCAATGGCGAGCATATCGTTATCGACCGCCGTCACCGAAGCTGCCCCCTGCTCCTTCAAATAAGCAGCCCCATAACCCACGCCGCAGCCAAGCTCCAAAACATGCTTACCCTGAATATAAGGGAGCGCAAACGAGTACTTTGCCATGAGGTAGCGCGCGCGATCTGGATGGAAAAAATCGACATTTGGATCAATGCGTTTAAAGCGATTAGTATAAAGCCATTTTGCAAAAGAATTCCCTGAGTGAGCCAAATCATAAGTTGAGATCACTCTATTTTGAGTGATCTCGTCTGTTTCGTAAGCGCGTAACCGACAAAGTGTATTACATGAAGGACCCGATACCCCTGCACGAGCCAAATAAAAAATATCATAAGAGGATTTAAACGACCAATATATTTGGGGATTATCTACATCAAAGCGAGATACACTTAATAATTCGGGGTTCTCAAGTAAATCTTCGTAAGCATCAACATAATGCTTCACTAGATCTTTTTCATTGTAATAGCGAACCATCCAGTCACGTGCATCTTTACCCAACTCAGCACGAAGGTCTGCGTTAAAAATCAAAGCTTCTAATACAGGCTCTACCTCCTCCAAACGAATATTCACCCAAGGCAACGCAGATGCACCTGTTAATTCACTTAGAACCCTATTTGAGCGGGCATCTAAATAACCAAGTACAGGCAATCCTTGAGATAAACCCTCAAGACCAACTAGATGGAATCCTCCAGTCACAAGGTCATCAATAACAATATGACTTTTCTGTTTTTCTTCTAAGCATTCTTTGCGAGGCATATTTGAACATAGAAGAACATTAAGGTCACTATAACGTGCATTCAGCCTTTTCAAGAGCCTCTTCACCTCAGGACTCCCTTTTGTAGCGAAGCGTTCAAGACCCTTTGGTACACCCCACGCAGAAAACCCTAACGTGGGAGAAAAAAATATATTCAGTGGAGTACTTTCTTTTTCTCCAAGAGGTGCATACAAAGAATCTTCGGTCGGGATAATATTGGGAACCAGTCGAGCCTGAGGAAAAAACCTTTCTTGATGCTGAGCGACAACAAGCTCTGGAATATCATTTAAAGGCTTTCCAGCGTTATGCCACTGGCGAAGCATTTTCTTTTTTGAAAAGTATTTACGAAAGGATACACCAAATCGGTTTTGATCTAAATTAATATCTTCATGAAAATGCAAAATATCTGCAGCTTCTATAACATCCTTTGCATACTCCAGATTCTTCCTAAAATCAATTCCACCTGGATGCACAAGAGCTTCATATTCGCTACTATAAGCAAAAACTAAATCAACAACTAATGATGTATGCTTGCTCAATGCCTGAACAAGCCGCGAAGGACTCCCAGAAATAGTTGTTTCAATAATATGAACAATCTTCATAACCTATAACTTACATATAGCTAAAAGACTTTCACCGCGTTTGAGGGACTCTAAGCACAAAGCATTTTCTTCGAGGAAGGCATTCATATTTTCAATAGAATCCGCCTCATGCCTGCTTGATGATTCATAGAGATGAAACATGTGCCGGTAAAGAGAAACATCGGAGAAGAAAGCATTGAGTAAGTGCCGAAAGCTCTGAGAAGTATAGGCACGCAGGTGATGCTTCTCAAAATGACTCGACCAAAGATCTCCACAAGAAATCAACAAAACACCCCCTGGTTTTAAGAGCTGCCGGCAGCGATCTAGCAAGGTGCCGTCACAGTCTACGCACTCGAGCAAATCATAGGCGATGACAACATCCTGACTAGCACGGGGAAGCTCTATTGTTTGCGCATCGGACTCAACAAATGCAACACCATCGCGAGCATAGTTCTCCTCAGCATAGGCAATGGCGAGCATATCCTTATCGACCGCTGTCACCGAGGCTGCCCCCTGCTTCTTTAAATAAGCAGCCCCATAACCCACACCACAGCCAAGCTCCAAAACATGTTTACCCTGAATATAAGGCAGTGCAAAGGAATACTTCGCCATGAGATAGCGCGCGCGATCTGGATGGAAAAAATCGACATTAGGATCAATGCGCTTAAAGCGATTCTCAAAAAGCCAAGAAAGAAACGGCTTTTTATCAAAGCCAACTATGCAAGCAGAGCGAACGAGATTGAGTAAGGATTCAAAATATTCTGCAGACTCAGCACAACAAAGCCTGTGGGCTGAACGCTCAAAACGACCTACGCGACCTTCGTAGTGCGCTGCATATTCACCATCAACCGTCCACCGGACACGAGCTTCGTTAGGATCCAAGCGATTTTTTTTGAAGACATCAGGTTGCTCGAGGACATCACGATACGCCTGAACATAATGCTGAACGAGCTCCCTATCATGATAATACTTAAGCATCCATGTGCGTGAGGCCTTGCCTAACTCGTGGCGAAGATCTGCATCAGCAATGAGCTTTTCGAAAAAAATCTCTGCCTCTTCAACCCGGCAATTCACCCAAGGGATATGATCAGCCCCTGTCAGCTCACGCAAAGTTGCCAAAGTGCGACTATCTATATAATTAAAAACAGGAATACCATGGGAAAGCGCCTCAAGACTGCTAATGTGAAAACTCCCCGTCACCATATCGTCAATAGATAGATGGCAAGATTGCTTCACGGCCATGCACTCGAGCAATGGGCGGTTTTGAATAATTACAGACTCGATGACAACGGCACAACGTGCCATACGTGCCTCTAGGCGCTTTAAGAGCCGCGTTACCTCTAGTTGGCCTTTAGTCGCCCAGCGGGAGACACTGGGAGGCACCTTCCAAGCAGAAAAGGGCATCGTAGGTGCAAAGAAAATGCGCAGCGGACTCTCCTCTTTTTCAATAGGTGAATATAAAGCATTTTCAACAGGGAGGATATTGGGGACAGGACGCGCCCGAAGATAATGACGCTCTTGATACTGGGCAACAACAAGCTGAGGAAGTGGGCAATCTGTCACGATGCGGGTATCACCCGTTTGAAAAAACTCGGGACTTGAATGCAAGTGACGCAGCATTGGCTTGCCGCGCTTATGAAGCGCCTCAAAATCAAATTTAAACTTATTTTCTTTAAGATTAAAATGATTGTGAATATGGACGAGGTCGGCAGCCTCGATCTCCGCAACTGCGTGTTCGCGATCCTCCTTCCAGGGGATACCTCCAGGGTATGTGCGAGCACCGAAGTGATTTGGCTCTAAAACGATATGCTTTGCCTCAATCTCTGTATGGTCATTCAAGGCACGTACAATACGGGAAGGACTACCTGAAAGTGGGGAAACACTGATATGGACGACACGCATACAAGCTAGGGGCTCGATCTACGGGTTTATAAATTTAGCCAAAGAAGGTCAACGCATTAAGGGATGATAACGCTATTAAAGGTATGCCCCAAAGAGGGCAAAACAAGGATTATAAGATGCAGAGGGGCTTTACCCCTTGCTTATCTTGCTCAAATAAACACAATAATAACTACCATGAAAAAATACACACCCTTCTACTTATTACCCCTTATCGTTGCATGGCTAATTACCCCGACATTAGCTATTGAAAACACAGCCAGCTATCAACAACGTTACCAGACGTGGGCTCAGGCCATTTCGGAAACGAATGAAGAGCTGAGCAAACTCAGCTACTGGAACTGGTCGAGCAGCTCAAAGAAAAAAGAACTACTCCAAGAACAAGGCAGCAACTATCTTGAATTTGCCAAAATACACCTTGAAGATGCCTATGACCTGCTGCAGCCGGTACTCCAAGGAAACCATGCTGCTTGTGGCATGCATGACCTCAACACACTGAGAAACCGCTTCATGCAGACCGCCTCAAACCTCTCTTCAGCACAACATCAATACAAGCAAATCGGCGGAGGCATGAATAAACACGTTGCTGAAATACTGCAACACACCGAAGAGATTGCCGACCTTATCCTCAATAACTTGAGTGATATTGAAACCATCGACGGGTTTGTGCTCTCGAATGATGCGGCAAAATTGCTCGAACCAGAGTGGGCTTATCAAGAGGCTGAATGGCTAGCAAAGTTCATTGAAGGTATCCAAAATGGCATTGACCGCGCAGAAAGAGAGCTCTATGAGCATAACTCATCTAGCTAACAATATTTACATGAAATTACTCGTTATCAGCTGTAGCTTAAATCCACAAAGTAAAAGCCGCATTCTTGGTCGATCTGCTTTTGAAACGCTCAAAGCACAAAGTCATAGCGTTGAGTGGATGGATCTTCAAGATTACGAAATCCCTCATTGTGACGGTGGAGATGCTTACGGCCACCCGCATGTGGAAATCTTGCAAAAAAAACTTGCAGAAGCTGACGGTGTGCTGATTGCTTGCCCCGTTTACAACTACAGTATCAGTTCAACAGCAAAAAATATTATTGAATTAGGCAGTAGTGCTTGGACGGGCAAAGTCATTGGCATTGCCGTTGCCTCTGGAGGATCCTTAAGCTACCTAGCCCCCCTTTCTCTAGCCAATAGCCTGATGACAGATTTTCGATGTGTGATTATTCCGCGCTTTGTCTTTGCTCCTGGAGAAGCGGTGACTGACGATGGCAGCATTGCAGACAAGGGTATTATTGATCGGCTTGACGATCTCACCAAAGATCTCGCGAGCTACACACAAGCACTCAGAGGTATTACCGAAAAACATTAAATCTACAATCTCTACGACTCAGAGGAAACGTACATTCAAAATAAATAAAACATTTAATGCCTTGTTGCCAAGAAGCGATTAAATACTTGTCCAGCGGCGTAAGTTCTCCATAGTGTCGCTTTTGTGCGATACCGACACCTGCTGATTGCATCTTTTCTCTCATTCATTCCACAAGGCATTTTTGCGAATTTAGGGCTCCCTGAGCTCAGCGCTGATGAGCCTATTGAGTTTGATCAACAAACCCAAAGTATGGTCGCCAAAGGCCATGCGCGCCTCGTACGGGGGAAATTCTTCCTAGAAGCTGACAACATACGCTTTAACAAGCTTGAAAATGTAGCAACGGCTACAGGAGACGTCCAAGTTAACTACGAGACAGCTCGTCTTGTCACCCAAGAGCTCAGCTACGATCCTGGCAAATACTACATCGATGTAGATGCTTTTCGTGCAGGTGAAGCCCCCCTTTATTTTTCCGGAAAACACGCCGAGGGGAACATGCAACTCCTCACGATTGAAGATGGAGAGCTCTTCTACGGTGAACCGGACTTTTTCTCCCCCAACATCCGAGCCAAGAAAATTACATTTTCACCTGAAAATGGGCGCGTTGTCAGCAAACATGCCCTCTTTCGTGTTGGTAAAGTGCCCGTATTCTACCTTCCCTACTGTTCATTCAGCACCCAAGAATCGCCCTACAAGATCAAGAGCAAATACGGTCACCGCAACAATCTCGGATATTTTGGCCAAAACACTGTTTTCTTTCCCATCAATGAAAAAATCAAACTAGGCGGCCTAGTAGATTATTATACCAAGCGCGGATGGCTCTATGGACCTGCCGGTGAATACTCCCTATTCTCCGACACAACAGCCATGCGCGGGTGGCTCCAATCAGGCTATATCAGCGACCGTGGAGATCGAGGGACAGACACTTTAGGAGACCCGATCCAGCGCGATCGAGACTTCATCATGTGGCGTCACAAGCAAACGCTCTATGACAATGTCGAACTAACCGGAGACCTCAACTGGTGGAGTGACTCCTACGTAACCCGAGACTTTCGCCCTCAATTTTTCTACAACGACCAACGTCCTGACAACTTTGTCGAGGGCCTTTACCTTGGGCAAGGCTACTACATCGGTGGTTTTACGCGTTTTCGCCCCAATGATTTTGAGCAAGTCGCCGAACGCCTTCCAGAAGTAAGCTTCCATTGGACACCTTCAGAACTTTTTGAAACAGGCATCTACCAACAAATCGACGCAGATTTTGTCCACCTACAAGAAAAGCAACTTTCTGGCACCCCCGAACGCAGTACAGACCGGATAGACGGCTACTATGGCCTCTCTCGCCCCTTTAATATGAGTCCTTGGCTGACGTTCACTCCGGTAGCAGGTGGGCGATTCACTCAATATGCTAATAGCAAAGGCAATGTAAGTGGCAAGGAAAGCTATACCCGATTCCTCGGACAAATTGGTTTTGATCTCGATGCACTCGCTTTCGGCCAATGGGATTATCATAACAAAAACTGGAATATTCACGGCCTCAGACACATGATGCGCCCACGCCTGCAGTATCGCTATATTCCGAATGCCAACCAAGGCCAATCCAACATCCCCGAAATCGACAAACAGGTATTCCGCACCTACCTCCCCCCGATTGACCTTGGCGAAATTCGTACGATCGACGAGATGGTCGATGAAAATCTATTACGCCTTGGCCTAGAAAACAGCCTCCAAACGCAGGCTCAAGGCTACGGCTCAAGAGATTTGGCAACCCTCGATTTATACCAAGACATTCGCTTCACGCGCCAAGCTGGCGAAAACACCCTCTCCAATTTTTATACAACACTCGGGCTCTTTCCTGTCGAATGGCTCGATCTATTCCTTTACAATCGCTTTGACATTGAAGACTTAACCGAACGCGAAATCCGTACAGGTCTGCGCATCCACGATGCAGACCTTTGGGCACTCACCTTTGAGACGAACAACCTCCAACACGAAATTTCCCAGTACACACTCGGGGGCGAGTTCCAGCTCAACCATCGCAATAAGGTAAAGGGTCGCTGGCGCTACGATAGCCACCGAGGGCAACTTGTTGAGCAAATGTACAGCTACTGGATGCGCCTCGGGAAAGCTTGGAGCGTCGAGTATCAACTCGTCTTTCACAAGGGAACCACGCGGGAAAACGGTACCCAGTTTAACATCGTCGTTCAACTCCTCTCTTTTTAAAGTATCATGAGCGAAGCCAAGCAAGAAGCCTTCCGCAACAAATTAGACTTTCCTGTAAAGCTCGAAGCCTTCGAAGGCCCGCTTGATCTCTTGCTCTTTTTAATCCGCCGTAACGAAATCGACATCTATGATATCCCCATCGAGACAATCACACGCCAGTACCTCGATGTTCTCTATGCCATGGAGACGATGAACTTAGACGTTGCTGGAGATTTCTTTGTCATGGCAGCGACCTTGATGTACATCAAGAGCCGTATGCTCCTCCCCAAGCAAGACCAACTCAAACAAGAAGAAGAGGAAGAAGAAGGCCATGACCCTCGCTGGGAGCTCGTTGAACAACTCATCGAGTACAAAAAATTTAAAGAAGCTGCCAGCACCTTAGAGGCCCTTATTGACGAGCAACAAGGCTTTCTTGAGCGCAAAGTTACCACACCCACGGTAAAGATTCAGCGCCCTGTTAAAAAAGTCGAAAAACTCGATATCTGGAATGCTTTCAATCAAATTTTAAGGCGCCTCATTGAAGAGCGAACCACCGGTGAAATTCACGACGAACAAGTCACCGTTGCAGATCGCATGGAGGCTGTCCTTGAAGTCCTCAACACGCGGCCAAGCTTCCGCTTTAGCGAGCTCATTCCCATGCGATCGAGCTTCATGATGATCATCTCCACCTTCTTGGCTATCCTCGAGCTTACGCGCATCAAAAAGCTTCGGATTGAACAAGATGAAGCCTTTGAAGATATACGCTGCATCAAGCGTGAAGACACTGGCGAATAAACGTTACCTTTAACACATACATCCTATATGAAGACATCCCACATTTTTATTTACCTCTTTTTAGTTCAGAGCTGTATTGCCTTTGCAGAGAACCCAAGCGAACCTCAAAAGGCACTTAACCCGCCAAATGCAACAAACCAAAATATCATCAACCAAGCAATCTATTACCTACGTACCTGCGTAGCCAGTCGACAACCTGGAAGCTGGATGTATCTTGTCGTTCCGAGTGACCGTGAAAACATAACCACACTCATCACAACGGCAGCCGCCAACCGCCTAGCCAACGGTCTCTTAAACGAAGAAGAAGACATCCTTACTGAAGCAAGGCTTCAAGAACTCATCAACCGTGCCAATCAAGAAGGGCACAACGCAGACAACATAGGCAGCGACACAGCTGCATTTACACACTTTACAGACGAATTAGCCTATCGGGCAATCCTGCACATCATACTCCAACAAAGAAACCCTAATAATGCAGACGACCAACACCTTGCAATGGCTCTAGCTCGCATTGCAGACCGACATACACCACCTCCTTCTCCCCCCGATCAGCTCCTAAATCTAGACCCCGAGCTACTTGGGGAAATTGCTCCACATCTCCTCGACACTGAAGAAGAAGATAGCAACTCTAGTCCCTTTTCAACACAGTATCCATATGCATTTTTATACCTAGCCTCACTACTGATACACTCCACCCTATAAGCCCTTACCCATCTTCCCCCTCTATGCGACTGTACCCTTCTTTTCTTGGTCTTGCATTTTTCGTACTTAACACAAGCCTGGCCATAGCCACTATTACAGAAGAGGAATTTAACACCCTTAAAGGCCGTGCCCTTGCCCTCGTAGATGAACTTCAAGCAGGCAACCCCTACATCATTCAAATCGAGGCCGGTCCAAACATTCACATCGGCCAAGAGATTGTTAATTATATACAAAGGAACCGTGAAGATCAAAAAAATATATATGCAATAACGCTACAAAAAGTTCGTCAAACCCTTGAAACGCTCACTTTAGCGCGAGCTCAACAAGACGCTAACCACAATTACACCCACACGCGGATTCTCTTGCGCGCTGCCGCTGAAGAGTCTTTTCGCTCGGGGGTAAACTCTAACCAACAACAAAACCATGCGGAAGCATTCGAGGCTTATGCACGCGCTGCAGCCTACTACCTACTTCGTATGATTTACCGTACCACCCCAGGCAACCAAGAAACCATGGAAATGGGTGAGCTAGAGGTTCAAGTTGAAGTCTACCTACTTCAGGCCTATAATGCGTATTTGGCTAGGCTAGAAAATGTAATAATACCTCTAGACCTATACAATACTACACACCGCCGCAAAGATGACGACTCTGACGATGACCCCTATACAACAGGGGGCATACTGATTCCTAGAAACCCTCAAAGCCCTATCGAGCAAATCATCAATCAGCTCGTTACTGCTTCACACTAAGCATTAAAAAGAGGCTCCCTATACCTGAGGAGCCTCTTCATATAAACTAGCTAGCTTAAGCTTAAAAAGCTTTTTTTACTTCTTGAATGGAATGCTTAGTGCGTTCTTTTGCTGTCACAAGAGCTGCATAAAAGAGATTTCCATGCACCATGTATTCAGCTGCATCTAAGAGCATATCAGCACCAGACTGGGCATAGAGAACACCCTCTGAAAGATAATACTGCTCACTGTCTTCTCGAGCGTATTTTTTCGCAGCAGACAAATACCCTGCTCCTTGCTGAAGCATGTCTAAAAAGACATTACGATCTTCCTCAGAAATAGGGTTCTCTGAATAAGAGACAGTATGCAAACTATCGGCCCAAGCTTCGGCTGTAGACTCCGCTGCCTCAAGGCACAAAAGACCCAGCGTTGTATAGGCCTGAGCAATTTGATCCTTAATGGGGTTCTTAAAGTGATCAAAATTCTTAAAGAAAACCAGGTGTTCAAGGGAGTCTAAACCCTCCTCAAGTGATGCAGAAGCATCCTTCCATGCATCTGGGTCGTCAACCACCGATGCGTTATCTTGAAGCTGCACTGAAACCACCCACTCGGGCTCATAGCCATCAAAGAAAGCATAGCTAATATTATCCATAGCTGCTTTAATATAACCCATGGCTTGAGTTAAGTTGCTTGGATAATTAGTCGATGAGCGAGCAAGATTTTGAGAGTTGGTTAAAATAGTTGTCGCAAAATCAAGATGCCCATCCGCTTCACTTAAATAACTTTCTTGAAGGGTGCTCAAAACAGGGCAAGTCGTCTTATTTTTACCCAAAAGATCCAATAACTGCTTTAAAAGAAAAATATTTGTCCGTGTGCAATAAGCGTTCACCGTACCTATTGCGATAGAACTTTGAATACCCTGTGAGGCCCCTCGAAGCGATGCCATCATGGCATCAAAGGCAACTTCGTTCATCGGCCAATTACAAGCCTCAGGATTCACGCACTGATCAACACTCGACTGCAAGTCACGCAAAACACTATTCATTGCAGACCAAGCCTCCATCGCCTGATCATAAGGAAGCTCTGCCTGATCATCATCAGCAATAAAACTGGTTTCGGTACCCACCTCATCTCTAAAGTCTTCAAGCACGCTTTCTGCCCAGCTAATCTCGTCATGACTAGCAAACAAGCCTGAGGGCAGTTCAGGGAGAATAATTTCATTCTCTTGCGGACTCGCAGAGAGCGATAGAGAGAACAAGCCAAGAAGAACGGCACCAAGCAGGCACCGAAGACGGTATTGTGTCATTTTCATAATGATCCTTATATGTATAGGGGTTAGCTTAGGGGTAAAATGGCGAAAAACTAAACCATTAGCCAAAAGTGCTAAAAAAATGGGGCCAGGGATAACTTGCTTGAATATTAAAATGTATATTTGCATTAGCAATATAAAAAGCCCTCTCAAGCTGAGAGGGCTTAAAGGATGCTCAACGAGCTGATAGGCAGATAATTACATCATTCCGCCCATGCCACCCATACCACCCATGCCGCCCATATCAGGCAT
>DCBD01000139.1:0-1117 GCA_002313355.1 Opitutia bacterium UBA1116 | reverse complement strand
TGCCGCCCATATCAGGCATAGCAGCAGGCTTGTCCTTTTCAGGAAGGTCGGTGATCATGCACTCTGTAGTGAGTAGAAGACCTGCAACGGAAGCTGCATTTTGGAGGGCTGTGCGAGTAACCTTAGTTGGGTCAACAACACCCGCCTTCACGAGGTCTTCGTACTGGCCTGTAGCTACGTTGTAACCGTTGGAACCAGATTGCTTTAAAACTTCTTGAACAACGAGAGCACCCTCGACACCTGCATTTTCGCAGAGTTGACGAAGAGGAGCTTCGATAGCACGGCGAACGATGGTTACACCAATCGCTTCGTCACCCTCGAGCTTCAAAGACTCAATAGCCTTAGCAGTACGAAGAAGCGCTACACTACCCCCTGGAGAAATACCTTCTTCAACGGCAGCGCGTGTTGCGTGCAATGCGTCTTCAACACGGGCCTTCTTCTCTTTCATCTCAGGCTCTGTTGCAGCACCTACATTGATAACAGCAACACCACCAGCGAGCTTAGCAAGGCGCTCTTGGAGCTTTTCGCGATCATAATCAGAAGTGGACTCTTCGATTTGACGGCGGATTTGCTTTACACGGCCTTGGATGTCACTGCTGTTGCCAGAACCTTCAACGATGGTTGTGTTTTCCTTGTCGATAACAACGCGCTTGATGCGACCGAGGTCTTCTGTGGTGACATTTTCGAGCTTGATACCGAGATCTTCAGTGATGCAGCGTGCACCGGTGAGGACAGCGATGTCTTCTAGCATAGCCTTACGGCGATCACCGAAGCCAGGCGCCTTTACAGCACAGATATTGAGTGTACCACGGAGCTTGTTAACAACGAGAGCTGCCAAAGCCTCGCCTTCGACATCTTCAGCGATGATGAGCAGAGGCTTGCCTGTCTTAGAAACAGCTTGAAGCACAGGGAGAAGGTCGTTCAGATTGCTGATCTTCTTTTCGTGGATGAGAACGTAGGCATCCTCAAGAACACACTCCATAGATTCAGCATCCGTCACGAAGTAAGGGCTAAGGTAGCCTTTATCAAACTGCATACCTTCAACAACTTCTAGCTCAGTATTAATCCCTTTTGATTCCTCAACAGTGATAACACCCTCTTTTCCAACTTTTTGCAT
>DCBD01000111.1 GCA_002313355.1 Opitutia bacterium UBA1116 | reverse complement strand
TTATGAGTGCGCACCCAGTTCATTGCGCAAAACGTTGGGCGCCTTTAGGTGAGCGTGTTTATGTCGTTGAACAACCTATGATTCGACGGCGTTGGCCTGAATCTCGAGCAACTTGGTGGAAGCGCGTTTTTGATCAAATCACCGTTGAGCAGGTCATGGGTGGAGTTCTTGAACTTTGCTCTTAGCGTTTGCTGCAACTTGAAAATGTTTGCATAAACGCTTGGTGTTGACACTTGCATTAAAATGCTCCTCAACCCAAAGACGTGCATTGCGCTGCAATGCGGTTTTTAAGGACGGAGTACTTTCAAGCTCTTTGACTGCCGCCAGCCATAGCTGAGGATCTTGAGGCGTTGCTAGCATCCCTGTTTGTTTGTGGAAGATGGCTTCTTGAGTCCCCGCCCCTGGACTTGCAAGCACAATAACACCAGCAGCCATGGCCTCAGGAATGACGTTTGGCAGGCCATCACGATCACCATTGGAGGCAATAATGCCTGTGAATAGCATGTAGTCTGCCCAGGCATAGAGCTCATGAATTTCTGTTTGAGTTTGAGCTCCAAGAAATTCCACACAGTTTTCTAGGCTAAGTGCTTTGCAGCGCGCTTGCAGCTTTTGATGCAAGGGGCCTGTGCCGGCAATTTTAACCTTGAAGGGAATACCGGCCTCTTTGAATGCCTTATAAATATCGAGCTGAAGTTCGTAACCTTTTTTTTCAACAAGTCGGCCAATGCTAATGAAGTGAAATTGGCTTGGGTCTTGACGAAGACTTTTGAGGGGAAGCAGTGTGTTAAGTCCTCTGCGAATCAGCTTTATTTTTTTCTGGGCAAAAGAAAGTTTTGTTTGCAGTGCACGTGCCGCATTATCTGTTGATGTTTGAATAAACTGGGCTTCTGATGCTTTTTCTCTGAGAAGCCAATCGCCTCCGTCCTCGAAAATGTCGTAAGCATGGGCACCCATTGAAAAAGGAATGTCTAAAAGTTGACTCAAGGTCCATGCGGTTGCTGCGGGCATGCTCGCCCACGTTGCGTGAAGTAGGTCGGGCTTGTTTTTTTGAATTTTGCTGGCAAGGAAGACCCCCAGGCCGATCCCTAGTAAATTTTCTCCAAAATTGAGCCAAGACGGAGGTCGCCTCTTAAAGAGTGCTTTGAGGAGAACGCCTACTGCGCTTGAGTTTTTGATCGTCCAATAGGGAAGCTGCCATAGGAGTGCGATGAGTTTCCATTTTGAGATGCGTGTTATAGCTGCGTCCCCCCAGGCTTGATGGCCTCCCCACAGTGAATAGATAGACAAGGACACATTATCTTGCTCGAGCAATGCATTCACTTCTCGTTGCAAAAAAGTTTCTGACAACACGGGAAATGTTGTGCAAAAGTAAGCAATCTTCATTGTGAGATTTTAAGGATTGCTGTACTTGGAAAATATAAGCGCAACATTGGCGCCACCAAACCCGCTGCTATTGCTCAAAACCGTTTTGGGTGCTTCGGGGCGTGTCTCTTGGATGATGTTGAGCCCTTCGGCCTCAGGATCGAGTGTTTCAATGTGTGCAGAGCCAGGCATAATACCATGATGGATGCTAAGGGTGCAAAAAGCAGCCTCCATCGCGCTGGCAAGAGAAAGCCCGTGCCCCGTTAAAGCTTTTGTGCTGCTGATAGCCGGTGATGCCCCTCCATTGTTAAGAAAAACGGACTTGAGAGCGCGCATTTCAGAGGTGTCCCCAATGGAGGTCGATGTTGCGTGTGCATTGACGTAGTCAATATCTTGTGCGTTGATGCCGGTTGCTTTCAGTGCGAGGTTGATCGCTCTAGCAAGGCCATCACCCTCCGGGTGTGATATGGCGACGTTGTAGCCATCGGAAGCCTGCCCCCACCCATTAAAACGTGCGTAAATGCGTGCGCCTCGTGCTTGTGCGCTAGATTCATCTTCTAGGATGAGTGTCGTTGCCCCTCCCGTGCATACGAAGCCATCCCTGTTTTTGTCGAAAGGACGAGAGGCGGTATTTGGGTCTTTGCTTGACGTTAGTGCGCGCATACCTGCAAAGGGAATGATGCTTTCGCGGTTGCCGTCTTCAGCGCCAACGACAATTATTCTGTCTTGGCGGCCTGTTGCAATCTCATCGAATGCATAGCCAAGCGCGTGCCCTGAAGAAGCACATGCAGAGACAAACCCGCATGATGAGCCGAGAATTTTTAAGGCGGCTACAAGGTTGAATGTAAGCGTCCCAGCGATGGATGCGACAATGGCCAGTGGGTAGCATCGTAAAACACCACGCTCATTCATGCGCTCCATGTGGTGGCTTAAGCAGCCTGCAGAGCCTGCAGAAGCTGTATAAAGGCCCGTAGATGGATTAGAAAGTAAGTCTTCGGTTAGGCTGGCGTCTGCGATGGCTTGCTTTGTGGCACAGAGTGCATATAAGCCATGAGGTGATAGGCCTCGAAGGACTTCTCTTCGAATGTTGTATTCTTCGGGGTAGGTCCAGTCTTCAGGGTCATAGCCTGTAGTGTTAAAATCTTGAATGTTGCCAGCAACATGAACTGGGTTGCTGGGGTCTATAGCATCCACAAAAGGAGCTATCCCATGCTTAAGATTTTGAAGGCTGTCTAATACGGCCGAAGCATTGTTTCCTATGCTAGTAGCAAACCCTAGGCCCGTGACAACAACATTTCGCATATGGCTTAGTCTTGATCGACAAGCAACTGCTCAGCGCCTTGCTTTGCTGTAGTTTGAGTTGCAGTCTTTGTGTCGCGCTTTTTAAAGTCGAATGTAAGGGTGATTTCTTCAGCAAATGCAGCTTTTTCGCCGCTCACAGATACTTGACCCTCGAAGGTTGCAATGGGGTGCTTAATGCGTTTGGGTTTGACGTTAAGTGTTAGCACGTCTTTAGGTTTGCAGATCCTATGCGCACGAACGCCATCGCAGGAAGTAAAGTAAATTTTGTTTTTGTCAACGGCGTTGCCTTCGAATTCGGGACGTTCTGTTTTTAGGAGATAGAGTACTGCAAGTTGGCCAAGAGCCTCTAGCATGACAGAGGCTGGAAATACAGGGTTTTCTCTGAAATGACCCTCTAGGAAAAACTCAGTTCCGCTGATTTCGTAGGTGGCACTTGCTTCGTTGTTTCTTAAGGTTGCACTTTGAAGAAAGAGAAAAGGATGGCCATGGGGCATCAAGCTGTAGATCTCCTCGACATCAACGTGTGTCGGCTTTGTCGGGAGGGGGAGGCCTTTGATTTTGCAGTCGACGAAGACCTTAACGTCTTCAAGGGTTCTTAAGTCTTTAAGCTCTTCATTGTCAATCGTAAGGCAAAGCGTCTCTTCAGTGAGAATGACAATTTCGACCATGGTCAATGAGTCGATGCCCAGGTCTTCAATGAGGCGAAGCTTATCTGCATTTGATTGATGGAGCCTTGGGCGTGCTTCGGGCTCAAGAAAGCGTTCGACAATGCCTAAAACGACTTCGGGAACTTTTGAAGAATCGCCGGTTTTGCGGTAAAGTGCCGCAGCCTCGAAAGTTTCTGGAGAGCAGCGTTTCAGAGAATTTTTGAGTGCTTCCTCGTCGGACTCAGTAAAAGACTTTAGTTCTGGATTTACCATGAATTAAGAAGCACTTAAGTGCTATTTATAGCGATTGTAAAACTTTTTTTATTAAAAATCCTATAATTAGCTGAAACCATTAGTATGTCTAAGTTTTGTATATTTGGCGAGCTTCTTCGCTTAAGCGCATAAAGTATGCTTGAGCGGATATTTTGTCAGTGGTTTCTTCGGGGTTCGGGTTGATGTAGGAGCCGTTCAAATCTAGTTCCTTGGCGCTTGATGTATCTTTCATGAAAGCGGGGATCCAAAGGTGGATGAACTTGTCTTTAAGTTCTTTATTTTCAATAGGAAACACGGCTTCTATGCGCCTGAAGAAATTGCGAGGCATCCAGTCAGCACTGCCTGCAAATAGTTCAGATTCATGGCCGGCATTTTCAAAATAGTAGATGCGACTATGTTCGAGAAACCTTCCTAAAATACTTCTGACGGTGATATTGTCACTTAAGCCAGGAACTCCCGGGACGAGCCCGCAGATGCCCCGAACAAGCAGAAATATCGACACGCCAGATTGTGATGCAAGATACAGAAGATCAATAATTTCCCTGTCTATTAAGCTGTTTACCTTGGCAAAGATACGAGCGGGTTTACCTGATTTTGCATGTTCAATCTCGCGTTTAATCTTCTCCAAAATGGCTTTGTGTAGGTTGAAGGGTGATACAAGTAGTTTTTGAAAATTTGGGGCATGGGCATAGCCTGTTAATGTGTTGAATAGATCTGCAACTTCTTCAGTAATAGATTTTTGTGCGGTAAATAGACTGATGTCAGTATAGCTTTTGGCCGTCTTGGGGTTGTAATTACCCGTTCCTAGGTGCACATAGCGTTTAAGGCCGCCCTTTTCCTGCCTTACAACAAGGCAACATTTGCAGTGGGTTTTTAGTCCAACAAGCCCATAAACTACGTGGACACCAACGTCTTCAAGCTTTCTCGCCCATTCGATATTATTGGCTTCGTCAAAACGAGCTTTGAGTTCAATCAGGGCGGTTACTTGCTTTCCGTTTTGAGAAGCCTCACTCAAGGCTGCAATGATGGGGGAATCTCCGCTGGTTCTATAGAGTGTTTGTTTAATGGCAAATACTTGTGGGTCATGAGCTGCTTGTTGAACGAAGTCGACGACAGGAGTGAAAGAATCATATGGATGGTGTAATAAAATATCTTCTTTGGAAATGATTTCGAAAAGAGCTTTGGGCTCACTAAGTTTGGGCGGTGTATGCGGGATAAACGCTTTGAATTTAAGATCGGGGCGATTGATAATATCATAGACGCTCATGAGGCGCATGAGATTAGGAGGGCCGTCTACGCGAAACACATATTCTTGAGTTAGATGGATAGACTGCAGGAGTTGTTCTAGTAGAGATTCATCAACGCCTTTCCGTATTTCAAGTCGAACGGCTGCACCTTTGCGCATATTAAGAAGTTCTTCTTCGATTTCTTGAAGCAGATTTTCTGTTTCTTCTTCGTCAATATAAAGATCGCTATTGCGTGTTATGCGAAAATCCCAAGTGCCCAATACCTTGTAGCCAGGAAAGAGACGGTTAGCAAATAATCCAAGAATGTCTGAAAGGAAGATATAGGCAGGCTTTTCTGCGGGTGCAGCTTTGATTTGAATCACCCGTGGCAATATCCGTGGTACAGGGATAACGGCCATGGTGTGTTTGTTTTCCTTGGACCTTGGGTTTTCGAGTGAGACGAGGATATAAAGTGCCTTATTCGTAAATTGTGGAAATGGGTGTGCTGGGTCAATGGCTAGGGGTGTTAAAACGGGGTAAATTTGGTTTTCGTAAAATTCTTTGACCCAGTCTAACTCTTGCTTGCTTAGGTCCTTGGTTGTTTTAAAAAATACGTTTTCTTTTTTAAGCCCTGGGATAATAGCTTTGTTCCAGCATCGATACTGGTCTTTAACCAGGGTCGCTGTGATGCTGTGAATCCGTCTTAACTGTTCCCTGGGTCCAAGGCCGTCCGCACTGACTTCGTGGATTCCAGAATCTACTTGTTGCATGAGGCCAGCGACTCGAATTTCGTAGAACTCGTCTAAATTAGAGCTGACAAAGGAGAGAAATCGTAAGCGCTCAAGAAGAGGAAAGTCGTCAGATTGTGCTTGTTCTAGTACACGGCGATTAAAGGCAAGCCAGCTCAGTTCTCGGTTGAAATAAGCAACTTTTCCAGAGGGTTTATCCTCAGATTTTTTTGCGGCTGTCATGACTCGTGAACGACAATAGTTTTTATATTCACAAATTCGTGTATACCATAGATGCTTAATTCTCGACCAAACCCCGATGCTTTCGTGCCCCCAAAGGGCAGGCGTGGGTCTGACTGAACAAGGCTATTAATAGCGACATTGCCCGCTTGGATCTGTGTAGCCATCGATTGTCCGCGATGTTTGTCTCGAGTGAATACTGCGCCGCCTAGCCCAAGGGCCGTATCATTCGCAATGGCAATGGCTTCCTTTTCGTCCTTAGCAGAAATGATAGCTGCAACAGGGCCGAATAGCTCCTCTTCATAGGCGGGCATTCCTGGACGGACTTCACTGAGTACAGTAGGGGGGTAAAAATAGCCTTCTTCTTGGGGGAGAGCTCCTCCAAGAAGAAGTGTCGCGCCTTGTTCTATAGATTTTAGAACCTGGTCGTGAAGGGTGTTGCGTAGGTCTATGCGTGCCATAGGCCCCAGTGTTGTCTCGGGGTCTTCGGGGTCGCCCATGGTATAGCCTGCCATTGTTTTTATAAGAGTTTCTTTAAAGGCTTCTTGAATCGATTCTACCACAATAAGACGTTTTGCGGCAATGCAACTTTGCCCGCCATTAATCATTCGCGATGCTGCGCAAATGTTTGCAGCTTGTTCAATATTAGCATCTTCGAGCACTATGTAAGGGTCGCTCCCTCCTAGCTCCATGACTACTTTTTTAAGGTGTTTGCCAGCAAGGGCACCTACTCGGCTGCCTGCTCGAGTGCTTCCCGTTAATGTAACTCCTTGAATGGACGTGTTTTGTATGATGGGCTCAGCCGTGTCATTTTCAGCTAAAACACTGCGAAAGATATTTTTAGGGAATCCCGCCTGAGTGAAGAGCATTTCTATGGCAAGGGCGCAGCCAGGTACATTGGGAGCGTGCTTGAGCAGCATTGCATTCCCTGCCATGAGTGCAGGGACTGCAGCGCGAAAAACTTGCCAAAAAGGAAAGTTCCAGGGCATGATGGCAAAAATCACCCCCAAAGGCTGGAATGTGACAAAACTGCTTTCAGCCTCTGTTTCGATGGGTCTGTCTTTAAGGAAATCTTTGGCGTGAGTGCAGTAGTATTGGCAGACCCAAGCGCATTTTTCTATCTCTGCAATCCCTTGGTGGATGGGCTTGCCCATTTCTTGAGCCATCAAACGAGCTAGATCTTGAATGCGTGCCTCTAATAAGGTCGATAGTCGTGTAAAGCATTCTTGCCTAAAGCTTAAAGGTGCTTGCTTCCAGGATTTCCAAGCGTGGTCTACCACGTTTAGAACCTCTAAGCATGAGGCGCTATCCATAGGCGGGTATTCTTGGATGAGCTGCCCGTTTGTGGGGTTAATGGATGCGATGGCCATGGGGCTGCCTTTAAAGCTTACGGCGACTTTGAAGCCAGGCGAGCAAAATGGAGCCAAGAATGTCTGGTTTGAGTTGGGCGTTTCCTTGCGTGATGCCGGGGATTTGGATGACGTATTCAGCTTGGCCTAAGGTTCTGGACGCAGGACCTGCTTCGCTGCCATTAATGAGCAGCATAAAGGGACGGCCTGGGGCATTGATGGGTTTTGCAAAATTAAGATTGCGCCCACCTATGCCACTGGGGGCGCCAACGATGGATATGTATTTGTCCTTGAGTTTCTTAAATAAGGATGAAGCTGCTTCAACCTCATAGAACTCTAGGTGCTCATGGGCCCCTTCGGCACTGAGGAAAGCCTCATCGGAGAAGTGAGCTTGATCTTTGGGGTGTACAAGGAGCACGCGTTTCATCCCTAGGCTATGAGCTGCCTGCAGGAGTGAGCCGAGAGCGCGGCCTGATGTGAATGACTCAAGCATGAGTAGGGGTGATCGTTCTGTTTGCCAGCGGGTAAAGTCTGCATAGTTTGGCTTTTTGACTGAAGGAGGAACGGCCACGGCAATCACGCCGCCGTGTTCTTTGTAGCCGGCCATTTCATTTAACTCATTATTTGATAGTTGCTTATAGGCTTTTTTGTTTTTAGCCAAAAAGCTGCAAATAGCACCCAGTTTAGGACTCAACTCCTCAACAAAAACGAGATAGCGGATAGCCTCAGGCCTTTTTTCAAAAAGGCCTAAGACGCTTTTAAGGCCAAATGTATAGATTTCGTAGCGCGTTTTGGATTTATTCATGGGCAAGTTGTTCTAGTAGGGTGTTGATCCGCTTGACCATAGCATTGGGATTATCCAAAAGTCCTGCAGCTATGCGTGCGTTGTCATAGAGTTGCTCTATAATGAGCTTTCCTCTATCAGGATGGGTGTCTTGTAGGGATGCGAGTTGTTTAATCAGAGGATGGCTTGGGTTGATTTCAATTTTAATAGGAGGTTCTTCAGGTGAGGTGCCCTGAACACGCTCGAGAATTTTGCGCATGTTACCTGCCATCATGCTATCTGAACAGAGTGCAATCATGGGGGTTTCGCTGAGTCGTTGGCTGCTGGTTACGGAGCTTGCCTTCTTATTGCCTAAAGTTTCTTGGATCCAGCTGCATAGGGCATTTGTGGCTTCTTCGGGTAAACCATCTTGGTTTTGTTCTGTATGTGTCCCGAGATCGATAGTGTCTTTGTCTGCTGAGACGAGCTGCTTGTCATTAAATGTTGCAAGATGTGAGAGTGCGAAATTGTCAATAGGTTCGTAAATGAAGAGCACTTCCCAATTGCGAGCCTTGAAGGCTTCAAGATAAGGACTTTGTTCTGCAGCGCTACGATTTGGGGCCTGCAAAAAGTAAATATCTTTTTGGCATTCGAGCATCCGTGAGGTATATTCTTCAAGGCTTGTGAATGTACCTTCATCTTGCGCTGAGCTTTCAAAACGGAGAAGCTTAGAGAGCTGTTCGCGGTGGCCAAAGTCTGTGACGACGCCTTCTTTGATAAAGTTACCAAATTTTTGCCAGAACTCGGTATAGCGCGCTTTATCTTCGCTCGCCATGGTCTCGAGCATTTTTAAAAAGCGTCGTGTAAGGACTGTTTTTAGTTTAGCAACAAGAGCGCTATCTTGCATGCTTTCGCGTGAGATATTGAGGGGAAGGTCAGCGCTGTCGACAACACCTTTTAGAAAACGTAGCCACTCGGGGAGCAGTTGTTTGGGGTTGGGATCAATCAGCACTTTTCGGCAATAAAGGCTAACGTTAGCCTCATAGCGGCTGAGGCCGAGTTGCTCCGTGTTTTCCCCAGGGACAAAAAGGAGTGTGTGGATGTCAAGAGGAGCATCTGTGGTAAAGTGCATCCATGTGAAGGGCTCGTCAAAAGCATGAGCCTGAAATTGATAGAATGCTTTGAGGTCTTCGTCCTTGAGCTCTGATTTAGACTTTAGCCATAGAGCTTCAAGGGTGTTTACATGGTCGCCATTCAGGTGGATTGGGAATGAAACAAAGTTTGAATAGCGCTGAATGATGTTTTCGATGCGGCTTTTTTGGGCAAATTCTTTGAACTCATCCTTTAGGTGGACAATGATTTTGCAGCCTCGACGTTCGCCTTCGGTCTCTTCGAGTGTGTATTGACCACTGCCGTCGCTAGCCCAGTGATAGCAAGAAGCATCTTTTTCCCAGCTGCGCGTGAAGACTTCCACTTTTTCGGCGACCATAAAAGCACTGTAAAATCCAACACCAAATTGACCAATAAGGGCCTCGCTATTGCCCCCATTTGCTTTAAGGGCTTCCAGAAAAGCTTTTGAGCCAGAGTGCGCAATGGTGCCTAGATTTTCGATGAGCTCATCACGTGTCATGCCGATCCCAAAGTCTTGAATCGTGATGGTCTTTGCGGTTTCATTGCTCGTGATATTGATTTCTAGCGCGAGGTGATCATCAAAAATACTTTTTTCGCTAAGTTGTTTATGGCGAAGTTTTTCTAATGCATCTGAGGCATTAGAGATCAGCTCACGTAAGAATATTTCTTTGTCTGTGTAGAGCGAGTGGACGACAATGTCCAAAACTTGCTTAACTTCAGCTTGAAATTCGTGGGTTTCTTGCGTTCTGGTTGTCATAGAACCCTTTTATACGGGGGTAGAAGGTGAAAGCAAGACTCCCCTTTGGATTATTGCTAAAAAGCTAAGCTGAGGTGCTTTTGAATGTCTTCAGCCTTGGGCATTGCAGCGGCAGCCCCAGATTTTGAAACGGCAAGAGCTGCTGCAATGCTTGCAAATTGAATGGCTTTTGGGATGTTGTTGTTAAATTGAATAAGCCCTGAGGAAAAAGCTCCGATGAAAGCATCTCCAGCTCCTGTAGTGTCGACAACCGGAAGCCCGTGATAGATTGAAAAGCGTCTGTGACCGTTTTTTTCTGAAAGAAAGCAACCTTGATTACCCAGCGTGATGATAACGGTTGCAACCCCTAGAGAGCGGCAAAGGTTGTGAAGGGCAGCATCATTCAGGGTAAAAAGGTCTTCTGTGCTAAACTTAGGATTGCGGCAGGCAGGCGTTAAGCGGACTAGAGTAGCGAATTCGAGCTCATTGGGGATGAGGATATCAACGGCATTTAAAATGCTTATGTCGAAATTTTCTGCTATGGGTGCAGGGTTGAGAATCGTGATTTTGCCTAGTTCGTGGGCTTTGTGCAGTGTCGCCCGAATTGTAGCGGGGTTCGATTCAGGTTGTGCAAGGACAATGAGTGCCTTGCGAAGCAGGCTTTCAGGCACGTCTGCTTCTTGAAGCTCAAGGTTTGCACCCATGTCGCCTATGATTTGGTTTTGGCCTGTGGCGTCAACAATGATGGCAGCACTTCCCGTGGGCGCTTGAGTCTTTATGGCAAGATGCGACTCAATGCCTTCGCGTTTGTGTAGTGCTTGGGCGTTTTCTCCAAGAGTATCGTTGCCAACAGCGCCAACAAAAGCTGTTGAAGCACCTGAGCGCGCGGCAGCAATGGCTTGGTTAGAACCTTTTCCTCCTGGGCCTGTGGCAAATGTGCCAGGGATGGTCTCTCCGGGCTTGGGAAAGCGGTCTGCCTTCCAGACAAAGTCTTGATTGTAACTTCCTATAACGACGATGTCAGCAGCCATAATTGTAGTCGTAGAGATGCAAAGAAACAATAATGCTAGGAAATAGCCTTGCCAAGGCCAAGTGCTATTTGCAAAAACTGAAAGAACCCTGATAAGTATTATTTATGGCTTTACACATAGTAGATCACCCTTTGGCTGTCCATATTTTAACATTGCTGCGCGATAAAGATACCGACCCTGCCCACTTTAGGAATCTTTGTGAGCAGCTCACCTACTTCATGATTGTTGAATCAACGCGTGAGCTGAAAACCAAGGATGTTTTTGTGGAAACACCGGTTGAGGGCTGTCAAGGCATAGCGCTTGAGCGGTCTCTTGTCGTCGTTCCTATCTTACGCGCAGGGCTTGCAATGCTTCAGCCGTTTTTGAAAGTATTGCCGGATGTTTCTGTTGGCTACGTTGGTCTTGAGCGTGATGAGACGACAGCCCAAGCGCGCAGTTATTATTTGAAGCTTCCAGAGTTAAAAGGTCGAGACGTATTAATTTTAGATCCTATGCTTGCTACGGGAGGCTCTGCAAAGAAAGCCTTGGAGCAGGTTTATGGTGAGGGCCCTGCAAGCGTGATGATGGTATCTATCGTTGCTGCTCCAGAAGGCGTTGATCTTTTGACCTCTGCATTTCCGGATTTACCCATTTTTACAGCATCTTTGGATCGTGCCCTTAATGGGCAAAGATTCATTGTTCCAGGCCTCGGGGATTTTGGGGATCGGCTTTTTGGAACTTAGGATGGATGCTTGGGTGGCTGGATGTGAATATTTGGGGGATGCATTACCGCTGGAAGGGGAAGTGGGCGGGGGTGTGGTCTGTGGTCTATGCAGTATAGCATAATGGCAGGTGCCACTTGAAAAAGTATGATGCAAAGAGCAAACCAGCCCAGGGCATTGATGCCTGGTTGATAAAAAAGCCATCCGGAGCTAAGCCACCAACCTGCGGCAGCCCATTTAAATATGGCTCTTTTTTCTAGGGTGCTATGAATGTAAAACCCTGCGCCAAGTACCAGGGCAAAAAATCCGGGAAGCAAGAAAGGGTTAAAGCGGTCGAGTCCTCCTCCGAGGACGGTGAGTAAGCTGATGAGGGCAAAACATGCACCCCAGATATGGCGAACAAATCGCCCGGCAAGACTGCGTATTTTGAGGCGACGCAGTGTCATGGAGACATAGATAAGAGTACACAGCCCTCCAAATATAAGAGAGGGAAACCAGACAAAAACCAATGCATTGATGGGTACATCGTAAGATAAGACAGCCCATTGAGCTAAAAAACATTTTGCAATGATCAGCCCCCAAAAGATAGTCGCTAGGCCCCGCACAGAGTCGTAGGATTGGCTTTGCTCAAGCGCGAGCTCGATTTGCATAATTTCTTCGTTGGATGTTTTTGAGCGCATAGCAATGGCTTGCGTTTACTGTAGTTCATTATCGTTAAAAAAGCAAATTTTGAGTCTCTTTAAGCCGTTGACGCGCGTTTTGCCTTTTTATAGGTCTTGTGCTTTAATTTTTATTATTATCCTATGAAAATCACATACTTCGGGCATTCTGCTTGTTCTATTGATACAGGTACACACACCTTGGTTATAGACCCTTTTTTAAGCGGCAATCCTCACTGTCCTGTGAAACCTGAAGCAGTCACGTGTGACTATATCATTTTGACGCACGGGCATGGCGACCACCTGGGCGATGCAATTCCTATGGCCCAAGCAAACCAATCGCCCATTATCACTACTTATGAGCTAGCTAGTTATTGCGAGTCTAAGGGGGCTCAGGCCCATGGTATGGGCATTGGGGGTGCTGGAGCATTTCCTTTTGGAAAGATCAAGTTTACTTTAGCTCATCATAGCTCGAGCATTACCGATGAGTCAGGCAATGTTCATTATGTAGGTAATCCTGCAGGTGTGATTCTCGATCTCGATGGCAAAACTATCTATCATGCTGGGGATACAGCATTATTTCTAGACATGAAACTTATTGGTGAGATGCACGCCATTGATCTTGCATTTCTACCCATTGGAGATTGGTTTACCATGGGTATTGAGGATGCAGCTAAAGCAGTTGAATTTTTAAGGCCTAAGCATGTTGTGCCTGTCCATTATAACACCTTCCCTCCTATTGAGGTCGATGCTTCTCGCTTTAAATCCTTGGTTGATGATATGGGTGTGGCTTGCTCTCTTATGGAGCCTGGTGCTGTGCTGGACTTTTAGCCTGCTGCTTTAGCTTGAGCTCGTAGGTCTTTGCGACATTTAGAAACTCGTAGAGGCCGTGGAGCCTTGCAAAGTAATAACCTCTTCGGCCATCCAGGATGCCTCCTTGTACGAGATAGACGTAAAGAAAACGTAGTGTTGGCCTGAAAGGCAGGTGGCGTACTAATTGCTTAAGTAGACGCTTGCTGCTAGTTCCTTGATCTAAAGATGCGCTTGGATTGTTTGTATTTTTTTCTAGAGCAATGCGAGCTTCCCAGTTCGAGTATCGATTATGTTTTTCGATGAATACTTCAATGCTAGGAAAAGCATGATGGTCCATGACAGATTTTAATCGCCCGGTGCTTCCTTGGACTGCCATGTGTTCATGAACTTCATTGTCACCGCTTTCTGTAGCTTGTTTAGTGAGGGCTTCGTAGCGTGCGTGTTTATGCTGAACTAGGCGAAGATTCCAATTGGGGAAATAAGCATGTTTAAGAGGTTTATCTAAAAAGTAGAAACGGCGGTTAATCCAGTATCCTGAGTGAGGGCAGCCAGGGTCCGTCACAATCTTTCGGATTTCTTCTTTGGCTTCGGGTGGCATGACTTCGTCGGCGTCCAAAATGAGTACCCATGGATGTTTAAAAGGAATATTTTCTAAGGCCCAGTTTTTCTTTTTAGGCCAGGTCCCATTAAAGTGAAATTGAACAACGTGAGCTCCTGCAGCATTGGCAATGTTTTTAGTGGTATCCGTGCTTTGTGAATCAACGAAAAAAATTTCGTCTGCCCAGTGAATAGAGTCTAAGCAACGCGGCAACTGATGAGCTTCGTTTTTAGTTGGAATTAAAATACTGATGGGAACTTTATCTTTCATGGCGCTTTCGGTCTTTTATGGGTGCACAAGGGTTTCCTGTGCAGACTTTCCAGGGGGGGAGGCTGTTAATAACTACAGAGCGTGCGCCTACAACGCAACCTTCGCCAACGACAACGGCGGGGTGGATAAAGCTCTCTGCCGCGATCCATGCTTTAGCCCCTATGCTAATGGGTTTTGCGATAAGAGGGAACCCAGGGTCATTATAGTCGTGTGTTCCCGTGCATAAATGGCTTCTTTGAGAAATAACAACGCGATATCCAAGTGTGATCGGCGCTTGATTGTAAAGGATGACATCATCTGCGACGCCCACTTCATCGTCGCAGACGAGATTCCATGGGGCCCAAACTATTGCTTTAGGATAAATGTGACAGTTTTTGCCTAGTCTTGCGCCAAAGGATCGTAATAGCCATGTACGCCACGTATGGGCTATGCGTGGGCTGGGTCTAAAAAGTAGTGTGTAAGCAATGCTCCATAGAGCTCGAAGACATCTATTTTTAAGAGAAAAGGACGGGCCGGTGTGTGTGTTTGTGTTAATCTCCATTATGACTGGATGACTTTAAGAAGATTTTGGGTGCATTGTTTGATTTGAAAGTGCGTCTTAAAACAATCGTGCGCTTTAACTCGCATAAGGGCTTTGCTGTGTCCATCTAGATTGAGCCATTGCTCGAGAAGCTTGCGAGTTCCTTCTTCTGTGTCGGGCTCAATCAAGCCAGCTCCTGACTGTTCTATAGTGCTGTGAATGTTTACCTGGTGAGTGGTTAATATAGGTGTGCTGCAGGATAATGCCTCGGCAAAGACTATTCCGAAGTTTTCCTGGTGTGTCGGAGAGATGAACGCTTCGCTTGCAAAGAAGGCGCCCCATTTAAGAGGGCCTGAAAGCATGGGTAAAAAATGTATGGGTGACAAAGTGCCTCGTGCTTCTTCTTTTAGTGATTGTATGTAGTGTTTATCTGCAGAAGGGCCTGCGATGACGAGGTTTAAGTCTGTCAGATTTTTAGTTTGTGTAATCTCCTTGAAGGCTCGAATTAAGTTGTCGATCCCTTTTTTGGGATCAATCCGTCCTAGGTGAAGCAATATGCGTTCATTCTTTAATTCGGGAAAAGCATTAAAAAAAGCCTCTTTGGATGCGTCTTCATGGGTTGGGGACTTTTCGATGCCAAGACCAACAATGGCCTCATTGGCTTTGTATGGGGTGAAGGTTGATTTAGCTAAGCGGGCCTCTTCTTCACAGGTAAACAGCACAGCTTTTGAGTGAGAGAGTATTTTGTTTTCTATGAGTTTCCAGTAGATGTTTTTTTTAAGATGCTTTAGCTTATTTGCCTGTTTAAACCAAGGATCCAACATCCCATGAGGGAATATATAGTATGGAACGCCTGTTTTTTGAAGCCCTCGGACAGTTCCAAGGCCATGGTACTGCCATAACCCATGGATAATAATAGCATCATATTGCTTGGCATGCTTGCTTATCCAGGGTGTCCAAAGCTGAGAATAACCGTAGTTGCCCATGCCTGGTCCTAGAGGGTGGCAGGGAATGTTTTTGAGCTCATCAATGCGTGTTTGAGGGGCGTCCAATGAGGCGATCTCAGCATCATGCCCAAGTGATTCGAGGGCTTGACTGTAAAGCCGAACGGCCTCGATAACTCCGCCGCATGTGGGGTCGATAGAACGAATGGTATTTAGGATTTTCATGCGCTTATGATACTTTCATAAAGTTGAATATAGTTATCTATCATAGTATCGGTGCTGAATTTTTTTGCTTGAGCCACTCCTAGTTCACAGAGTGCCTTTCGCTCGTCTGGGTCTTGTGCTATCATGCCTGCGATGTGAGCTGCGCAGTTGTGAGCCCAGCTTGCGATGTCCTTTGTCTCATTCGGGTCAAGCTTGGGTATGTATTGTGCAGCAGTTCCTCCGATTTCTGTCATCGGGGCACAATTAGTTGTAGCTACGCGACAGCCACAAGCAAGAGCCTCGAGAATAGGCCAGCCAAAGCCTTCTTCAAAAGAAGGATGAAGTAGAAGCTCGGCGTTTGAATAAAGCGCGCATAATTCTTCGTTGCTGGCTTTTTCTATAAAGAATACGCGATCGCTGATTTTGTAATTTTTAATTAAAATCTGCATAAGTTTGTTTGGTGGAGGGCCAACAAACACCATGCGATCCTCTGAGCGCGTTGCTAATTGCAGGGCTTGATAAATATGAAGCGCTCCGGTTCGGTTTTTATACCAGGCATCGCTGCCGACGTGAAGAATATAGGGTCTCTTAGAATCAAAAAGCTCTGGTAGTAGCGTTTTGATTTTCAGCTGAGCCTCGTCTTTTGGCATTGGGCTGTAAGAATGGTTTAAGCCCATGTAAGTTACGGAGGTTTTTTCTCGAGAGATTTTGAGGGTTTCGATTAAGTCCTGCTGTGTTTTTTGTGAAATACAGGTTATGGCATGTGCTCGCTGCAGGCCGCGCATGATAAGCCCTTGAAGGACACGTCCTGAAAAGCGAACAGGGTTTTGTTGAAAATGACCCAGGGCGGATTTAATCGCAAGCATGTCGTTGCATGTTACTAAATTCGGATGGTCATTAATCAGTTTCGTATAAAAGGCATTGGAGTGATCACAAACGTGCACCAATGCGCGAGGGTGTTTGGCTAATGTTTCCTTGATGGTCTTTGGGAAGACGCACATTTTGTCCATGTGGCCAAGCCATTTGTTTGGTTGAGCATTTGTTGATTTGTTCCATCTGGCTTGAGGAGCGATTTTTGTGCACGCAATGCCTCGTTGAATCAAGCCTTGATGCAGTGTCTCTGAAAAGCGAAGCATGCTTTCTTGTTGGTCGTTAGGGTAGTTGCCTATGAGGATAATATACATTGGATAACTAGATGTTGCGTGCAGCAGCGATGGTGAGGCCGGCGCCAAATATGGCGAAGCCCAAGATAGTAGGTGGGCCCCATTGCCCATGAAGTACGAGAAGGCCGCAGGCTGAGAGAATAAGAATGGGCATGGCATTCCCTCGCATTAAGGCTCTCATGGATGTTTTGAATAAGTACCAGGTAAGTGCGATGCGATAGATAATGTAGGCAAGCCCAAGCACCATGCCAAGTTCCATGATGATGCGCGACCATTCTCCTTCCCCGAGCAAAAAGCTGCGTTTTCCCGTAAGTAATTTAGCCCCTACATTGGATCCAGCACCAATACCATATCCAAAAAAAGGAACGTCGGTAGAATGCTGAATGGGTGTTACGAAGTCGCTGATGTATCGATCGATAATGGAGACTTTAATTCCTTGGTCTGTAGATATGTTCCAGCGGGTTTCAAAGGTGCGAATGCCTTCGTGCACAAAGGGTAGGAAAGGTACGATCGAGGCGAGGATTGCTAAAATGGCAATAGAGCGTGCAACAAATCCAGGGCGTATACCCAAAACGAATGCGGATAATAGGCCTGCGAGTAATACAAGCACACAAGAAAGAGCCGTTAATCGACTGATTGAAAAAGGAATGGCAATAACAACAGCCGTTGCACTCGCAATCATCGCCCACTTTGGGATTATGTTTTTTCGGATGAGTCCCGCAAAAAGAAATGCTGTGACTAAGGGATAAAAAGCCGATATCCCCGTTACAAAAGAAAATGTTCCAGACGGTCGAAAACGTCCCTCAGCTCCGGTAATGCCTACAGTCTGTAAGCCTCCAATTTGTCGATTGATCCATGCCCCTTGTGATGAAAAAAACTGAAGGACGACAATCGTTGTCATGCCTAAGCTGCAGTAAACGAGAAAGCGACCTATTTTCAGAATATCATCTTCATCTAGAACCCGAGGCATTATAAATATCAGTGGGGTATAAAGGTAGTTGATGCGTATTCCATAAAGAGTAACCCAAAGATTTTTATATTCTGCAAAAAAGCTAAATATAAACGATGCGGTGCTGAGTAGAACAGCTCCAGCAACAAAGGGGTTCCCTGCAGGAAAGCGATTGGATTTAATGGCGAATAAATAGATGAGGATGACAATAGGATCGCGGATAATAAGCAGAGGGTCTGATAGCGATGGAGCTACCCATTTGCGTAGGGCACCTTCAAATAAGAGCAATATCAAGAATGCCCAAATAAGCATTTTTAGAAGTTCTAAAGTGCTGAATCCGCCTTTTTTCATGAAGGTATAAAGGCTTTCTTGACGTGTTGAATCCACTGGTGGCGAAAGCTTCCCCAAGAGGATTTTTTTGCTTGGTTGAGCGCAGCGGCCTGCATGGATGGAAGCGCGTCTTTATTGTCGGCTAGCCAGTTGAGCTTTTCGGCTATTGCCTGTGGGCTATGGGGTGGCACTAGGAATCCTGTTTCTGTTTCTTTGATGAGATCTTCGCCTCCTGTATTTGGTGTGATCAGTAAAGGAAGTCCACAGCTAAGCGCTTCGAGTTGGACAAGTGCACGACCTTCGACAATGGAGGGTAGTGCAAAAACATCACAGCTTTGCATTAGTTTTAGAACGTCTTGATGAGGCCTTGGGCTTTCATAGGTGAAGTGCGGGCATGCCTCTTGGTAAAAGCTTAGAGGTGCTTGCAGGCTTCCCATCGTAATGAGCTCGATGTCTGACCTGTTTAGGAGATTAATAGCGTCAAATAAGTCAGCAAGACCCTTTCTCTGGCTTAAGGCACCTGCAAAAAGAACCCGCAGGGTTTTAGTTTTCTGTTTTTGTTTGGTTGAAGTTTGAGGTGGGGGCGCTCCATAAGGCAGGATGGTGCAGGGCTTTTCCTTTTTAATAGAATCTGGAAGGGAGTCATAGACAAATTTGCTTGGGCAGATGATGCTATCTGCGTAGGTAAGCTCTTCATCTTTTTGAGCACATTTGTCTGTTGAATCTTTTTGAAAGGCAAGTGTCGGCGCCCAATCAGGTCTGCGATCGGCAGCATCTTCGAGTAGCTTGTGTAATTCTTTCCAGTACGCTATAGGCAGTTCATAAAAACACGGTACACTTAGTGTCGTTGCTGCTTTAAAGCTTTCTAATGCTCCGTCTTCGTAAGCATAAACACCATCGGGTTTGAGTTGGTGTATGTTGTCTGCAGTTAATTTGTCGACGGTTGCATAAATAGCATCGATTGGGCCTGCCTTGAAATGACTTCCTAATATGCGTTGTCCAAGCAAGCGTGTAATCTCAAGGCAAGGCCTTCTCTTGAGTTTCGCTTTGGGAATCGCATAATGCCTTCGTTCAAGCTTATGCTTCCATCTCTGAGGTATGGGGAGCTTGAGCCAGGGGTCGTTGTCGTGAAATCCTAAGCTTGTACAAAATGCACTGAGCATATCTGCATCTTGAAGAGCGCGCAAAGCTTCGCGAACGAATGCGTTACCCGTGGGGTGACTGAGGATAACTTGGGGCACTTAAGGGATTGTAGAGCCCTTGTGGAGCACTGTCGAGTAGAGTTTTTTGTAGAAATCAAGTGGCGTAAGATAGTCTTTTAGGCTTTCGTACCCTTTGAGTGCTCGAGCTTTGTATTCCTCTTCAGTCATGGTGCTAGCTGTTTTGAGTGTTTCAGCAAGCGCATCAATGTCATTGGGTTCACACATAAGTGCACTTGTGCCTGCAGCTTCAGGGAGTCCACCATCGCGTGTGATGATTGATGGCACTGCTTGGCTGCGTGCTTCGATAGGGGTGAGGCCTTGATCTTCCAGCGTATCGGGGGGGGTGACCATCCATTTCGCATTGCGGATACGTTCCCATTTTTGCTCCTCAGTAATGAATCCTAAAATATGCACACCCTTGATTTGATGTTCTTGAATGAATGTTTCCGCCCATGGTCTGAGTGGGCCGTCACCTGCAAGGTAAAGAGGCCATATCTTCGGATTTAAGCCTGCTTGATCATAAGCCTGAATGAGTGTGTCAATGCCCTTGTTTTCGATCCAGCGACCAACAAAGAAGAACCCCGACCGCTTTTCAAAATGGATCTCTGATTCGGGAAGTTCAGAGCAAGCAGGCCTTGTGTAGCTGTTTGACTTGGTAAGAGTTTCTTCCCAGATCTTGCGTACAAAATTTGTGTCATAACAACGAATGTTGGCAAGAGAAGCACTGAATTTCCAGAGCAGGTGGCGCAGCTTATTGTTTGTTTTTCCCTGGTGGTGTATCGTGGCGATAACAGGTTTCTTGAGAATTTTAGCAGGGATGACAATGTCGGGTGGTACATTATTGACGTGAACAATGTCTGTTTTAAAAAGAATTTTTAAAACGTCGATACTGCTGCGTTGAATAAAGGTGTGAGGTACTTCAGTTCGCTTGCATTGATCGACAAGTTGTTTCTGGATAGTGTGCCCCTTCACACATTTAAAAACGACCTTAATGGCATATTCAGGCTCACCATGAAGTTGTTTTGCAAGCGATAGCACATGCGCTTCGACGCCTCCATAAGCACCTTGCGTCGAAGCAAATAGAGTAATGCGTATGGGGTCTTGTGTGCCTGAGCTCATAGAATCATGAAATGCTTTTTAAGTCGTTCAAAAATTTTTGCGCAATGGTGTGGACTGATTCCTGAGGTGGTTTTTTATGAGCTTTAAGCATGGCTTGCGGTAAGTTCGAGTCCATTTTGATCAAAAAGGGGTGTGTAGGTTCTGGGCAAGGAAAGTTAAAATGGATGTCGTCACGATTAACGATAACAGGCAGTCCATGATCTAGCATGGCAGCAACGGTGCTTCCTTTCTCAATAAGAGACCATGGCGGTGCTGCGATGCCAAAATCAAGCCCTTGGAGTAGTTTGGATACATCTTCAGCCTCGAGCATTCCAATGCGAGCTGTCCTTATGGGTGACTTTGCTTTGTGGGTAAGCAAGTCCCATGCATGTTCACCAGCACCTAAATTCCCAAAAGAAATAATGACAGATTCACGTTTGGCCGCTTTACAGGCCTGCGTTAAGTAGTGCAGTAGAGGTTCTGCATTCCATTCTGAGTAAAGGCTGCCAAAAATACCTATTAACCAAGTGCTAGACGTATTTACCTTTATGCCTAAATTCTTCAGTTTTTGAATTACCCAAGATCGGCTCCCTCCCTCTGCGATGGATATACTTGAGAAGAGGGGTAAGGTTTTAGCTTCGATACCAATATCTCGTAGCAAATGCATGTAGGGGCTTGCATGGGTATGTGCAACATGAGGCCGGCGTTTAGCTAACATTTTTTTTAATAAATACCTTTGGTAGTATCCTGTAATTTTTTCTTTAAGCGATGCTTCTTTGTGTGGGCCGATCCACACTTCATGAAACATAATGTGCAGCTTTGCTTGAGGTGCTAGTTGTTGGATCACTTTGGCCAAGGGTGTGACAAACCCACGGGGGTGGAAACTATAGGGCACGTATTGCAGGCTAAGCCAGTCTGGGTGCAATCTTTTCAGTTCTTCAATGAGGCTTGTAAATTCGCTTTTTCGGTGGAGTGCATGGGGGTAGCGTGCTAAGTGTTTTGAAATAGCGGGTTCGGTTAGCGCATTATCTGAAACGCTTCCGCACCATGTTGTGTGGCCTAGCTTTGTACAAGCACTTGCAAGGGCTTGCGTGTAGTCACCAACACCATCATGCCCTGGATTGAGTGAGCCCGTTAAAAAGGCAACTTTCATGGCGTTTCACAAAAGGCCTTGTAGGCAGCCTTTGCTTTTCGTGCGATTGTGCGGATGTAAGATTGCCGAGCGAGTTCTTGGCGTATTTGCTCAATGAAGGATTGTTTTTCTTCTTGGGTTAGAAAATTAAATAAAAGTTGATCGATGGCCGAGGATCCGTCTGGTTTCTTGCCTGCCCAATGAATGAGGTAGGGCTTTTGGGCTTCGTTGTTCCAATAGCGTTCGTAATGATCGCCATAATCGCCTGCCCAAGTAGATTCTATATTGTAAGGCGGCAGCGTGATGTTCGTTATAGGAACCTCCGATAGCGCAACCAGTAGGTTGAGTCCAGGTTGCTCATGGAAGCGATTTTTTAAGCAAGCATCGATATGTTCGGGTTTTTCAGCTGTTGTTTTTAGCGATTGGAAGGATGTATAGAGCTTTTGATCGCAGGCAAATTGACCCGTATTAAAGACCCTACTTTGCCAAACAGTGCTTTTTTTATGAAAGATAGCACGTGTTTCGGGTGTTTGTGTCTCGCCAGGATTATGCCAGTGCCCACAAGATGTTACGAATCCTTCAAAAGGGCTTAGAAAAGATTCAGGATTCGTAAGAAAAATCGCATCAGTATCGATGAACTGATAGCGTTCTTCGAGCAAACAGGCATATTTTCGCTTGTGCGGGCGTCCCCCCTGGGATGTAAGCCAGGCGTTGAGTTCCTTTAATTCCCACCAGGAGGATCCTTGTGGCAATTCAAAGCGCTCTTCATTGTACGGGATAACCCACAAAGGTAGATCACAGCCGACTGCGCGTAACGATCGCTCAAGAGCGAGGAAGGGGATGCGCACGCGCGCATTGGCAAGGGTAATTATTTTTTCGAGCTTCAAATCGCGACATCAACGCGAGCGAGTCAGTTTTGAGCAGGCTTCGCTCAGTTTTTGATACAGAGAGTTAAACCATGCTTTGATGGTTTCTATGAAAAATATTTTCTTAAATTGCCAGCTTTTAAAGTCTTCATCACGGAGGTTGCTCACAGGGTCATTGGTCACTATGCTATAGAGGCGATAGTTGGTGAGGTCTGTTTCTTGGTAGTTAGCTGGCTTCCGGGCGCAGATGAAGGTGCCTCGACCACGTTCATCTTCCTCAAGTGCGAGGACTTCATAATCACTGAACATGGTGCTAAGATCGTCCATTTCATAGCGCCAAAAATCACTTGGGTAGCCGTGGTACGGATGGCCCCTGGACGGCACAGTGACAACGATTTTCCCCCCAGGCCTGCAGACACGTTTCATATTCGAGAGCGCAGCCTTCCAGTTGCGACAGTGCTGAAGCATTTCGATAGCCAGAACAACGTCGAAGCTGTCATCACCATATTCTTGGGAAAGATCTGCAGCATCAAGCACGCGATCAACACAGGGGCCCGGATGGATATCAATGCCAAGGTATTGCTCTGGCTCGTAAGACATGAGTAGGGGGCGAATGCTTCCGTTAAAGTCGCAGGCGCCGACATCGAGGACGCGACGCCCCTGAATGAATTCAGGGCGTAGATGCTTTGCAGCAAAGATAATACAGCTTGTTCGTGACATGCGTTAGCTTAAGGTTGGTGGTTGTACCAAAGGGCGTTTTGCAATGATAGACAACGACTACCATACTTGGGCCCATCTCGCAACAGGGAAATCAAACGCCCTACTTGCATCTGCCAGAGCAATTCAGCATCGCTGCCCTCTTTGGCGCAGACGCGCCTTGGCAAGAGCTTGAAGCCATTTACAAGGACGCATAGACACTCGGATAGCCAGCCTTTTGAAGGCTCTCCTTTTAAGAGCGATTCGTAGGCATCAAGGTAGACGGATTGAGCTCCAAACCCGTAATTAAGCCGTTTTAAGTAGTTCCATTGAAGCCGTTCACTGGGAATAGCATGGCGAATTTTAAGATCAGGCTCATACCAGATTTTCCAACCACTTAAGAGGAGCGCGTAGCAGAGTTCATGATCGCCTCCCGAGCTGAGGGCTTTGCCGCGGCGGTCTGTTAATAAGGGCTTAAAGCCCTGTCTAAATAGTTGTTCTAGGGCAGTCCGGCGAAGCACAAGCCCAGCCCCACATAGAGGGTGCTCGACGAAACGCCCCGCTGAATAATAGTCATACGTTGCGTAGTTGCCCTGGTAGCGCTCAAACCAGGTTGGTGGAGTACTGGCGCATTTAGGAAAGATGGGCCCACCTGCAGCACCGGCTTCTGAGTGAGTTTCAAGCGTTGTAATGGCCGCATCCACCCATCCAGGTCCTACGTGGTTGTCATCATCTACATAGGCAATAAAGGGGCTATTGGCTGTAGCAAAACCGGCGGCTCGGGCATAGCTAAGACCAAGCTGAGTCTCTTCGACAACTTTAAAAGGAGCCTGAGAATGGCTCCAGACCTCTTCAGCATAGCTTGCTGTTCCATCTGTAGAGCCGTTATCAACGAGGATAAGCTCCCAGTTGTGTTTAGCGTTTTGAGCCGCTAAATGTGCCAGCGTTGCAGCAATGCGTTCACGGCTGTTGTGGCAGCATACAATAACACTTAATTTGGCCATAGCCTGTGAAAAAGACGTTGAAGGCGCTGCTTAGTTTGTGTGTTGCTTCGGTACAAGGCTACTTCACAGCGATCTTTGAGCGAGCGTCGTTTGAGGTATTTTTGAAAAAGGGTATCGCACCGCCTCCACAGGGTGCCGTCTTGAGCATCTCCAAATGTTTTTCCACCTTCCATGAAGCGGAAATTCCCCCATAGGGCATCGTGGTATTCAATGTTTGCTAGGTCAATAATGCGTAGCAAAAAGTCGAGGTCCATGACGTAATGCTCTCCCTCATCATAGTAACCGGCTAGATCGTGCAAAGACTTATGGTAAAAATAAGCTGATGGATTATAGGAGAAGGACTTTCCCTTAATGATGTCCATCTGCGAGCGTGCTTCAGGCTTATTAATACCAATAACGGCATCTTGAGCATCGCGCATCGTGCAATTGCCCATAAAGAGCGTCGGGTCCGGGGCATCTTCTTGCAGCTTGCATAGGGTATTGAGTACGCCTGGCTCGTAATAATCATCAACATTTAAAAACCCAATAATAGGCCCTCGAGCAAGCCTCACGGCTCGGTTCATCGCCTCGGATTGCCCCGTATCTTTTTGAGACGATAGGCGTATGTGGGGGAACTCTTGTGCATACCGCTCAATAATCTGGCAGGTTTGGTCGCTTGAGTGTCCGTCGCAGATGATGTGTTCAGCAGCGCTGCAATGTTGGTCAATGACAGAGCGCAAGCACCCTTCAATAAAAGCTTCGCCGTTGTATACGGGGGTTAAGATAGAGAGTATGGGCTTAGTGCCGGCCATGCTGGGGCATGCGTTCACGATTGCGCAATAGTATAGGAATAAATTTTAGTGCTTTTAGGTAACGTTTGCAAAAAGTTTTTGGCGAATGGATGCAGCGGAGCAACCACCCAAGGGCGAAGCGATCTGCCCAAATGGGGATGTATGCTTGTTCACCTGTCAAAAAGGCAATGGCAGCACCCGTGCAGATGATCGCAGGTGTATAGCTTAGTTTTCGCTTGAGCATATGCCCCAGAATTTCTTGCTTTCCACCTGCAATATTGATGAAAATGTAGGCAGGCTTGCGCGCTTCAATGTGCTTTAGCAAGGTTTCATCGCGAATGATGCCCTTTGAAGGGTATATGGGAGCAACGTAAAAATCCTTCTTTTCGGCGGCAATGCCTTTTCCCCTAAGCCAGGCTTGTGTGCGTTTTGCGGCTTCCTCGGAGGGTTTTACCCAAAATGCACCTCGTGTTGCTCTCACCTGAGGGTCTTGAAGCAGCGCCCTCACAAGCTTGAGGCCGGAGATTCTCGGTACTCGCCGGCGTTTCATGAGAAACCATTGAACTACCATGAGCCCGCTGTCTGCAAGAATGATGTCACTGGCCAGTAGGGCTGCTGTGTAGGTGCCATCGTAGCCTAAATTGACAAGCGCTGGGGCGGCTGGGGCCGTTAGAAGGCCCCCTTCTTTGAGCCGGTTCAGTGCCTTGGGGAGTTTATCGGCAAAGAAGGGTAGGCCCAGGATATGTTCACGTTGGTGCATAGCAGAGTGGCGGAGCTAACCATCTTGTAGAAAGATGAACCCTTGGCAAGAACAAGTCGCACATCTACAATGCATTACAAAATATTATTTCAACAAAAGCTTGCTTCATCGAGCTTCTCGTAGCCTTCAATGGGCTTCTTTCCTTTCTGTTTTAATGAAATTTTTGAATAAAACTACTTATTTTATGATTTATATTTATGTATATAGCTGATTTTCATTGAAATAAGACCAGATAAAATTACATGTGATATTAGTTTATAAAATTATATATAATGCACGAATTACTCACCCATATATTTACAAAGACCTTTCTTGGGGCTATGCCATTACTGAGCTATGGGAGTCTTCCAAGTGTGGTAGGACACAGCCCTACCCCTGTCCGTACTATGGTCGACCACGGTTCAGGCTTGCCGGGTACGCCTTGTCGCCGGACTGTGTCCTACCACACGTTGTGTTTTTTCAAATTATTTACAATTAGCAACTTATGTTTTATCCTGAGTGTGGTCGACCACATTTTTCTAGGCTCTAGAATTGCCTGAGTGTCCATTTTCATTAAATTATATCATTATGAAAAGCATCCTTACCCTCTTCGTTATTATGGCCCTTTTGTTTGTTTCTCCTGTCCAGCTAGCTTATGCTGGAGACGATGATGGACAGCCTGACCAGCAATTCAATGAGGAGGAGGATGTCCTGTATGGTTGGCTTATATTTTTGGGGATTATGTGGTGGTATGGTGAGTATTGTGATGCTCCTTAGGGCTTGCTAAGTCGGGGGTGATTTATTCTATGGGAGGGCATGCAAACACCTGATATCACTCAGCTTCCAGAGGGAGTACGTCAAGGGGATGAGCGTTTAGTCAAGCTCACGCTTGAGGCGGGGGCTCAAGCCATGAAGCTGAGCGAGCGCGAAAGCGCTTCAGCACAGTTTTTGCGCCTGGGTATCTCAGGAGGTGGCTGCAATGGGCTCTCTTATAAGCTTAAGTTTGTTGAATCCGCCCGTAAGGGGGATATTCTCGTATTTTCATCGGGGGTGCCTCTTCTCATCGATAGTAAGAGTGCCCTTTACCTAAAAGGTTCAGAGTTAGACTATTCTTCAGCTTTAGTGGGGGGTGGCTTTAAGTTTCATAACCCAAATGCAACATCGAGTTGCTCTTGTGGAGAGAGTTTCAGCGTATGAGGAATCTTGCAATACTCAGGAAAAAAGATTTGTCATGAGAAAGCCCATGCCTCATCATGCTTAGAACTGGTGGGGGTCTCTGCCAGTCCTTGAAAACCATAAACACTGAGTCATTAATCTCTAAAGAATACGCCTGAATGCCGAAACCATCCTTTGGAGGCAAACGCCCTCCCTTCCGCAGAAAATTCAATTCTCCTAAGCATCGCAAAAATGAAAGGATTCGGGTCCCGGAAATTCGTGTCATTGGGCCTGACGGCCAGCAAATCGGCATTTTGGCAACAAGCGAAGCGCTTGCACTCGCTAAAAAGTGTGGCCTAGATTTGGTTGAGATTTCTCCTACAGCACGTCCACCTGTTTGCCGTATTTTAGATTATGGCAAGTTCATGTACGAGCAGAGCAAGAAAAGTAAAGACAGTAAATCTGCATCAACCAAGCTCAAGGAAATTAAATTCCGCACCCATATCGACGATCATGACTATGAATTCAAAGTTCGTCATGCTGAGGAGTTCTTGGGTAAGGGCAACAAGCTCAAGCTCACTTTGATGTTTCGAGGTCGCGAGCTTCAGCGTACAGAGCTTGGGTTTGAAATTATCAAACGTGCCATCGCTGATCTGGAAGGCATGGGTACTGCGGATAATGAGCCTAAGCTCGTTGGGCGAAACATCATCGTTACACTTACACCACTGCCTGCTGGTCGCAGAAAACCTAAGTTCAAAAAAACTGTTGAGGATGAAGGGCCTGAGCATCTCGACGATGTTGACGACTCAGCTGACGAAGCGTAAAGGCTTTTTCTATTAAGCCGAGTTGAGAGAAGATGACCTTGCTTCAATCAGCACTCGGGAGAAAGCAGCGCCTTCTTGTGCTGGTTTATGGCCTCTTGTTTTTGGCGCTGAGCTCTTCATTTGCAGACATTACGATCCACGGTGATCGTTATATGAGTGTCCGCGATCTTGGGCGAGCCTTGAAGATGCAGTATCGAGTCGTTCAGCTCAATAAAGAGGTGCGTCTCTCGAACAAAAAAAATACGCTGACTTTTAAAGTCCATGACAAGGGCTTTTCTTTGAATGGAACGCGAGTGTTTCTTGGAGCGCCTGTTGTTTTAAGGGGAGGGCGTTTTTATGTCTCACGGCTTGACTACGAGCGCCTGATCCTGCCCATTTTATACCCGGAAAAGTCTGCTAACCCGCCCAAGCTCTATCACATTGTGCTCGATGCAGGCCATGGGGGTAAAGACCAGGGGACAGAGAGTAAGCGCTATAAGCTTAAAGAAAAGAACCTCGCCTTAGATTTAACTCGAAAATTACAAAAGCGCCTCGAGGCCCGTGGTTATCGAGTCACGTTGACGCGCAGTCGCGATGAATTCGTCGCTTTAAGCGACCGCAGCCGTAAAGCAAACAGGGTGAATGCAGATCTTTTCGTGAGTCTCCATTTTAATGCTGCTCAAAATGTCAAGGCCGCCGGTGTGGAGACCTATGTTTTAACTTTGCCAGGCCAGGCGTCCACCAGTCGTGACAAAAAAGTAGCCGCTGATAACAAGACGTACGCTGGCAATCGCTACGATTCTTGGAATGCACTGCTTGGTTATTATGTCCAGCGGTCGCTTGCACAGGGTATGAGTGTTCCTGATCGTGGTCTTAAACATGCCCGATTTGCGGTTCTAA
This sequence comes from Opitutia bacterium UBA1116, assembly GCA_002313355.1. Taxonomy (GTDB): domain Bacteria; phylum Verrucomicrobiota; class Verrucomicrobiia; order Opitutales; family UBA1977; genus UBA1977. The sequence continues at coordinate 13,772 of DCBD01000111.1, read as the reverse complement.
AAGATCTTCAATGTCCTGGAATTCTCATTGAAGGCGGTTTTTTAAGCAATGATACAGAGGCTCGTAATTTGGGTAGTGCGGCCTATAGGGATAAAATGGCAGAGCGCATTGCCGATGGGATTATTGCTTACCAAATGGCTTTGAATCGTGTTCGTAGATAAGGTTGTGGCATTAATTATGAAAGTGTTGAAACACTCTTTAATTGCAGGGCTTATGTGCCTGAGCTCGTGGGTTGCGCTAGCGGGAGATCCGGCAAAGGTCTTGATTGTGGCTAACAAGCGCGATTCGGAGTCGCTTCGCTTGGCCGAGTATTACAGTGAGAAGCGCGGCATACCCAAAAAAAATATCATTGCCTTCAACATGCCTCGCGAGGAAGAGATCACATGGTCTGAGTTTGTTGAGCAGCTATACAACCCTTTGGCGACGCATTTGATTGAAAAAGGCTGGATTGAAGGGGCGCTCACTGTAGAAAAAGATCGTGCCGGTCGTGTGCAGGCTCAGTGTCAGGGTACATCGATAGACTACCTTGTGTTGTGTCGCGGGGTGCCCTTAAAGATTAAGCATGAACCTACATTTTTGACGGATGCTGAACGGGCCTTTCCACCTGAAGAGCAACATTTAAATAATAATAGCGCTTCGGTGGACTCCGAGCTCACCTTGCTCGCTCAGCCTGAAACATCGGTTAGCTGGGTCTTGCCCAATCCACTGTTTGACCTTGATGAGCCAGACAAGTTAATGCGATACCCAAGCTCGATGGTTCGAGTTGATAAGCGTCTGCTCGAAAATCCGATGTATATAGCTCGTAAAGTGCGTTTGCAGATGAATAATGCCATTGTTCGTGTGGCACGTCTTGACGGGCCTACGCTCATGAGCGCTCAAGCCTTAATTGATCACGCTCTTCAGGCTGAACAATGGGGTGCGTTGGGGCGTGTTTATATTGACTTGGGCGGGCCTTATGATCGAGGCAATGAATGGATGATCGCTGCCGGGAAGCTCTTTGAATCCCATGGATTTGATGTCACTTATGATGAAGATAAAGAACTGTTCCCCGAAGATGCGCGTTTTGATGCGCCTATTTTTTATTTCGGGTGGTGGTCTATGCACCCCAAAGGTGCTTTGGCGAGCCCTTATCTTTTGTTTCCTTCAGGGGCATTGGCCTTTCATTTGCATAGTTTTTCGTCGAGAACACTGCGCATGGAGGAACACTACTGGGTGGGGCCTCTAGTTACAAAAGGGGTTACGGGGACAATGGGCTATGTCTATGAACCCTATCTTGATGCTGCGCATCGGCCAGATTTGTTTACTGAGGCCTTGTTTAAGGGCATGGAGCTTGGTGAAGCAGCTTACTATGCAACACCTTTCCTTAGCTGGCAGGCAATTGTTGTTGGAGATCCCCTCTATCGACCGTTTAAAGTCTCCTTAGGCACGCAGCTGCTTATGATTCAAGCAGGAGAAAACCCTCCGAATGCTGAATATGCTGTGATTCGCAAGATGAATCTCCTCGAACAAGCAGGAAAAGACAGCCAAGCACTGGCCTTTGCTATGGCATACTTGACGAGGACGCCGAGTATTGCTTTGGCGCTCAAAACGGCATATCTTCAAGTAAAGTTGGGTGCTCCTGACAAGGCAATAGAAGTATTAGAGTTTGTTGCTCAGCGGCCCCATTTTGTAGGAGAAAGTATTGCTCTGGCCCGGGATGCTGCTGTTTTTTTGACAGAATTGAATGCCAAAGAGGAGGCGCTGGCTATTTTCAGGCATTTGCTGCTGAGTGTTTCGAAGCGGGATGCAATGACGCAGAGCATACTGAAAGCAGCGGTTGCTTCGGCGAAGCACTTTAATGAAGAAGACCTTGTGCGTCAGTGGGGTATGCGCCTTGGAGCTTCTGAGGGAGTGCCGAAAGCTCAAGAGGACAAGTGAGCTGGGTCGTTTCACTGGGTCGCTTGAATTTGATCAATAAAAAAGCCTCCGTCATCGGAGGCCTTTTTATTGAAAGGAAGTACGTGTTTCGACGTTTATTAGAGCTTAAAGATCTTCCGGCTTGATGACAGCATCGGCAAGGCCGTACTTGATGGCTTCTTCAGGGTTCATGTAAAAGTCTCGATCGGTGTCTTTTTCGACTTTTTCGAAAGGTTGCCCGGAGGCCTCTTGGATGATTTGGTTGATCTCTTTGCGTTGGCGCTCAATTTCTTGGGCGTGAATGTTGATGTCCACAGCAGGGGCTACAATGCGACCTGCAATGAGAGGCTGGTGGATGAGAACCCGTGCGTGGGGAAATAAAAAGCGCCTGCCCTTTTTTCCTGCGCAGAGAAACACAGAGCCCATACTGGCAGCCATACCTGTAACAATGGTTGTTACAGGGGATTTCATGAGCTTGATAGTGTCATAAACAGCCATGCCTGCTGTGACAGAACCTCCCGGGGAGTTGATGTAAAATTTGATTTCTTTGCCAGGGTCCTTGGCTTCTAGGTAAAGTAGGGTGTTGATGGCCTCACTGCAGGTTTCATCTCGCACTTCACCCCAGAAGAAGACCTTGCGTTCTTTGAGAAATGTGCGCTGGATTTCTTCGCTTAAAGGTGTGGATTTTGCTTTAGGATCGTTCTCGTCGTTATCAGCCATAGTGTGTTCACAATGGAATAGTTTTTTTAAAAAGGCGAGTTATAATTTTGGGATTGCTGGGAAGTCTAAATGAGACCTAATTCCATTTTCCCCTCTTCGGAGATCATGTCTTGGGTCCACGGAGGGTCCCAGATGAGCTCTACGCGAGCATCGCTAACTCCGGGAACGCTGATCAAGCGTTGCTTGGCATCCTCTGCAATGGCAGGGCCCATGCCGCAGCCAGGAGCGGTGAGTGTCATTGCAACGTCGACAGCGTATTTGCCCGGCTCAGGCTCATTCACTTCGAGTGAATAAACAAGGCCAAGGTCGACAATGTTGACTGGAATTTCAGGGTCGTAAACGGTCTTAAGCTGTTCCCAAAGGCGTTCGGTGTTCGGAGGCCCTTCATGGGGTGCTTCATCTTGGGCAGGGGCTTCTGCTGCTAAAGGCGTTTCTTCACCGAGGGCATCAGCATCCTTGCCTGTGATTCGGAACATCCCGTACTCACAGACGACTGTGAAGTTTCCGCCTAGGCGATGCGTAATGGTTACTTTTGTTCCTGCAGGGAGGTTGATGGTATCCCCCGCTGGGATGACTGTGGATTCACAATCGCGTGTTAAAAGACGTTCTTCGGATACATTCATGAGGGTTTAATGCTCGCGCGTGGCGAATTTTTCTTCGACCATGAGGCGTAGATTGTCTGCCAAGGCAGGGTCATCCACTTTTGCGATGACTTCTTCAAAGAAGCCGAAGGTAAGCAGCTTTTGAGCCACAGGTTTGGGGATGCCTCGGGCGAGCATATAGAAAAGTTCTGATTCGTCGATTTGCCCGCTCGTTGAGCCGTGGGAGCATTTGACGTCGTTGGCTTCGATTTCCAGGCCCGGTAGCGAGATAGCTTCTGCTGAAGGATTGAGTAACAGGTTACGATTTGTTTGGTAAGCGTCTGTTTGTTGGGCTTGTTTGCCAACGCAGATCATGCCTGAGAAAATCGTCTTTGCGGTGTCGCAGAGTGCATTTTTATAAAGTAGGTCTGACGTGGCGTTGGGTGCCTGGTGGCGCTGCAGTGAGCGTTGGTCGAACATTTGCTTGTCGTCAGCAACGGTCAAAGAATAGAGCTTTGCGTGGCTACCAGCACCTGTGATTTCGACATCATTCTCAAAACGGGCGTATTCACCTCCAAGGTGGACGGCGAGGGAGTAGAGCTCAGCATCGCGCTCTGTAGTGTGCGTGTCGGATTGGAAGGAGTGTGTCTTGCGGCTCCAATTTTGAATGCTCTTGCGGAAGACTTTTGCGCCGGGGCCTGCGTGAACATGGCTGGACCCACAAGCAAGAGCGGGCGCGCCAGATGCAGATAGATAAAAGTCTACCAGGCTTACTTGGCTTGTTGTTTCAGCGATAATTAACGTTTGTGGGAAGATTGAAGCTCCTTCTTGAGACGCCCAGTGATAGGCAACAAAAGGGCTTTTTACCTGCACATCCTTGGGTACGTAAAGAATGCTTCCTGCGCGTGCATAGGCGCGGCCGAGTGCTTCAAACTTATCGGAGCCCAATTGAGTGGAAAGGGAGAAAAGGTAGCGCTCGAGAAGCTCAGGTTTGCTGTGGAGAGCCTCTTCTAGGGAGAGCCAGAGGACGCCTTGGGCGGCAAGCTCTTCTGAGATAGCATCTTTGGCGAGAAGGTGCCCATCGGCAAAGATGAGCCGCCCTGCATAGTCTTCAAGGTGGGCTGACTGAGCGAGTATAGCTTCAGCATCAGCCGGCTTATCTTGGAGTGTATACCCCTCTAGGCTGAGGCCCACCGTCTGTGCAAAGCGCCAGCGCTCCTCTGTGCGCTTGGGCATTGGAAGTGATTTGAAGGTGTTCCAAGCCGCGGCTTGCTGAGCCTGCATCCATGCATTGCTTGGCATCGATGCTTGGTGTTTTTGGAAGGTATCGCCTGAAAGAATGTCCACCTGAGTCGTTGTGGGTGCTGATGAAGTGTCTTGGTGCATTAACATGACCTGCATGAGAAGTTTAAATTAACCGACGGATCCTTCCATTTCGAGCTCGATGAGGCGCTTGAGCTCAACACTGTATTCCATCGGGAATTCGCGGACAAGATCATTGATGAAGCCGTTGACGCTCAGGCTCATGGCTTCAGCTTCGGAGAGGCCTCGTTGTTGCATGTAGAAAATTTGTTCAGCACTGACTTTGGAAACACTGGCCTCGTGCTGGACAGAGTTGCGCTCGCCACGAACATCAATAGCAGGATACGTGTCCGTGCGGCTGTTGCTGTTGATGAGTAATGCATCACACTCGGTGTTGTTCTTGCAGTTTTTGAGATGCTTGGGGATGTGTACAAGCCCTCGATAAGAAGAACGCCCCGTCCCAAGGCTAATGGATTTAGCAATGATGTTGGAGCTCGTTTCGTCTGCAGCGTGGATCATCTTGGCGCCTGTGTCTTGGTGTTGACCGTCACCTGCGAGGGCAATCGAGAGCACTTCGCCGCGGGCCTTGCGGCCTTTGAGGATAACGCCTGGATACTTCATCGTGAGGCGAGAACCTATGTTGCAGTCTATCCAGCGGATCTCAGCTTCCTCTTCTGCAAGACCGCGTTTTGTGACGAGGTTAAAGACATTGTTAGACCAATTTTGAACCGTGATGTATTGAATTTTAGCGCCTTTGAGGGCAACAAGCTCAACTACAGCTGAGTGCAGGGTCGTGGTTTCGAACTTGGGAGCCGTGCAGCCTTCCATGTAAGTTACCTCGGCACCTTCATCTGCGATGATGAGCGTGCGCTCGAACTGGCCGAAGTTCTCAGCGTTGATCCGGAAATAGGCCTGCAGGGGTTGTTTGACTTTAACGCCTGGGGGAATGTAGATGAAGCTTCCACCACTGAAGACGGCGCTGTTAAGAGCGCTGAACTTGTTGTCTCCAGTTGGGATGACTTTGCCAAAGAACTTGCGGAAAATCTCAGGATGCTTCATGAGGCCCTCGGTAGAGCCGACAAAAATAACACCGTCTTTAGCGAGGTTGTCTTTCATGCGGGAGTAAGCTGCCTCACTGTCAAACTGTGCTTCGACACCAGCGAGAAACTTACGTTCTTGCTCGGGGATGCCAAGACGCTCGAAGGTCTTCTTGATGTCATCGGGGACTTCTTCCCAGGTTCTGCTCGGCTGCTGCCCTTTGGATAGGTAGTAGCGGATTTTGTCAAAATTAATGGAGAGAAGGTCCTCGGAAGCCCAGTGTGTTGGGAGAGGCTTCTCTTGAAATATGCGTAAGGCTTTGAGGCGGAAGTCGCGAATCCAGTCGTCCTCCTCCTTGACATCAGCGATGTAATTGACCGTTTTTTCCGAGAGGCCTAGGCCAGCGTCGTAGGCATAGTCCGTCTCGTAGTGGAAATCTCCCTTGCTGCGGTCGATATCGATGGATGGTTTCTCTTGCATGGCGTGCTTTCTCCTTAGGCCGTGGCTGCAGCGAGCTCCTCTTTGACCCAGTCGTAGCCTTTTTCTTCAAGCTCGAGGGCAAGTTCTTTGCCGCCGCTGCGAACGATACGCCCGTCCCACATGACGTGGACTTTATCGGGCTGGATGTAGTTGAGCAGGCGTTGGTAGTGGGTGATGATTAAAGTGCCCATGTCAGGCCCGCGCATTGCGTTGACACCTTGAGAGACGATTTTGAGGGCGTCGATGTCTAGGCCGCTATCCGTCTCGTCGAGGATGGCATAAGCGGGCTTTAGCATCATCATTTGTAAAATTTCGCAGCGCTTCTTTTCGCCGCCAGAGAAGCCCTCGTTGACGGCGCGGCTTGTGAACTTGCGGTCAATCGCTAAGGCGTCCATTTTGTCGTAGAGCTCCTTATAGTAAGCCGTGGCTTGGAGATTTTCACCTTCGGGCAGGCGGGCTTGGATGGCTGCACGGATAAAGTTAGCAATGCTTACCCCAGGGATCTCGCTTGGGTATTGAAACGCCATGAAGAGCCCTGCTCGGGCGATTTCGTCAGGCTCAAGGCCGACAAGATCTGCCCCATCAAGGAGGGCTTTGCCGCCTGTGATCTCGTAGGCTTCATGCCCAGCGAGTGCTTTTGCAAGCGTGCTTTTGCCGGTGCCATTGGGGCCCATGAGGGCATGAACTTCTCCTTTGGGAACCGTCAGGGAGAAATTCTTTAAGATAGGCTTCCCTTCAATGTTAACGTTGAGATCTTGGATATTCAGTGCGTTCATAGATGGATTAAAAGTTTATTTGCTGGGTGTTGTATCTACGCGAGTGCCGTGGAAGGAGAGCTCAACCTTGGAGGCCTCATAGCCCTTCGGCAAAACGGATTTTAGGGAATTAAGTAGATCCTGGGGGAGGTCGACATCGTAGACACGATGCGAGTCATTACAGTGGAAATGAGCGTGTTCGGCGAGGTTGGGGCAGTAACGTGTGGGCTCACGGTCAAAATTTACCTGTTTGACCAGCTTGCAGGAAACCAGAATCTCCAGACAATTGTAAACGGTTGCCAGTGAAATGCTTGGCATGCTTTTTTTGGCGCGTACGTAGACTTCATCGGCCGTGGGATGATCCCGCTCAGAGAGGAGGACGGCAAACACGTGCTCACGCTGTTGGGTAGGGCGTAAGTTTAGTTGTTTGAGGGCGTCCTCGAGTCTATTTTTAGCTGTTTCGGGCAGTTTCATCAGATGAAGAGGCGATTTGTAATAATAATGATTCTAAGCTTCAATAATAATATAGCCGAAATTACAAAATAAATCCATTCTTCGGCCATATTTTTTGGGCCTATTTCCCTAGGTTGTTATTGGTTATCTACTTGAGAACCATTATTGTTGCCTGGCATGCGGGATTTCCTTTTATGCCGGAGGGCTTGTAGGCTGAGCATAATGATGAAAATCCCGACAAATGCCGTGAGAACGTAACTGAGATTCTCGCGAGCAAAGGATTCTCCAAGAAAAATGAAAGCTGCAGCAAAGCCGGCCTGTATGGCGAGTGCTGGCCAAAAGAAGAGCTTTAGAGGAAGGTGAGTGAGTGCTAAGAGGTAATTTTGAATGAAAAAGGGCGTTGCAGGGAGGAGGCGAATCAAAAAAGTGGCCTTCCAGTAGTGGTGTTGGGGAATCTTGGGTAGCTTGTAACCGAGGCTTTGGGCGCATGCCTCTAGGGGTGCATGGAGGATCGAGTGTGTGAGGGCAAAGCTAAGGAGCAGATTGCCGGCAACCCCTACCATGGTGAGCACAAATGCAAAGGGAGGGGTAAAGGCGATCCCTGCATAGAGGTAGAGGAGCGAGACCGGAAAGCCAACAAGTGGGAGTATCGCCATGACGAGAAAGAAGAGATAGGGGGGTGTTTCTTGTGCATGGCCAAGGAGCGCTTCAAGGTCAAAGCCTGAGCGCCAAAGGCCACAAAAGGCCCCTATGCCGATTATCGCCGCAATCAACCCTTGAAGGATGAGCAGAGTCCGTTTCATTTGTTGATTACTGAGATGTTTTGATGTAAGGGCGGACATCAACCCCAAGATCTTTCGGGCCGAAGCCGAGGGGAAATAGCTCTTGAATGCTCGTAACGACAACTTTGTCGAATGTTGTCGTAGCGAGATAAAGGATGAGATCCCCATTGCCAAGCTGCGAGGCTTCAAAAAGCATTTGGCGGCATGCACCACAGGGAGCTGTCACTTCTTGTGTGTCAAAGTCTTTGCCGCGAGCTACGATCGCGGCGGCTTTGAATTGGCGTTTCCCCTCGCTGTTAGCTTTGAGCAAAGCAGCCCGTTCGGCGCAGATTGTGCAGCCGTAAGAGGCGTTTTCTGTGTTGCAGCCAGTGATGATCTCGTTGTCTAGGGTGAGTAGAGCCGTGCCGACATAAAACCCTGAGTAAGGATTATAGGCATGTTCTTTGGCATCAGAGGCTGCTTGTAGGAGGCTTTTGCCCTCTTCAGGGAGTTGGTCAAACGAAGTTTCTTGCATCGTGCTGCATAGATTTTGAGAATAAACAAGACGTCTAAGTATCTAAGATGCCTAGTAATGGTCCTGTGGGGAGGCGAGGCGAAAGTGCGCTGAGGGAGGCTTAGTGTCTCAGATATTTGTCGCGTAAAATGGCGTAGTAGTCAAGATCTTCGAAAATACCCCATTTGATCATTGCCTGGCGGCGTGTCCCCTCGTAGCGCATATTGAGTTTTTGTAAGACCCGTCCCGAGGGAGCATTTCGGCTCATGTGGTAGGCCTGGACACGGTGTACCTGCAGGACCTTAAAGCTGTACTCTAAGAGGCATCGTGCAGACTCTGTCGCGTAGCCTTGTCCCCAATAATTTTTCCCCAGCCAGTAGCCGAGGTCTGCCCATCGGTACTGTGCGTGGATCTCTAGATTGGTAGCTCCGATAATTTCCTGGCTCGATTGAAGGGTGATGGCCCAAGTGTAGAGTCGCCCTTCTTGAGTATCCCGATATTGGGGGAGTATCCAGTTGCGGGCATCTTCAATCGTGTAGGGGTGCGGGATGGACTGTGTTGTATCGGCAACTTCCCTATCCTGAGCAATTTCGGTAACGCGTGGAGCGTCCTCTAGGACGAAAGGCCGTAGCAAGAGGCGCTTGGTTTTGAGCTCAGGGCAGGTGCTAGGGAGGTGCAGCATCGGTGATCGGTGACTTTTTGCGCTTGTCTTTGTGGGGCTTGAATTTATCACATCAAGACCATGTCAGGCAAAAAGAAAAACGCGATTTCCCCTAGACGCACCGAAGATTACCCTGAGTGGTATCAGCAAGTCGTTCGTGCTGCAGATTTGGCCGAGCTGAGCCCTGTGCGCGGGTGCATGGTCATTAAGCCTTGGGGGTACGCGCTTTGGGAAAACATGCAGGCAGGCCTCGATGGGATGATAAAGGCAACGGGCCACAAAAATGCCTATTTCCCCCTGTTTATTCCCAAAAGCTTTTTAGAAAAAGAAGCCAAACATGTCGATGGCTTTGCCAAGGAGTGCGCTGTCGTTACCCATTCACGGCTTGAAGCAGGCCCTGATGGAGAGCTCGTTCCTGCATCACCCCTGGAGGAGCCGCTTATCGTCAGACCCACTTCGGAGACTATCATTGGCGAGATGTATTCACGCTGGGTCCAGTCTTATCGCGATTTGCCCCTTCTTATCAATCAGTGGGCCAATGTCGTCCGCTGGGAAATGCGCACGCGTATGTTCTTAAGGACGACAGAGTTTTTATGGCAAGAAGGGCATACGGTTCATGCGACTGAAGACGAGGCCGTCGAAGAAACACTCAAGATGCTCGATGTCTATGCTGACTTTGTTGAGAACTACATGGCTGTTCCTGTCATTAAGGGAGAAAAGACCGAGAGCGAACGCTTTCCGGGCGCTGTTTCAACCTATACGATCGAGGCTTTAATGCAGGACTGTAAAGCGCTCCAAGCTGGGACGTCGCATTTTCTTGGCCAACATTTTTCGAAAGCCAGTGATATTCAGTTTTTAGATCGAGAAGGCAATAAGGCCTACGCTTGGACAACGTCTTGGGGCATTACAACCCGCTTAATCGGAGCCCTTGTGATGGTCCATGGGGACGACGATGGGCTTCGGATGCCTCCACGTCTTGCACCCACACATGTCGTACTCTTGCCTGTCTTGCACAAAGAGGCTGATGAAAACGAGATCCTCGACTATTGCCATAGCTTAAAGCAAGAACTCGGCGAGCAGACTTATCACGGCCGCCGTATCGAGGTTGAGGTCGATGCACGTGATTTGCGCGGGGGTGAAAAGATGTGGCAATGGATTAAAAAAGGCGTCCCGCTCTATGTTGAAGTCGGCCCCCGTGAAGTTGCTGAAAATGCCCTTTACGTTGGTCGTCGCGATAAGGGCCCTAAAGAACGTGCCAGCCAATCGCGAGATCTTTTTGTCAGCACCCTTCACGAGGTTCTCGATGAAATGCAGTCCAACCTTTATAAAGAGGCTCAAGCTTTTCGTGAGGCTCATACGGTCAAAATCGACACACGGGATGACTTTTATCAATTCTTTTCCCAAAAGGAAGACGATGTCAGTGCTTTACACGGCGGGTTTGCGCTCACGCACTGGGCCTATGACCCAGAGGTCGAAGAGCGGCTCAAAAAAGACCTTAAGGTCACCGTGCGTTGCATACCGCTTCAGGGCGAGGAAGCTTCAGGCATCTGTCCCTTTACGGGTAAGCCAAGCCCCAGGCGGGTGATTTTTGCAAAGTCTTACTAGTCAGTCTGTAAAATAAGTTGCGTTGCAAGGGCTTGATCTCTAGGGTAAAGGCTCTGTTTTACTTGCATTGCGCCGATGAAAGTAGCCCTCCTTACCCCAAAGCCCCCAGCACCTATCTTAAAGCGTCTACAAGCGCTTCAAGCAACGATTCAGCTTGAAGATGTAACATCCGTGCAGGCCCTGGGGCGCCATTCTGCAGATCTTGTCTATTTAGTTCCTTTTTCAGAGCTTGATGTCAAGGGTTGGTCGGATATGAGGGTGAAGTTAGCCCAGTCTGGCCGTTATTACATTGTTTTTGGGTCGGGGCTTCAGTCACGCGAGATTATGAAAGCCGCTCACGATGGTGCTTATGATGTCCTCAACGAAGAGGATGGTGACGACCGCTGGGAAAGTGCTCTCGAAGCGTCGATTGAGGCCCAAAAGCTTTGGTGTCAACTGTACGGTGGTCAGCAAATCCGCCGCCAATGGCAAAATTTAATCGGCCGCTCCCATGCCATGCAGGCTATCCGGGATTCGATCAAACGCATTGGGCCAACGGATGCTGCCGTCCTCGTGACGGGCGAGTCGGGAACAGGCAAAGAACGCATAGCAGAAGCGATCCACGCAGCCTCGGGGCGTGAGCCATTTGTCCCGGTTAATTGCGCAGCCATTCCTGCAGACCTGCTGGAGTCCGAGTTTTTCGGTGCGGAAAAAGGCGCTTATACGGGGGCCGATCGCGCGAAAGCGGGCCTTGTCGAAGAAGCCTCTGGGGGCACACTCTTTTTAGACGAGATTGGAGAGATGAGTATGAGTCTCCAACCCAAGCTTTTGCGCTTCTTAGAAACGCGGGTAGCGCGCCGCGTAGGAAGCACTAAAGAGTACACGTGCAACGTACGCGTTATCTCAGCGACTAATCGCAATCTTAAAATTGCCGCTGAAGAGGGGCGTTTTCGCATGGATCTTTACTACCGTCTTTCAGAGATTGTGCTCCAGGCTCCCCCTCTGCGCCAGCGTCTGGATGACATTCCCGACCTTGCGCATTTCTTTTTAGAGGGTGCTGCCGAGCGCATGGGAAAGCACTTCGATCAGTTTGATCCCCAACTTATCTACAAATTTAAACTCTACGATTGGCCTGGTAATGTGCGCGAGCTCAAGCAAGTCATAGAGCGCCTTGCCATCCACTATGATGGGCCCATCATGCGTGCAGACTGGTGGGACGTTCCTGAGCAAACGCACCCTATTGGCTCAGGGCTCTCTTCACTTGAAAAAAAGGGGGGCGCTGCAAGTCCTCAGGTCTTTCCCACTCGGAAGGGTAAGCAGGCTTTGGCCAAGCAGCTTTTGGCAGAGCATGGCGAAGATTTGGCTTGGGTAGCAGCCCAGGTAGGCGTCCACCCGACGACGCTCTACCGCTGGCGCAAGGCAGGTCAGGTTTAAAGAAATCCTAAACAGGGGCTGAGGAGTGCAGCATCGGCAAGGCAACGGTGAAGTTCTCTATGGTCACTATCTTTCGATGCGCATTGAATGCAAAAGAGTCCTAAGCCTGACAATGCCAGTGCGAGCAGAAAAGTTCGAGCTTCGGGTATGAATGGGACAAGTGTCAGGCTCATTAGGCTTGTTCCAAGAGCTACTAAGTGGCTGCATGCGGTTAGCCTGGGAGCCGTGTGTGCCAGAGATCCATGGGCATGGCTAGCATCTATAGGGCGTTCCCAATGGGCAAGCAGGGTAGCGTTCGACCAAAAGATGAGTGTGAGCAAGACAAAGAGAATGCCGCTGAGCGTGCGGGGGCTATTAGGGGTGCATACAAAGATAAAGATGCCCAACGCAAAAATAATCGATACACTCCATTCTTTGAAATAACCCTGCATAGTGTGCGTGAATTGAGTCCAGCTGGTGTATCCGATGCACAGTATCAGCAGCGCTGTTCCCATGAGCAGATCCCGTTTAGAGAGGCAGCATAGAGCGATGCCAACATTTACAATGAGCAGGCAACACCAAGTCCATAGGTAGGCTTTGCGAAATCGAAGACAGAGGGCATGGCGGTAGCTGCTGACTGTTTTAAGCTTCAAGTGCCTAGCATCCAGCCAGCGGTCTCCTGTGTAGACAAGCCAGGTCGAGAGCATGAGCACCCAGATCTGACTTGAGGATAAGGGATTCTCCAGGGTTTTGCTCAAAAGTCTTTGCCAGAGGTATGCAATCAGCGCTGTGTCGATGGAGAGTGCATTGGGGAGTGCCCAAAAAGGTACGGCGTCGCTCCATTGTTTATTTGAATATGCGCGCTGCGTTTTCAAAGAGGATTTTCCTTTTGTTGGCTTCGCTCAGGGGGCTTGTTTCAATTTCCTCAAGGATGCTTGTGAAGTCCGGCCTACTTTGTTCCTGAGGATAGAGGCGAAGGGGATAGTCCGAACCAAAAAGCACTTTGTCTGCACCTACCGCATCGACAACAGCCTGATAGATTTGTGGCTCGTAAAGAAGCGGGCTTGCTGCTGTGTCGTAGTAGACATTTTTAAAAGCCTTATGGCATGCATGGTTCAGTTCATAAAAGGGAAGTAGTCCGCCCCAGTGCGCAAAGATGAGCGTTGCCTCTGGGTAGGTTTCGGCAAGCCATTGGTAGTCACTCAAGGGCGCATGCACCTTGCCTGGGTAAGTGTGGCCGACGGGCTCTGTCACGTGGAGGGTGATGGGCAGTGTGTGCTCGATGGCCCATTCAACCATCTTAAGCCAGGTGGCATCTTGCATAGAGAACCCTTGGGCTTTCGGGAAAACTTCACCAATTCCACGGAGTCCGGCATCGTAGGCACTTTTTAAGCTGTCGATCGCTATATTGCCAGCGAGCGGCTGAACGGAGGCCAAGGCGATGATTTTCTCTGGGTGTTCCTTTGCCCAGCGTGCTTGCCAGTCATTGTGCCAGTTGCAGGTGTCTAGGCGTTCCCAGTACCAACCTTGAAAGACGACTTTCCCGATGCCGGCCGTCTCCATGTCTGTAAATAGCGTGTCTAGGTTAGACCATCCTTGCAATGAAGGTTTGCC
>DCBD01000149.1 GCA_002313355.1 Opitutia bacterium UBA1116 | reverse complement strand
TTACCGTCGCTTTGATCAAGGGCTTTTTGGATGATTCTTTGGCGCAGTGTGCTTAAGTAATTTTCTAAGGAAAAACCATCCTCAAATTTTGGGATGGATGTATCCATTTGTTCCGAGAAAAGAGACAGGCTGTGTAGCTCACTTGGGCTTAATTGCTTCGATGGGCTGAGCATAGCTGCCCGCTCAATGGCATTGCGCAGATCTCTTACATTGCCAGGCCATGCTTGCTTGCGAAGCATTTCAAGGGATGCTTGCGTGAGCTGTTTGGGTTCCTTGAGGCTTGGGTTAATTCTTTTTAAGTAGTGGAGCGCAATTTTGGGTATGTCGCTGGCACGTTCTCTTAAGGGGGGTAACCATATTTCCCCAATGCGCAGCCTGTAGTAGAGGTCTTCACGGAAGAGCCCCTGTTCGACGCGCTCTGTTAAGTTGCGATTGGTTGCTGTGATGAGGCGCACATTAATTTTGCGCGTTGTATTAGACCCAAGCGGTTCAATGATTCCATCTTCGATGATGCGCAATAGTTTGCTTTGATTGTTGGGTGAGAGTTCTCCAAGCTCATCGAGAAAGAGAGTGCCTCCATCAGCTTCTTCAAATTTCCCTTTGTGATTTTGAGTTGCACCTGTAAAGGCTCCTTTGACGTGACCGAAGAGAATGCTTTCTGCGAGCGCCTCGGGCAGCGTGGCACAGTTGACAATCATTAATGGCTTGCCATGTCGTGGGCTTAATCGATGGATGAGTTTTGCAAAGACGTCTTTGCCTGTTCCTGTTTCTCCTTGGATGAGAATAGGGGTATCGTGTTCAGCAAGTGCTGTTGCTGTCTGTACAGCCTTTTGAATAAGAGGGTGCTCTCCAATGAGCCCGACTTCCTCGAGTAAATCATCGATGAAAATACTTTTAGGCTCAGCAATGCTGTGTGTGTAGCTAGGCCCCCATGTCTCAAAAGCAGCTTCGGGTGTAGTGTCGATAGCTTTGAGAGCGTCCCACTGTTTTGCCGTTTTGTTTTCAAGGATGACAAGAGCTGCTCTTGTTTCAATACTTGCTGAGTGCGGGTAGAGTACGATACGACTCTCAGGAAAAACGGTATGGGCATGGGCCATGCATTCGCTTAAGGCCTTATCAAGATGGGTTACCCCCTGAGAGAAATTACCAAGTTCAATGGGTTCGATTTCTTTAATGAAGGCCGATGTCTGCGGAAAGCGTTTTTTAATTTCCGTTAGCATTGCAGAAGCTTCCTTCTCAACGGTTTTGGACATGAACAAGTACACCTGCTTGTAAGAGCATCCTTGTAGTAATTTAAGAATAGGTCCGAGCGTTTCGGTATTTTGAATAAGACCTTCACTTAGCGGGTCTTCTGCGCACACAAAGGCAAAGAGCGTAGGCATGAATTTAACTTTAGTTGAAGTACTATTTAAACCTTGATTTAAATATCAAGGTGCATGGGAGTTAGCGCGAGCATGGGCTAATCGTCTTCAAAATCAAGCCTAGTCTGCCTTTAAAAACTTTTTTTGTTTTAAAAAAAATTGGCATGCAATGTGCATTACCTATCAGTGCCTTTGTTTAAATGTCATTATCTTCCGAGTCTTCGCCGACTCAATCTAGGGAGCTTGTTCGTGAACTGGCTACTTTGATTGAGGAGCAACAATCTATCATCAACCGCATGAATCAAGCATGTAAGTCCGCACTGTTGTGTTCCCAACTCGAACTCATGAAAGATATGGGAGGTATCGACCTCCATCTAGATCGAGAGTACCTTGCCTCTGTGGTTCGCCATGAGAGCAGGAAGATTGCTCACCAGCACGATCGCGATGGTGACCTTTATTTTGATACAATGGTCGAGACTCCTTCAAGGGTCGATGAACACCATTTCGCCTGTCTCTTGCGCGAATTGGTGGATAATGCTTTTCGCTATTCCAGTCAAGGCTCACCGGTTCGAGTCGCCTGGTTAAACCTGGACAGTGGTCACCGCTTAATCATACGCGACGAGGGAAAAGGTATGAGCGATGCTTACGTCAATGCCTTAAATGTAGGCGGTCCACTGTCCAGGTTGTCCATTTCAGGTCTTCATATTGTAATGAAGATCATCGAGCTCTACGGTGCTAAGATCTCTGTCATGAGTGAGGCGAGTCAAGGCACTACTTTCGAGGTCGACTTCTCTGATTCCCCTAACAACTTCTACAATTAGACTATGCATCATAGTCTAAGCGTCTAAAGCAAACCCTACCTACACACATATCCCCACACTAGGAGATGTCTCCTCTATAACTCCGCCCGCCTGAGACATCCTATTAAACGCGGAGCTTAAGTTCTATCTTGGCTCCGCGTTTTCTTTGGCCTAACCTTGAATTTATGGGTAAAGCCAGTCCATCTCAGTCAAACGCAGCCTTAGGGGCCCTTACCTCTTCTTTGGGATCTTCAGTCATGCTAAAAAAAGAAGATCGCTACGCAGCTTCGATGGATAATCTCAGGCTTTCCGTTATGCCGGATGCTGTCGTGCGTCCTGCTGATGAGGTAGAGCTCAAAGAAATGCTTCGTCTTGCTAATAAGTATGGTGTTCCTGTCACTACGCGTGGAGGAGGCTCTGCAGCGACAGGGGCGACAACACCCCTTCATGGTGGTTGGGTGTTAGATTTAAGTCATTGGCAGTCTATCGATATCGATACAACACTGGGCCTTGCAAAAGTGCACCCAGGTGTTCGGACAGCAGCGCTCCAGCGTGCCGCTGAGGCAGAAGGGCTTTTCTACCCTCCGGATCCTTCGTCTGCTGAGTTTTGTACGATCGGTGGCAATATTGCCACGAACGCTGGGGGCTTGCGTGCTGCCAAGTACGGCACTACTCGGGATTACGTCGTTGCCTTACGAGGCTTCCTTCCTACAGGGGAGCCCGTGCGCTGGGGAGCCCCCCTCAAAAAATGCGCAACAGGTTTTAACCTCCGAGATCTTTGGATCGGTTCCGAGGGGATGCTCGGAATTATTACAGAAGCAACGCTCAAGCTCATTCCAAAGCCCAAAGCGCGCTATACGTTTCTTGTTGCCTTTAAGGATGAAATTGCTGCGCTCAGTGCCATACGCCGCTTGATGGAGTCACGCCTTCTCCCTGCAGCCCTGGAGTTTATGGACAGGCAAACCGTTGCCTGCGCGGAGCGCTATTCAAAGGAGGAAGCTTTTCCATCTTTGCCGGGTCAAGCGCTTGTTTTAATTGAGCTTGATGGGCATCCTTCGGCCATTGACGATGAGCGAAAGCAGTTGTCTGCATGGGCTAAGTCCGAGGCCATTGCCTTTGAAGAGGCAGACGCTGGCGGAGCAGAGCGCCTTTGGCGTATACGTCGTATTTGTTCTCAAGCCATGTTTGAGCTTGGGGATGCTAAGCTCAACGAAGATATTGTCATTCCTCCTCAAAGCTACGAGGCACTCCTTATATTTACCCAAGAGTTGGGGGCTTCTTTTAATCTTCCAACACCTACCTTTGGCCACGCTGCAGACGGTAATTTCCACGTTCACATCATGTATCATCGGTCGAATGAGGATGCTTGCAAACGTGCTGAAGAAGCCCTTCAAGTCCTCATGGAGAAAGTTATCGCTCTGGGCGGTGTTATTTCAGGAGAGCACGGTATTGGTCTTGCTAAGTCTTCTTTTTTTACTCTTCAGCACAGCACTGCAGAAATTGAAGCAATGCAATCTATCAAGCGCGCTTTAGACCCAAAGAACATCCTCAACCCCGGCAAGATGTTCACGCCAACGCGCGTTTGGGATTACCGTGCAGAGTCTTTCAGGCTCCCTTGGGACCATGCTTGACGGTTTAGCTTACAGTCTCGCCTGATTTGTTTCCCATCGACTTATAATGCTTGGTGCGTTTGCATCGACTGCATGGCCTAAGATCGTAATGCCTGCAGCATCTGGTTGTAGATCTCCTAAACTCGCCGCTTGTCCAGCTGTGAAGAGACGCTGAAAAATCCCAAGATCACGGCGATGTACGGTGTGATGTATAGCAAGGAACCCTTGATGATCATAGGCATTAACAGGCGTCCCAAGGCCGCGTGAGCAGATCGATCCGTTATCAGCAGCTAGAAAATGCGTTTAAACGCTGGGCCAAAGACTATAACGAAGACTTCCCTCATTCATCTATAGACTACCTAACACCGACGCAATACGAGCAGGAATACTTAACCCAAAACAAACCCAATTACTCTCAAACTTTTGCTTGAATTATTGGGGCGAGCTACGCAACCTCTTTTGACGACTTTTACTAACTTGTCGCAAAGCATGCTTAGAGCAGCAATGAACTAAGTACATTTATCAGCCAAAACAGCTGCCATGATTTTTTTTTCATAACTTCTCCTGGGATAGCATTCCCTCTATATTCAATTTAAGCATTCTCTTGATTTATCTGGGTGTTCTTATTGTTGTCACCTCGGTGCTCAGTCTCCGCACTCGAGACCCAGACCCGATGCTCGGTGGGCGCAACATGCCTTGGTGGCTTGTTGGCGCATCTCTCACAGGCACTTACTTAAGCAGTGTAGCTTTTTTAATCATTCCTGTCCTCGGCTACACCATAGATATTTCTGCCATCATTGCAAAGCTCTCAACCCATCTAGTGGCAGCTATTATCGTCACTCTATGTTTCGTCAAATTCCTAAGAAAGACACGCGATGCATCCATATACACTCTACTGAATGACCGCTTTGGCCGCGGTATCTCTCTTTATGCTTCGGGGTGCTACATTGCCTACCAAGTTTTGCGCGGCGGGCTCATCTTGTTTTTAGTCGGTCAAGCGCTCCATTACATCACCCAGGCTGATGTTAGCGGCATCATTCTTGTGTGTGGGTTCATTGTTATTTTTTACACCTACATGACCGGCATCGAAGGCGTCATATGGACGGATTTTTTTCAAACGATCCTCTTAGCCACTGCAGGTGTTTTAGCCCTCATCTATATAGGGGAAAGCATTTTTGAAGCTCCCTCACAATCCAATCTCAACTGGGCCGACATAAAGTCAATCATCGACGTTGGCATGCACGATGACGCCTTCATCACGCAGTCGTTAGGCATTGCATTCATGTTTTTCCTATTTGTAGAACTCGCAGACTTCAGCTCTAGCCAAAGTTTTGGACAACGTTACCTAGTCGCACGGACAGATAAACACGCTCAGGGTGGTCTCTTGTTTGCAGGAACGTGTATTCCAGTTATCTCCGGCATGTTCATGCTCATTGGAGTTGGCTTATTTGTTTTTTATCAATTAAATCCTGAACTCCTGCAAACAGGTATCGATAACGACGAAGTATTTAGTTATTTCATTGCAAACCAGTTCCCCAATGGCCTGCTTGGTTTAGCCATTGTGGGCATTTTAGCTGCAGCCATGAGCTCCATTGACACTGGCATCAACAGTGGCTCCACCGTTTTTTACTGTAACTTTTGGGAACCCTTCGCAAGGCAAACAAGCTCGAAAATCCTCCAGAATATGAATGTCATGCGCAACTGCTCATTCATTTTCGGCCTGCTCACGATACTTGCAGGTTTATTTGTCTACAAATACTCAGAAAGCATCATCGATTTCTGGCTTAAAAGCGGGTCCCTTGTGATTAATGGCTTGCTTGGCCTATTCATTCTCATGCGCGTCAGC
>DCBD01000131.1:4940-5758 GCA_002313355.1 Opitutia bacterium UBA1116 | reverse complement strand
CGTTTCCTCTCGGGTATCACGGTCTGGGGGATCTTTTTGTTTTTATCTTTTTTGGTTTGGTTGCCGTGATGGTGACTTATTACGTCCAAGTAGGTCATTTTACTTACGAGTCGTTTTTAGTTGGTGTCGGGTATGGGCTTATGGCTGTCAATGTTCTCGTAGTCACCAGCTATCGAGACATCAACACAGACCGTCAAGTGGGTAAAAAAACGCTTGCTGTTCGTTTTGGTCGAGAATTCGCGCAAGTACAGTTCTCTGCGAGCCTTTATGTTGCTTTGGGTATTTGCTTCTTGCTATGGGTGTCTACATTCCGCTTTTGGGTGCTGCTTCCCCTTTTGCTGCTTCCTTATGCTTATTATCTTTCCAACTCACTCATTACTGCTCTCTCAACGGAAGACTTTAAGGTACTTCTCTTCAATACAATGAGAATGCTCGTCCTTTACGGGCTGATCCTTTCTCTGGGCATTGTTTTGAGCTGACTTAAGGCAATTTCAAAAATTTACTTTAAAAGAAAAAGGCCGTCTAGAGTTAGACGGCCTTTTTCTTTTAAAATATCAAAGTACGTTTGTTTTTATTAAGCGTGTGACTCTAACTTTGTTGTTAGATCTGTTTTGTTGGTCATACCGACGACTTGGTCTACCGCCTCGCCATTTTTAAAGATGACAATCGTTGGAATCGCACGAATGTTAAACCGGCTAGCAACCTCTTGGTGATTATCGACATCAAGCTTGCAAATCTGTGCTTTACCATCCATTTCCTCAGCAAGTTCTTCGAGAATAGGAGCAATAGCCTTGCAAGGACCACACCAAGGTGCCCAA
>DCBD01000131.1:0-4629 GCA_002313355.1 Opitutia bacterium UBA1116 | reverse complement strand
AGGACCACACCAAGGTGCCCAAAAGTCCACTAAAACAGGGTTTTCCGTGCTTTTCAGTGCATCGTCAAAGGTATCTTCGTCTAGATTGAGAACTTTATCTGAAGCCATAATGTTATAGTATTCTAATGCAAATTGCGACTGAGATGCAATCCTAGAAGCTTGCCTAAGTTTGTCAACTAAGTATCCCTCAAGAAAGGAAATAAAATTTCGTAAAGCACTGATTTGGTAGAATTTCCCTATTCAGATTGCCCGTGTTTGTGCAATAAATCAGAGAGTTCACGTGGTTCAGCTTGCTCCAATACTTTACCTCGTTTTTTTAAGTCTTCCATGGTTTTGACCAGGGTTTCTGTCATCTTTTCGTGAGTTTCTTGGGATCCTCCAACAACGGAAAACTTTTCTCCTTGGGTAAGACGTTTGTGCCCGTCTTGGTTGTCGAGCCCAAGCCCAAGTAAGTGCTGGGTTTTATGTTTAAGTCTATTAGTCTGCATGTAATTGTTAAAATTTTAAGGGCTTAAGTTTTGGGGTCGAGCCTTATTTGAAGCGCTATTATTTCCCATTGCCTATTGATCAAAATCAATGTAAATGCTTGCTTATCTTTATTGTTTTCCTCTTATGCGCAAAGGATTTTCCTTGATAGAGCTTCTTCTGACGCTCGGTATTTTTATCCTTTTACTCGGTGTTGCAGGTGGTGCTTGGGGTGCCATCGATCACTACCGCAATCATCATCGGGCACAGCACGACTGTGCATTGCTTGCTTCAGCCCTCGAAGTCTATCATGTTCACAGGGGGCATTATCCGGATTCATTGCATTTTTTAGCGACCCAAGCTGCAGAGCTTGGATTTCCTTCATTGGCTTTTCAGGATCCTTGGGGGCATCCTTATCACTATGCTGCCCCTTCTTCTTCTGAGGTAGCATTCACGCTTTTAAGTTCAGGACCCGATGGGGACCCTGGCACATTAGCAGACAATATCCCTGTACATTTATTTTAGATATGCATTTTTGTCGTCGTCGTTTAGGGTTCTCCCTGATTGAGCTGTTAAGCACTATTGCCATCATTCTCATTCTCGCGGCGATCCTTTTTCCCGTCGGGTCTCATGTTCGAAAGGCGGCCCTAGATGCAAAGACAAAGGCGCGTTTGTCACAGCATATCCTTGCTTTAGAGCAGTACTTTCAAGAATATGGATACTTCCCAACCTTTTTAAGTTCAGAGTCAACGGCTCTTGAGGGCGCGCCAGCTCAGGCCTATGTCGCTTCACTTTCCCTGCAAGCGCTTGGGGGAGAAGAACATTTTCAATTATCTTACAATCCTTGCCGCCGCAATTTTTATCAATTTGCTGAAGATGAGCTTAAGCGGGATGCGGGCTCAGTTGCTGCGGTTGTTGATGCTTATGGGGAGTCGCCGATCCACGTTATGGTGGATGTTTCCGGGGCAGGCGTTTTGCGCGGTGTGCCTTCTGATGTTTTAGAGAAGGAAGGCAATCCTGGAGCCGGCAGTTTGCTTGGCTCTATTTTAATGTATACCCAGGGGAGTGATGGGCGCACACAAGTTTATTGCTACCAGTAAGAAACGATCTGCCTTTTTAGGTTATAGTTTGGTGGAGCTTGTTCTTGCTGTTGGGCTCTGTGTTTTTTCGATTGCAAGTGTGGTGTCCATTCTCGTTCCGGCAGTTCGTGTGAGTCGTTCTATAAAAGAGGGATATGATGCGATTGATGCTGTTGAACTTTTGAGAGTGCAGCTGCCGGATTTGGAGGCTCATGCTGTAGAAGGCCTTTATTATGATCCGGGTCTCAAGACCTTTCGATCCTCAGCATCGCAAGATTCGCTTATGGTGAGTTTGGTGCCCTTAAGTAAAGAGGAGGCTTCCTTTTTTAAGCGTTATCAGATCGAAGTTAAAAAAGCTGATAAGCTTCTGCATGTAAGTTATTTGTCTTACTTAGATTAAGAAGTTTCATGAAGAGGCGGGGCTTTACGTTAGTTGAATTATTGTGTGTTACTGCGCTGACAGGAATTCTTGCGATCTTCCTTATCTCGTTTGTTAAAAAGTCTTTGAGTCACGAAGCGCAGGTAGAGCAAGCGTTGCGTGCACGGCACAATGCAGCAAGGGCTTTGGATTGGATAGCTCAAGATATAGCATCAAGATCTTTTCAAAATACACTTGATGCTATGGATAAAAGGGATGCTAGCGGAAGATCTTACTTATATTTTTACCGTTGGTCGGAGACTGTATCGAGTGAGTGCGCATGGTCTCTCGATGCAGTACTTTATATTTTTAATGATGATTCAACTTTCGAAATGGGGCCTGGCCTCTATCGGTGCACAAAGCCGGTTACGGATGTCGACCCATTACTGCATGAAAGTATAAACTTTGGGCGTTTAAGCGAAGATGGTTGGCGTGTTATAAAGGTATGGCCGACCCTATTGGCAGAGCGTCTTGATTTGTCCATTATTCAACACTCAGCCGACAATAGCATTCAATTGTCTATTACTTATATGGATAAGCAAAATCGTGAGCATCTTTTTTCAAAGATGCTCACGGCTACGTTTTAAAGGCTTTTTGCGACTTCGATGAGATGCTCTGCGGTGATGCCGAGCTCTTTGAAGACGCTGTTTCCTGGAGCGCTCATGCCAAATCGATCGATGCCGACAACCGCACCACGAGTGCCTACATACTTGTACCACATGCCGGTGGCGCCTGCTTCAATGGCAACACGCTTATGACATGTTGAAGGGATGACGGATTCTTTGTAATCGTCACTTTGGCGATCAAAGCGTTCCATGCAAGGCATGGAGACGACGCGTGTTCCGGCGCCTAGAGTCTTGGCAGCTTCCATGGCGTGTTGAAGTTCGCTGCCTGTTGCAATGAGGATGCACTCAAGGTCTGAACTTTCTTTTTTGGCAATGTAAGCTCCCTTGAGAGTGCCTTCTCTGCGCTCTTTGAGTGGAATGTCGTCTTGAGCGGGGATATTTTGGCGGCTTAAAATAAGCGCGGTTGGAGCGTTAGTGCGCTCTAGAGCTGCAACAAAAGCGCCGGCTGTTTCTTCAGCATCACCTGGGCGAATGACGTCGAGATTGGGAATAAGGCGAAGAGAGTTCACCGTTTCTACGGGCTCATGGGTTGGGCCGTCTTCACCGACGCCAACGGAGTCATGTGTCCAGATATAAAATAGAGGAAGTTTGGCGAGTGAGGCGAGGCGAACTGCTGGGCGCATGTAGTCAGAAAAAGTGAGAAAGGTTGCCCCCGATGGGCGGAAGAGGCCGTAGTAGGCCATGCCGTTCATCGCTGCGCCCATAGCATGCTCGCGAATGCCCCAGTGGAAGTTTCGGCCGGAGTGATTGTCGCGTGAGAAGTCTCCAGAGTCTTTAATTAAGTTTTTGGTGGATCCGTGAAGGTCTGCGCTGCCGCTGATGAGCATGGGAACAGCTTTTGCCAAGGGCTGAAGGACTTCACCGCCTGCGGAGCGTGTTGCTATGGCTTTGCCTTCGGGAAAGGCTGGTATACCGTCCATCAAGTTGTTGGGTACCTTGTGATGTATGGCATCTTCAAGTTCTTGAGCAAGGTCGGGATGATCCTTTTTCCAGGCACTAAATTGAGTGTTCCAAGCGTCGTATTTAGCAATGAGTTTTGCTTTGTGCGACTTGAAGTAGTCTTTAACTTCGCTAGAGACGTAAAACTTCTCTTCAGGAAGTCCAAGGGCTTTTCGAGCGGCATCAATAAACTTAACGCCGGCTTCTCCGTGGGCTTTGAAGTTGCCCTCAATCTCTGGAATACCCTTGCCAATGATGGTCTTTGCAATGATGAGAGTGGGTTTGCCATGGTTGCTCTCTTTGGCCTTAATCATGGTTTTTCGGAAAAGCTCCATGTCGTGACCATCGATAGTCACGACGTCAAAACCGTAAGCTTCATAGCGCTTGGCGGTGTCTTCGCTTTGTGTTTTCTCGGCCTGGGCGTCGAGGGTAACCTCGTTGGAGTCGTAAATGAGGATGAGATTGTCGAGGCCCCAGTGCCCTGCAAGAGCAGAAGCTTCTGAAGAGATGCCCTCTTGCATGCAGCCATCTCCAGCGAGGCAAATGATGTGGTGGTCAAAGAGGGTGTGTTTGTCTGTGTTGAAGCGCGCTTCAGCCATTTTGGCTGCTGCGGCCATACCGACTGCATTGCCGATGCCTTGCCCGAGTGGACCTGTTGTGCATTCAACCCCTGGGGTTTCGCCGTATTCTGGGTGCCCGGGGGTGATGCTGTGTAGCTGCCGAAAGTTGCGGACTTCCTCGAGGGGAAGGTCGTAGCCGGATAAATGGAGCCACCCGTAGAGGAGCATGCTGCCATGGCCAGCTGATAGGACAAAGCGGTCTCGATTGAGCCAGTTGGGCTTGTCTGGATTTACCTGGAGAATGTCCCCGAAGAGGACGGCCGCCATGTCTGCCCCGCCGAGGGGGAGGCCAAGATGTCCTGAGTTTGCCGCTGCAACGGCGTCCATAGCGAGCCCACGAGCTTCAGTAGCTGCTTTACTGAGTATTTTTGTGTCCATATAAAAGATTGTAAGTATTTAGGGATGAATAGGCAAGAACCCTAAATAATTTTAACCTGTCTGCAAAGGCTAAACGATCTTCACTATTTTCTAGCAAGGTGAGG
>DCBD01000119.1:1276-6055 GCA_002313355.1 Opitutia bacterium UBA1116 | reverse complement strand
CAAAGGATTCTGTTGTGAGGCCTTCCTTTTGGGCGGTGGCTTCAAAACTTGAGCCCGCTGCAATGGCTTGTTTGAAAGCTGCCTCAATGGCTAAGCCCTTTTCTGAGAAAGATTTTTTCTTCATGGCAGCTTCGTAGTTTGTGCGAACCTGGTCTTTCACTTCGCGAAAAGGAGCAATACTTGCGGGGATCTGCTTTTCAAAGAAGAAGACGTAGAGGCCATCTTTGCCAGGAAGCGGGTCTGTATAGTAAGTCTCACTGTCGAGGGTGAAGGTTTGCCGCATGAAGACGGGTTTGACCCCGAGGGATGTCGGTGGGTTTTCCTGCGAGAAACTTGGTAAGGACTGCAGCTTGAGCTGGTAGTTTTGCATTAGGCTTTCGAAGGCATCGGACTTGTAGGGGATGCTTTGCTCAAAAAGAGCATAGGTGAAGTCATTGCCGGCAACCTCTGCAGTGCGTTGGGCCTTTTCGAGTAGGTAGGCGCGCTTAACGTCGCTTTCAACCTTATCGAACGTGGGTGCGGTCTTGGCATTTTCTTTAGCGAAGCGCATGGGGTTTTGCTCGTAGAAGCGCTTGAGCTCTTCTACTGAAGGTTCTGCTTGTTGGTTTAGAAAGGCCTCGGGTGAGAATTGGACGTAGGATAGTACAACCTCTGCCGGACGTTCGTAGGCAAAAGTGTTTGCCTGGTAGTAATTTTCCAATTCTTCGTCCGTAACCGAAATGTCTGGCTTGAAAGTGCTGTAGTCGAACATGGCAATTTCAGGTGTCCACTTGGTTTGGAGAAGTTCCATTTGAAGCTTAGCCTCATAAGGGAGTACATAACCTGGGGTTGCCAGGGCATTTTCGACCTGAGCGATGCGGAAGTTTTCCTCAAAAATAGCACTCACCGTTTCTTCGTTGTATTGAGGGTTGCTGCGTACCCAGGTGAGAAAGCGGTCGTAAGCTTCTTTGCTAAAGGCCTGTGTTTCTTTGTCTTGGAAAAGAGGGCGGCTTTCGAGGTACTGGCGTAGGAGTGCCTCGTTTGGATTGGGGACATCGAGCTCATTGGCGAGGTGAATAAGCACGGCTCTGCCGAGCATTTTCATCTCCATGCCTTGAGGGTTCATGGCGCCTGGGTCAAGATCGACCAATTGGCTGACCAAGACACCTTGTTGGAGGTGCTCCATGTCTGGAAGGGAATTTAGGTTGAAGCCGTAAAAGTCTCGCTTTTGGGCTTCAGGATCGGGCTCGCCGAGGCCAGGGCCTGCACCGATGGTGAATACGAAGGCGATGATGATCACCACTAAAAGACCGATGAAAAGCCACTTAAGGTGCTTTTCCAAAAGATTTTGCATCCAAGAAATCATAGAGATGTTACATTGGAATGAATCTCTAATGCTGTCAATTATAGATCATGGGCCCTGAGGTGGTGGAATATAGGCTGCGAGTAAGGGCATTGTTTCAGGAGGTGCCTTGATGGTCTCCCAAAATCGGCGGGCGATCTGTTTTCGGATGGCAAGGGTGTCTGTGTCTGGGTGTCTGTGAGGTGGGGTTTTAGGTGGGGGTGTTGTGTGGTCGGCCACGTTATTTACTGGGGTTGAGGCGTGGTCTACCACATCGGGCGTGGGTGTTTCTGTGGGATGGTCGACCATGGGGTGTGGTGGCAATTCGGTAATACTTGGGCACGCGGGCTCAGGAGTCTCTATCGTGCTTTCTGGGGCGGCTTGAATGTGAGCTGGAGTGTGGTCTACCACAACGCGGCGACGGGGTGCGTAGAGCTCGGGACCCTCTTCAATAGACTCTAGCTCAACAGGTTCTGGTCCATTTTCCCAGCGACGGGCACTTCGGGTGCTTCTTCCTGAGGGGATGAGATTGCGCGGGCATTCGATTTCCTTGACCCAAGAGACCTCCGGGTGGGTGAGGACCTCTAGGGCCTCTTCGATGTCGGCTTCCTCGAGTCTCATGAGGTAGGCGAGTTTGCCTGAGGAGATAGGGCCTGAGGTATCCGCAAGGAGGCCCCGTTGAGGGCATTGGGCAGCGAGTTCAAGGAGCATATTCCAGAGCGTATAGACGATGAACCGGCTTTCCTGCTGCATGATGTAGGCATGGGCCCCCGAGTTCATGGTGTAAGGTGTCACTCGGTAGCCCAAGTTTTTGGCTTTTTTGGACTGGGCATTCTCGTGAAAGCGATCCCAGTGGTTAATTACGTAGGCGGTGTGTTTCATGTTTTGTTTTATATTTGATGTTTTTGTTATGTTTTATTCATTGCTGATTGATTTTTATAAAGCCCTCTAATTAAGGTCTTGTGTGGATGTTTATTAGCCTTGAGGTAAAACATATATTGTTTCAATATAAAATATTAATATACATGATTTTAGTTTTAAAAATAAGTATAATTATGTACTTATTGAGGGGTGGCTTAAGGCCTTATTGGGTTTTAAGTATTTTTATGTTTGGTAAACTCGAGCTCTTTGTAGATTTCTACCATTATTCAATTAGAAAATTAAGGTTTTTTAAGTGCTTATATTTGAATCTGGTAGAGTCATTGTAGCTTGTGGAGTTTCTGTTTTGGGGACTATCGTTTTAGTAGTGTTTGTTTAATCTTTCATTGTTAATGGCCTACAAGCTCATGGCTGTATCTTGAGATAGGGTTGATACTCTTTTATTGGCGATTTTGACATGCAGGGTTTTATGGGGTACATTAAGCGTAATTATGTATTTGCTGATGTCTTTTCTTCTATTTTTAGGGTGGTTTATTTTTATATAAAAATTTATGGTATGGGTTACTCGGATGGCTGCTGTGCTTGCGCTTCTCCTCTTGGCTGTGCTGTGGGGGGTGGGCTGGTGTATTCAAGGGTTTCTCGGGCAGGAACGTTCGGGGGTGATGAGCTATGTTACCGATTATAGGGATTTTGAATTTATTCAGTATAGCGGAAACGTTGTTGATAAAGGGCAGAAAAAGGACATTTATCTGCAAAAGAGCACGGGTAAGCGGTGGCTTTTGAGTGAGCGCTTTGGCTTCTATGAATTTTCGAGTTATTTGGCAGGGGGGCTGTATAAGCTTATGCTTGGAGGCCGAGCTCCGACGATGGCACTTATTAGGCAGGAGGATGGGAGTTATAGGCTTGGATCTGAGTTTATTGAGAACTTTCACAATGTGGGTGAGTTTTTCGGTGAGCAAGGTGAAGATTTGATCGCTTACAGCTTTAAGGCGCAACAGGATGGAAAGGAGGATTTACCCAGTTTAAGTCAGGGGCAAATGCTTCTGTTGCGGCAGGTTGCTTTCGGGCTAGAAGATGTCATTGCTGCAGCGATTATTATTGGAGATAATGACCTGCATAAAAAAAATGTTGGGCTTGTTCCTTCAGCAGAACACCCTGGAAAGTATGTTTTTGCGAAGGTCGACCATGATCTTTGCTTTTACCTTGTTCAGTACTTAGATACTTTGGGGAAGCAGGGAGTGCCGGTGTTTGAGCGCCTGGTCTTTGATCCCTCTATGGTGGACCTTCGTGCTTTGAGTGAGGCCTTCGAGCGCATTGCCCAGATTGATGATCGCATCTGGGAAGCCTCTATACGTGTGCGTTTAGCTGATTTAAAAAATACGGGAGCTTTTGATGCAGAAACACTGAATGTCTATGAGCACGCACGTTGGTGGAAGGGAGACGTCTTCCCTGGAGATCGAGATCTTTTGACTATCATGATGGAGCGTAAAAAGCAGGCACCTTACTATGCGCAAAGCCTGAAGGTGGAGGCCTGCATTCAAGCGGGTGATCTTGCGGGGTTGAAGGCGCTTATAGCGTCAGGTGAGGTGGATGTTGCAGGGAAGTATCATAGCTTGTTACTCCCTGAGGGCTTAGCTGGCCCCATTTCCATAGAGACTATGGCTCGTGGGTATGGGCAGACGGAGATTTTTGCTTATGTTGAAAGCCTTTGAGGGGGGCACACTTTAGCCATCCCGGTTCATGAAGTTTGTCATCTTGGTCAGAAGAGAGTCTCTCTTTTCGAAGTAGACGTCACGGACTTCAAAGGCGACATTGGTCGTTGCACCAAAGAGGCTGATGACTTTCCAGTATTGGAGTGGGCCAATGACCGTGTAGTTGGGGAGCATCATGGCCATTCCTAGGCCTACGCCACCGCCGATAAGACCTCCAGCAAAGGCGGTTGTGTCTTCAATGAAGGCTTGGCAGGCATAGTCATCGTATTTGCAGAAATAGTCTTCAATAGTGTAAAAGCCTATAAATTTGCCGGCCGTATACCCAATGGCTCCGGGGATTGCTACTGGGAGCAAAAGTGCGCTCGCAAAAGCATACCCTGTGCCTTGCGCTCCTGCTAGGAGACCGTCAAGCAGGGTGCGATCGATCTTATGAAGCGTTTCGAGGCCCTCTTCATAGTCGAAGTGTAGGGTTTTCTTTCTCAGGGGTGCGTTTTCTTTGGTTGAATCTTGAGAGGTATGAATGGTTAGTGCGTTTTTATCGAGTTCTTGGGGGTTGTCACCAATGAGGACTATGGCGCCGAGATCCTCGCAATGATCCCCTATACAGGTAGCACTACCATCGGTAGGGTTGTCTGAAGTAAAGTGAAAGTCATCATCGTGGTCTGTGTTTTCACCAGCGGCAAGGAGATGGCGGGATTCTAGAATTTCAAGGTGCATAGGTAATGGATGTACTGAAGGTTTTTTGTGGAATTTAATAAGTTCTATATGAGCTTTCAACTCCTAATGACAAGGGTTTGGGGTTATAAAAACGCCCCTTCGAGTTGAAGAGGGCGTTTATGAATGTATGTTTTAAGTTAATGGAGCCTT
>DCBD01000119.1:494-894 GCA_002313355.1 Opitutia bacterium UBA1116 | reverse complement strand
AAAGAAATTGCTAGTCTTTGTATGCCGAGTTTACCGCCATGGGTGATTGTGTGAAAATCGGCAGCTTGACCTAGAAAGGCGGCGTATCCTAATGAATTGAACGCTTCAAGGCAGGGCATTGTGTGAAGTTTTTTTGCCGCGAAGTAAGTCGCTGTAATTGCACCTGCTGTGCCACCAATCATTGTGACAACATCTGGATTCAGATCTCTGTGCGGTGTGCAGCTTTCTTCAGATGGGTTTAGCTGGCATGCTGCGGTATCGAGTGCTAATTCAGTTATTCCTGTGGCTAGGTTTGCTGCCTTGGCTCCTACATCATAGGTGAATGCGAAAGGTGCAACGGCCATATTTGCGACAAGGACTGCTATTCTTGTAGGGGAAGAACATTCCTTTAGGTGGTCCC
>DCBD01000119.1:0-217 GCA_002313355.1 Opitutia bacterium UBA1116 | reverse complement strand
TATGTTTTAAGTTAATGGAGCCTTAAGTGTTTATTGGGGTAGTAGGTTCGTCACTAAAATAACTATTAAATTCTTTTAAAGAAATTGCTAGTCTTTGTATGGCGAGTTTACCGCCATGGGTGATTGTGTATAAATCGGTAGCTTGACCTAAAACGACGGCGGTTGCTGATGATGTGAGCGCATCAAGGGGGGCCATTGTGTGAAGTTTTTTTGCCGC
>DCBD01000071.1:4563-4735 GCA_002313355.1 Opitutia bacterium UBA1116 | reverse complement strand
CGACTTAAAATGATTCGGCCTAAATCCTTAGAAAAGCAGACCATGGCTCTATGAAGTAAAAGCTTGACGGACCCAGTGCCATCAAAACACTGTACGCCATAAGTGCCGCGGGTATAGTTTAGCGGTAAAACCCTAGCCTTCCAAGCTAGTGTCGTCGGTTCGATTCCGTCTA
>DCBD01000071.1:0-4246 GCA_002313355.1 Opitutia bacterium UBA1116 | reverse complement strand
GTTCGATTCCGTCTACCCGCACCAACAGCACAGTTCATCACACACTTACAATGCGCTCATCACGATAAACTTATCCATGGAAATATTCGGTAAAGTTCCTCTGCGCATTGAGTTGACCTTTAAATACGTTCACGATCTAGCTTGAGCTAGATTCTCCCTCGTTATGTTGGTTTTACTGCTCATTATTTCTTGTATCCTTTGCGCCGTGGCCTACCGGGTCTACGGCGCTTTTTTAACTCGACGTTGCCAGCTTGATGATGAACGGGAGACGCCGGCATGTTCTATGAGCGATGGGGTAGACTATGTTCCCGCTCGCGCCTCGGTTCTTTTTGGTCATCACTTTTCCTCTATCGCAGGGGCGGGCCCGATTGTAGGGCCTGTTTTAGCTGCCCTTTATTTTGGTATTGGCCCCACCTGGATTTGGATTCTCCTTGGGGCCATTTTTGTCGGCGGTGTGCACGACCTTGGCAGCATGCTCATGTCGGTACGCAATCGTGGGCGTTCCGTTGCAGAAACTACCCGGACCCTCGTTGGTGAAAATACTGCCCGTCTTTTTATCCTGTTCTTAATCATAGCATTAACCTACCTCATTATCGTTACCCTAGACCTGACGGCTAACACTTTCCAGTCGACGCCTGCGGTTGCAACTGCCTCGGGCTGGTTTGTTGTGATGGCTGTTTTATTTGGCTTGGCTACCCGCAAGGCAACCGGCTCAATCAAAAAGGCCATTATTGTTTTTGTCCCGTTGACGTTTGCAGGCCTTTGGGTGGGCAATCTATTCCCTGCTCCTGACCTTGGAAAAGACTTCTGGGTATGGGCCGTTCTCATTTACTGCTTCAGTGCAGCAACCCTTCCGGTAAATCTGCTCCTTCAACCCCGTGATTTTCTGAGCTCTACCTTCCTCTATGCTATGCTTGGCCTGGGGATTGTGGGGCTTCTTTTTGCCAATGCACCGGTTCAGGCCCCGATTTTCGAAGGCTTTTACAGCCCGGAAGCCAATCCCGGATTTCTCGTTCCTGCCCTCTTCATCACCGTCGCCTGCGGGGCTTGCAGTGGATTTCATAGTGTTGTTTCCAGTGGTACAACCTCCAAGCAAGTCCGCCGTGAGACTGATATTCGCCGTGTTGGGTATGGTTCGATGCTCCTTGAGGGGATCCTCGCTATTTTTGCGATGTCGACGGTGGCCGTGCTTGCGCCTGCAGACCTTCAAGACCGCAATGCTGTCGGCATTTTTGCTTCGGGGGCCGCGGTTTTTCTCAATGCACTGGGCATCCCTCTTGAGTATGGGCGGGAGTTTACAGCCCTCACCGTGAGTACTTTCCTGCTTACTTCCTTAGATACGTGCACGCGTCTTTGCCGATTTTTGCTCGAAGAGTTGCTCGATTGGTCCAGCTTGCTTAGTCGTTATGCGGGTACTTTGCTCGTCTTAGCCATACCAGGTTTTCTTGCTTTCCAAACCTTCAATGGCGAGCCGGCATGGAGAGCTATTTGGCCTCTCTTTGGGGCAACCAATCAATTGATGGCAGCCCTCGCGCTGGTTACCTTTATTGTCTATCTTAAAGACCAAGGCATTCGCTACACCTTTGCCTTGATCCCAACAGCCATCATGCTGATAACCCCTGTTGCCGCACTCTTTTTGATGGCATTGGATGGAGCTCAGCCGATGTTGCTGCGAGTCATTAGCTTAGGCATGCTCTGCCTCGGGCTCTTTGTCTCTGTTATGTCCCTGAGTGTTGTGATCAAGCGGCCGAAGGCCGCGCTAGCAGCTTCTCAAAATTAGAGCATTCCATGAGCAACCACCTCGTGGAAGGTGTGTTGCACCTCATTGATGGACTCAGCCATTGCAAGCCCAATAGGGTCCATGGCTTTAATCTTATCCATGGCAGTACGAGCCTTTTTGAGCTCTTCGCTTGAAAGGACCGTGTGCATTAGGTCACAAGCGTCGACTAGAGTAATGATGTCAATATCCCAGGAGTTGGGCTTGGCACCCTCGAGAAGAACCTTGCGCATTTGTTCTTTAACGAGAACTTCCTCTTCATTATCCGCGACAGGATAACGCCGGCGAAAAGGGACGAGCCAAAGAAGCTTTTCTTTTTCGCAGCGGAGGATCCCTTTTTCGATCAAAGTTTTAATCGTTACAGAGCGAATGTGATGGGCATGACCTGCAAGCCACCGGATGTTCTCGCCCAAAGTCTCTGCGGTGTGCGAAGCTATTTTTGTAAGCGTTTCGTCTAGAATGGGATCTCCCATTGGAGTTGTGTCTTCGACGACACAGTGAGGTGGACTCAAGCGAAGGCGCTTTTTATTGTGAAGCCCCATTATGACGGCAGCAGCGAGCCCAATGTCTAGAGCCCTTTCGGGCAGGGCATGCATGTGGCCAGTGGTATCATCGAGGGCAAAAAGAAACAGTTCTTCACAAAGACTGAGCATGGATTTAAGGCGGTAAAGGGTTGATGTAGGTTGAGTTGTGTTCTCTAATATAAAGCTCTTCTTTTATGAATATTATTCTTGTAGAAAGTCAATCGGATCTTGTCGAGCTTGCAGCAGAAGACGCTCGCACTCAGCATATTCGGGGGACGCTTCGTCTAGGCCTCGGTCAGCCTCTTTATGTCGGGGTTCTTCAGGGGCCGCGCGGTTATGCAAAGATGGTTCGCGATGATGCCCAAGGTATAGCGCTCGAAGTTGAATGGGAAACCCGCATTCCGCCTCTGTACCCGCTGGAATGGATTTTGGGACTGCCAAGACCTCAAACAGCAAAAAAGCTCCTTGAGGCCGGAGCCAGCCTGGGTGTGCAAAAGATAACGTTTTTCGATGCTGAAAAGGGAGAGCCTGCTTATGCCAAAAGTAGTCTTTGGAAAGAGGAACGCTGGGTGGAGCATTTAAAGCTGGGCGCTGAGCAAGCCTTTGCAACGACCTTTCCAGAGCTCGTTCGAACAGCCTCTTTAGCGGATGCTTTGACTTCAATTTCCCCTAGATCCAGTTGCGTTGCCCTCGATGTTTACGAGGCCAACATCTCCCTGGGTGCTGTAGCGCTGAAGGATACGCCCTATATTCTTGCGCTCGGGCCCGAGCGCGGCTGGTCTGCTGATGAGCGAACAATTCTTCGAAAGCATGGCTTCACGCTCGCACACCTAGGCGAGCGTGTGCTGCGCTGCGAAACAGCAGCCGTTGTTGCCAGCGGGGTTCTTTTGCCAAAATGGATTGATGGCTAGCAGCTTATGCAGTAGTTTGCCCAGGAAAAGTGAAAAAAATTTTTATAGAAGATGCTGGCCCACAAGTTGCCTATGCTGCGACTTTAGGTTTAGCTATGATCTATCTATTCTATCTCTATCCCTTGGGCTTCTTTTTAGGAGAAGGCGGGTTTTTTCATGAAGGCGATGCTTCTCAGCATGTGAGTGGATGGCTTTTCTTTGCCAAAGATACGTGGCGTTTCCCCTGGTTAATTACAGAGCGCTTGAGCTACCCGGAGGGCACAAGCCTTGTTTTTACAGACAGCATTCCCATAGCAGCTCTTTTATTTAAGCCCTTTGCCCAATGGCTTCCAGAAGGGTTTCACTATATTGGGCTTTGGCATGGCGTTGCCTATTTAACCCAAGCAGCTGCCGCTACCTTTACGATAAGAGCTTTAGGTGGACGAACTGTGTTTGCTGCTTTGATCGCTACAGCTTTTGCCATGACTTGGCCTGCGCTAACAAAAAAGCTAGGGCATGCTGCCTTGATGACGCATGCTCTGCTCATTGCATCTTTTGGCATCTATTATTTAGGCATCCATGAAAAAATGTCTTCAAACAAGGCCTACAGCCTATTGGCGCTGCTTGGTCTATTGTCTATAGGCATTCATGCCTACCTTTGGGGAATGATGACATGTATGCTCTTTGCTTTTTTAATCGACGATGCCCGGGGGCGTCGTCGCATTCAGGTTCAGTTCGTTCGCTGTTTGCTTTACACCGTCGGAACTGCCCTGTGTATGTTTGTTTTGGGGTATTTTACGGCCCAAGGCTCTGGGGGAGGTTATGGCGGGTATTCACTCAATTTGCTTTCGCCTATGGTTGGTGGCAGCTTGAATCCGCTGCCTGCTTACTTTGATGGTATGCATCGGGCCTCTAGTTGGGAAGGCTATCACTACTTTGGTTTAGGTTTTTTAGCTTTGTTGGGTTACTTGTTTGGCATTCATTTAATCCGATCGGGCAGGCAGTTTTTTCTGCGCATGTGGGTGGCTTCAGGTCCTTATCGAGGGCTGATCTTC
>DCBD01000122.1:4829-5184 GCA_002313355.1 Opitutia bacterium UBA1116 | reverse complement strand
CCTCTGGCATCAAGCCTCAAAGTTTTTCTCTTGCTTCATAAGTTCAGTAATGCGGTCGCGGACTTGGGCAGCTTCCTCGTAGTGCTCGGATTTAATCGCCTCTTGAAGCTCAATTTCAAGCTCTGCAATGCGCTCTTGAAGAACCTCTGGAATATGAGTGCATGCAGGGACCTTGCCACAATGAGACTCGCCCTGACGAATATGCTTAAGGATTCTTGCAATGTAGTCACCAAAGGTCTCATAACAGTGGTTACAACCCAAGCGACCTCGGCGATTAAATTCATTGAGCGTTAAGTTACAGTGTGGACAAGCCAGCCCAGCCAAGACGAGTGGCTGCTGCTTCTTCTCCTTCTCC
>DCBD01000122.1:0-4522 GCA_002313355.1 Opitutia bacterium UBA1116 | reverse complement strand
GGCTGCTGCTTCTTCTCCTTCTCCTGAACAAGCCCATAGCCCTTCGCCTGAAAAACGCCTGCAGATTTGGCGTGTTCTAAACAAAAGTTTACTGCCATCGTTTTGCCATCCTTGACTAAGCTGACATGAACGCTGGCATTCTTCCCACAAACATCACATTTTTGCTCCTGCTTCATCGTACTGTACTATCGCACAGATACGACTATTTTTCAAATTTACTGGGGTGTTTTTCTTATTCAATAAGCGGGTATTATATGCTCATTAAGCAAAACAGTAACTACCCATAACTCTAAAGGGAAACTACTCTTCGGGCGTAAACCCTCTCCTTAATGTATTCTCAGAGAGCGATTTAGGCTCCATAAACTGAAGGAGATAGTCTGGCCCACCGGTCTTACTGCCTACACCCGAGAGCTTAAAGCCACCGAAAGGTTGCCGATCCACCATAGCCCCGGTAATTCCGCGATTAATATAAAGATTCCCCACTTGCAAAGCTGCTTTTGCTCGCTCAATCGTCCCAGGACTTCGTGAAAAAACACCTCCCGTAAGTGCATATTCGCTATCATTAGCAACTTCAAAGGCCTCATCTAGCGTAGCCACTCGGATCACGCCAAGCACAGGGCCGAAAATCTCCTCGCGCGCGATAACAGAAGTGGGCTTCACATTTGTAAACAGAGTCAAGGGGACGAAACAACCACCTTCTGGAATATCACTTTGATAAGCGAGCGTGCAATCTTGCTTGCCCAGCTCAATGTAATGAAAAATCTTTTCTTGAGCTGCTTGATCGATGACAGGGCCGCAAAATGCCTCTGGGTCCTCAGCGGGGCGAACTTTTAAACTGCGCATGCATTCGACCAAACGCTCAACCAGAGCATCATGAATGGTATCCAAAACAATCAATCGGCTGAGCGCAGAACACTTTTGACCGGAAAAACCAAAGGCCGAATACAAAACAGCAGGCACGACTTCATCGAGGTCAGCATCTGCGTCTACTATCATAGCATTTTTACCGCCCATCTCCGTAATGCAGCGTTTAATATGCCTTTGACCAGGAGCACATACATGAGCCTTTTGCAAGATACCAAGACCCACTTCTTTAGAGCCTGTAAAACTAATAATAGAAGTATTTTTATGGCACACAAGATAGTCCCCAACGTCCTCCCCAAGACCAGGAAGAAAGTTAACAACACCGGGCGGTAACCCTGCCTCATCAAAAACCTCCATTAACTGCGCTGCAATCAGAGTGCTTTGCTCAGCAGGTTTCATGATAACGGTATTACCCGTCACCCAAGAGGCGACGACCATGCCCGTCAAAATAGCCAGGGGAAAATTCCACGGAGCGATCACAACGGCAAGCCCGCGCGGTTCATAAAGGTACTCGTTACGCTCACCAGCTACCTTACCCACAATGCGTGTAGGTGCTAAACGGCGCATCTCACCTGCATAGTACCGGCAAAAATCAATAGCTTCACAGACATCTCCATCCGCATCAGACCAAGGCTTACCCACTTCATGAACTTGTACTGCTGCAAGATTGAAACGATCGCGCTCAAGAATATCTGCAACGACCTCTAAAAGCTGAATGCGTTCGTAAGCAGGAACCTGGCGCCAATGGGGAAATGCTTTGCACGCAGCTTGAACAGCTTGTTCTGCCTCATCAATACCCGCTAAATAAAAACACCCAACAACCTCATTTGTATGAGATGGATTGAGGCTATCGAGAGTGCGCTCCGTTTTAATGGACTTGCCACCAATGACAATGGGATGCACCTGGCCCATATTCAGCTTAAAGGCATCCAGTGCACGGGAGAAGGCTTCACGATTCGAAGCAATCGTAAAATCGAGTAAAGGCTGATTAGAAAAAGCATCCTCAGGCACTTTCTCTGCAAATGAAGACTTAAGGCCATCAGCAGGGTTCTTGAGCAAATCATCCAAAGGAATACTTCCTTCAAAACGGCTACGCAAAAAAGACTCGTTCGATGTATTTTCAAGCAAACGGCGCACCAAATAAGCCATTCCTGGAATCATCTCTCCAATGGTTGCATACTCACGAATCCGATAGCCCCGATCTATGCAGGCAAGCTTGATCGGCTCAGCCATACCATAGAGCATTTGAAGCTCAAAGGCCTTCGAAGGCAACCCAATGTGCTTCGCATACTCGATAACCGCAGCCAAGGAACGAATATTGTGAGAGCCCGCAGCAAGCTTGATCGAAGGATGGTGGTCGAGCAAATACTGGGCACAAGCCTCAAAATTTGTATCCGACTCAGGCTTGTGAGTAAAAACAGGAACGGGCCAGCCCATCTGATCTGCAATAACGACCTCATAATCCCAATAAGCACCCTTAACAAGCCGAATGGTAAAAGGTACATCACGCTTCTTGGCAAAAGCCACCATGCGATGAGCATCTTCTAAAGTATCCCTCAAGTAGGCCTGGAGTACAATACCCCAATGAGGATAATCGGCAAAAGCAGGTTCAATAAGAAGCTCTTCAAAAACCTCTAAGGTAAGATTTTTCAAGGAGTATTGCTCCATATCTAAATTGATAAAAACACCGCACTCTTTAGCTAATGTAAAGATGGGCCGTAAACGCTCTTTTAGGGCCTCTTTTGTCTCTTTCCATGCTTTCAGATTGATCTGCGAATAGAGGCTGCTCAGCTTTACGGAAACGTTCACCTTAGGGATACTGCCACAATCATCCGTATCTATTTGGTCGAATACATCCCAGGATTGAGAAGCTTCCTTCAGTCTTTTGATTAAGGCCATGTAACGATGCTGATAACGTTCAGCCTCAGACTCACTCAGGGTAGCTTCACCCAAAATGTCTATCGTGAATGCCTTCCTCTCTTGGCGCCCTTGAGCAAGCTTAGGTAAAGCTTCCGAAGCGTTTTCGCCGGTAATGAATAGCTTTGCCATGGCCTCGACATTTTTTTTAACAACCCCTGCAGTCAACCCGGGAGCCAGTGAGCCCAGGCCTAAGCCAACACTAAATATGGGAGGCAGCTTCCCTCCTCCATCAGCAAAGTATTCTCTTAAATGTGTAGCAACCGCTTCATGCGTATACAAACAGGGAAGCACATCGACAAAACGAAACATCTGAGTCTTGAAGTGGGCGTTCTTCATGCTCCACTCCATAATCGAGCGATACCAACGATCTTTACTAAAAAGAGGTGTTTTTGAGTGCGCAACCGCCTCAAACAAAGCCTTACCTGTTTGATAAATAGAATCTTCTAGGCTCGAATCCATGGGGTAACATTCAAAGAGGTCTTCATCATTTGAATTCCTCCCTTTTAAACATATTCCTAACCAAAAGACAAGCACGCGCTGAAGACATGACAAGAACCCCAAAAATCAAAATACGACGGTCAAAATGCCATAGGCCTGATTAAAGCCTGCCTTAATACAAGATCTTACGGAGTATAAGCGCTTGAAAAAGCCTTCATTATATGTAAGGTGAGGTGATTCTCCAACTCAGTTTTGCCCTATGAAAGCCTTTCGCATCTTCATCGCCATTGCTTGCATCGCGCTGGCCATCGGCTTCGGGGTCTCTTTCTTTAAGCATAAGAGCGCCTCTTCTACTCCCGTTGACGTCAATTCCACCCACAAAGCAAAGAAAGATATCGCTAGCACCTACAAAGCATTCACTAAAACACAAACTCAAGGCGATGCTTATATCATTCTGATCGAGCTTGAAAATTACCTCCAAAGCCTCGACGTAGAAACGGCTACTAAAAAAATAATGGATTACCTTAATCAAGGGGATGATATTGCAACAGGTCTCCCTTTTATGGTCAGCCCTGATCATACCCTCGATGCTGCGCCTACATTACGGGTCTACCTATTAGACCAACTTAATCAAATCAATCCAGACGCTTCAGCAAAGTACGCAAAAACCATTTTTGAAACATCTAAAGCATCTGATGAATGGGCTATTGCACTTAAAAGCTATGCAGCCGATTATGACGGGCACATCGAGCAAGACACTTACTTTACCCAGCAACTCAAAGCCTTTCTTAACAACGATTCATGGCTGGCCAACCCAAGCATTGGCTACTTACAAGCCTTTGATGCCCTAGTATATCGAGGAGGCAATACATTCGTCCTCAACCTTTGCAACTTAGCAATAGAAAGCAATCATCCTGCTATTGCCTACGCATCTAGACTTGCTATAGACAGACTCGCTCAACGAGACTACACGACAACGATGCAAGTATTGCTCGACAACCCAGAAGAGCTTGAATCAGTGCCAAAACTGCGAGCTTTCATCTTTGCACGAGGGGACGTTCGCGACCCTAAACAAAAAGACATCGTCGAGCAATACATATTCAGAGAAGATATTTCAAATCAAGAGCTGATCGCCTTTGGTTCTGTATTTCCAAACCTAAATCGCGATATTTCCTACAACCTCCTCACACAAGAAGAAAAAGTAGCGCTTGAAAGTTACGCAGATCAAGACTTAGCATCGCTTCAGTTCGTTCAAGCGCTGATTAAAGAGCCTCGCGCGCGCAACGACAAAGAAGTTTTT
>DCBD01000150.1 GCA_002313355.1 Opitutia bacterium UBA1116 | reverse complement strand
CCATGATCAAGGCAAAAATAGAAGCCCTCAGCTGGGCATGTATATCTTCGTTTTGCACACCAAATTCATTTATGACATGGTTAAGAAGAGCAATAACAGCTTCGAGATCTTCTTGACTGTAAGAGAATTCCCTGTCTCTTAAATCAACACCACGCGCCTGAAACTGAACATTAATTTGCTCAAGCTCCATTTCGACCACAGTGGAACCAATATTAAACAAAAACCCGTACCCTTCCGGGGCCTCAGGAATAGACGCCACAATAAAACGCCGTGCCTCATTCATGGCATTAAATGCAAGCTTTAGCGAACTTACATTAAGCGAACCCCAAGAGATTGCCTCAAGCTGAGCACTTAGGCACATACAAACCAACAGGCTTAATACACAAACACGTTTCATAAAAACTCCTCAAATTTAGGTGAAAAACAAACGACTGAAAACATTCAGAACCCGAGCACGTAAAACCGCATGAAGATCTAAGGCTCTACCCAAATAATAAAAAAACAATTGCTCCTTCAACTCGTGCTGGCTAGGGCTGGTATAGCCCCCAAGCTCTTCTAACAGAATATATATTTCTGCAAACTCAACAATATCCAAGCACACACTGTAAAAATCTTCGCTGCTACCTTGGTTCTGGGCTGTCAAATAAATGGCCTCCTGCAAAGCCATATTGATCTGAGTATTAACCCAGGCCATTGCCTCAAGTAACGCATTTTGATTATAAAAGTAGTTCGGACTAGGGTTTTGCCCAACAATGCCCACAATATCGTCAAAAAGGCTCTGAGCAAACTCATTCACATCCTCTTCAAGCTGATCAAAAACGTGGCGCTGATCAGGATGTTCATACAGCTCTTTATGTGCCTCATTGGCAGCATGCATCAGCCAGTGCTTAACAGGGACCGAAAGGTACGTCGGCACATCTAAGCCCCAAGACACACTACTGAATACAAGCCCCCACAGGGTACAAACACTCAAAGGTTTTTTTATCATCAAATCAGCACATCAAAATTAAATACTATTGCATGCACTCAGCACACAAAGACGTAGTGCACAACGAAGGCAGGTCAATATAATAATTTACAATCTAACTTTACTCTAAGTGATGGATCATTCTAGCCTCAATGGCTTCATTGCTTAACCCATCAACCTCCAAGCCCTTAATGCGAGACTTTTCCCCGAACGAAATAGAAATAGCCCGCCTGGGGCAACCTAGTATAGTTGAGAAAAATTCAATCAATGCTCGATTTGCCTTCCCACCTTCAGCAGGCACTTGAACTTTTATCTTCCACACATCGTCCATACGACCCACAAGCTCGGTTCGCGCAGCATTAGGGATCACCCGTATGCGAAGTAGCCCCTTCACGCAGGTAAACTACAATTTACTCGAAGCCGGATAGCTCCCAAGCCATTTCACCTCAACACTCGCCTCGCTAATCGCCTGCATCGCTGCTTGCACTGGCGCATCCTCCCAGTGGCCAATAAAGTCGATAAAAAAGACAGAGTCCCACGGGCGCTTGCGATTCGGGCGAGACTCAATCTTCGTGATGTCTACCCCTTCGCGCGACAAAGGCTCAATCGCCTTAGCGAGCATCCCTGGAGCATTGGGGATAGCCAGGAGCACGCTCGTCTTGTCAAGCCCACCCCCCATTACCTTAGGCATTTCACGCCCAACAATAAAAAAGCGCGCTTCGTCATTTTTTCCACCCTGGATACCCTTAGCCAACATAGGCATGCTGTAAAAGGTCGCTGAAAATGCACTCCCGATGGCCGCTGCTCCAGGCTCATCACGAGCAAGCTCCACCGCACGACCTGCATGAGAGGTTTCGATCAACGCTGCATTGGGGACTGTGCGTCGCAACCAATCACGACATGCTTCGAGCGCTTCACTCTTTGAGTATACGCGTTCAACAGCTTCAATACTTCCCTTGGCAATCAAGCAGTGCTCCATAGGGAGGGTTATCTGCGCAACGATCTTAAGCTCAGAATCGACAAGAGCTTCGAGGGTGTGAAAGACCGTTCCCTCAGCGGAATTTTCAATCGGGACAACGCCATAGTCTACCTCGCGTTTTTCAACCGCATCAAAGACTGCCTCGATCGCCGGGTATGGCAAATAGTTGAGCCGCGAGCCAAAATTCTTCACAGCAGCTTGGTGCGTGAATGTCGCCTCAGGCCCTAGGAAGGCAATGGCCATTTTTTTCTCAAGAGAGATCGATGCCGAAATAATTTCCCGAAAGATCGAGCGTATCTCTGCCTCGCCAAGGGGCCCATCACTTACCTTGATCAGTTTTTTAAAAACGGCTTCCTCGCGGGCAGGAACATAAACAGGCGCATCGTGCTCTTTCTTAATTTCTCCGATCTTTGATGCCGCCTTGACTCGCTGGTTTAAGAGTTTGAGGACTTCCTTGTCGATCGCGTCGATCTCTTGCCTGAGCGCATCAATATCCATGATATTCGCTTAAGCCATCTGAGTTGGCGTGTTCAACGCTTCATCTTCTTGAGGCTCGTCAATCGAGTTCTCTTCTTCAAACTCAAGCCCCTCGTCCGTCCTATGAGGGGATACCATATCACTTGTATCCTCCTCATCAGGGAGGCCCATATCTTCATCACTCAAAGGCTTTTCGGTTGCCTCACGAATCCACTCATTGAGCTGCGATGGCGTCAGCACGTCCGATGCGGGCAGCTCGGAGACAGAGCGTAACCCAGAGAATTCTAAAAATTTATCCGTCGTCCCGTACTGGAGGGGACGACCTGGAAGATCTGCCCTGCCTGTAACCTCAATAAGCTCAAGCTCGGTTAGTTTGCTAACGGCATTATCTGCAGAGACACCACGAACGGCCTCAATCTCCGCACGTGTCACGGGCTGACGATATGCGATGATGGCCAAGGTCTCGAGTGCAGCTTGGCTGAGTTTTGTTGGCTTGGGCTCATCGCGCATTAGGCGCACCCAATAGGCATAGTCTGGTGCAACAGTCATCCGATAGCCATTGGGCCCATCCATGAGGCGGTAGACATCGTTGGATTCTTCGAGCTCGCGAGTGAGCTCTGCCATGGCCTCACGAATCTGTGCCCCTGTAAGAAGGGGTGGCACCTGCTCCATGAGCCCCTTCATCATGCACTGCTCAGGGTGCTCTTCAGGGTCTAGCTCTGCCTCAAGATCAAACTTCTCGGCCTCACGATGAAAGCGCGTAATAACCGACTGAATGTCCTTGATAGACAAGGTCTCCGAAGTCGAGAACAAGAGCGCCTTAAGGATCTTCTTTAAATTAAACTCCATACGATCCTACCCTTCTAGAGAAGCCTAAGCTCCCTGTAAAGAGACAAAATGAAGCCTTCCTAGAAACACCTATATCCTGCATAAGCCGTTTATAATCAAAGAATTATATCAATAAAATAAAAAATTATAAAAAAAGGAACCTTTAGGTCTAAATAATGAACTAAAAGGTATTACATCTAATCTTTAGAAGACATTTCAAAATACCTAAAAATCAAAAATAAAACATTAAACAAAACCTATGAATATAACAAAATACATTACAATACTCACTCTATCCATAGCATCTATCGCCAGCACTAGCTTTGGAAATGACACAACGAACATTCCAGAATGGAAAGAAATCGCCGGCATGATAGGCTCTCGAGCGTATAAAGAAGGTGAAGATTTCCTGAATATGCTCTACGTCAACTCAGGCATGCAATACTTAGTCAATACAGGCTATGGGGTTTACGAAAACCCACCCAGTACTGACGATATCATGCAATACGCGGTTGATACAAAGCATACTGTTGAAAATGCTCCCATCGTTAAATACCTCATGGAAAATGCTGCTGCCTATCAAAAAGAGGCATTAGAATGGTATCAAAGCTTAAGCCCACGTGCTTTAGCTTCTATTCATCTCACAAATTACAGCGCCTTTTTTTTCCTTTATCATGCAACAGGTGAAAGCTTGTATTTAGCCATTCCTTGGATGCTGTTTGAGTCTTATCAAAATGGCTTCATTAATGCCTATACTATGATGGCTGTAGCTAAACTAGCCTCCATTCAGATAAGCAAAACCTTATGTTATTCAGCTAGCAAAATGGGCTTGTATAATCAAGGCCGAAGGCTTGGCAATGGTGAAGTAAGCTACAGTCAACGTCTGAGCATAATAGCTACTGCATGGCTATATGTCCTTGGGATGCCTTATATTCAGGAATCTAATTTAAGTGAAACGATCAAGGCTCAATTACCTGAGTACATAGCAGCCTACCTTTAATTTTCATTAAAATACAAATCTGTTAATAAAAAGGCGTTCCATCGAGCGCCTTTTTTTATGTTTAAAATGGTTAATCAATAACTTAAGACATATCGCCCCCACAGACTTCGAGCCCCTCGACAATCTTTGAATCTTTTGCGAAACACCCACTTCGCCCCCTCTTTCTATAAAAAAATTTCAAAAAAGGCTTGAC
>DCBD01000042.1 GCA_002313355.1 Opitutia bacterium UBA1116 | reverse complement strand
CGGGCGCCATCTACGTTAAGCTCCTCAGTAAAGATCCAGGCCTTGTTGTAGGCGGGTGCGGTCTTTCGGGGCTCCCTAGCTCTATGCTCCATCTTTTGCAGGGCGGTAATGCCTGGAATGATATTCAATCCATCCCTTTCACAACTCTGTGGGAAACTTCGATTCCTATCGAAGGTGTTTTCACAGGCGAACATCAATTGCCAGTAAAATAATCCTATGAAAAAACGCATCTTCTTATCCTTAGTTGCCTCCTTATCGATCGCATGCGGCGCTCTCTTTGCTGTGCCGACACAGTCCAAAACGGCAGATTCGTATGCGGGCTTTTCCACCGGTAAGCTCGATAATGTGGTGATCAACCAAAATGGAGAGCTTGGGCTTGGGCCTTCGCTCGAATCTCTCGCAACGCTCGAAGAGAGTGTGATCTATGCAGGTGTTGTCGATAAGCGTGGCAATCTTTTCCTCGGTACTGGCACAGACAAGGGTACCGTTTACAAGATGGATGCTCAGGGTAAGCTCGATAAGGTTTTCACTGCTGAAGAGGCCCTCGTGAAAGCCCTTGCTATTGATGGTTCTGGCAATCTTTACGTGGGCACTTCGCCCGAGGGTGCCCTCTACCGCATCGCACCGGGTGCAGAAGCGGTGAAGATTTTCGACCCCGAAGAAAAGTACATCTGGTCCTTGCTCTTCGACCACGTGGGTAATCTTTTCGTTGGAACCGGTCAACCGGGTAAGATCTACCGCTTGAAGTCTGGTTTTCAAGTCAATGATACGCCCGAAGTGTGGTACGACTCCAAGGAAGATAGCTTTTCTGCGCTCG
Organism: Opitutia bacterium UBA1116; assembly: GCA_002313355.1. GTDB lineage: Bacteria > Verrucomicrobiota > Verrucomicrobiia > Opitutales > UBA1977 > UBA1977. The sequence continues at coordinate 3,722 of DCBD01000042.1, read as the reverse complement.
GCATTAAGCCTGATGGCACTTTGCTTGCAGGCAGTAGCACAACGGGCTTTCTCTATGAAATTCCTTTCCAAGGAAAGGTGAGTGTCCTCTTTAACAGCGGTGGCGAGGAAATTGCCGCCATAGAGAGTGCTCCTTCGGGTGAGGTGTATTGCGCCATTCATCCAGCATCTTCTCATTCTAATGGTAATGGAGAAGGGCAAAAGCCTGAAGGTCCACCAGCTCTTGCAAAGCCAGGCATGCCTTCGGTCATTGCCATACAGCCCAATGGAGATGTCGAGCCTATCTGGGCTCAGGGTAGTTGCGGCGTCTACTCCTTTGTTCCTTACGATCACAAGCGCCTCTTGATTGGAACGGGAGATCAGGGGCGTCTCTTCTTATCCACAAACCCTTGGAATTGGTCGCTGCTTCAGCAGAGCAAGGCAGGTGGGCAAATTTCGGTCATCACTCAAGATCCTGGTGCCCAAAATGGAACTGCTTTTTACATCGTTGCGAGTAATCCTGCTGAGGTGTATCGCTTGAGTAAGCGTGAAGCCCTCAAGGGAAGCTACACTTCAGAAGCTTTTGATGCTGGGCGCGTATCGCGTTGGGGCAAGCTTGATTTTCTGTTGAGCGGGGGGGAGGCTCAAGGGCTCGCCTGGGAAACGCGTTCGGGCAATACGCCCGAGCCGGGTGACACTTGGAGTGAATGGCAGCAACTCAGTGCTGATGCTCAAATTCAAAGCCCGATCGCTCGCTACCTTCAGTATCGTATTCGCTGGAGCGATAGCACGGCAAAGGTTCGCTCGGTGCGCTTCTTTTATAACTACCAAAATGCAGCGCCCGAAATTGCTAAGGTTCAAGTGCTGCCCGTCGGTGTTGATGTTATGGCCATGCCTGGCCCAGGCATGCAGCCCATTGAGATTGAGCGCTTGCTTCAAGCGAAGCCGGAAGACTTTTTGGGTGAGGCAAAGGTTCTTGCTCAGGAGCAAATTGTTCTCATTCCTGATACGGGCCTTCATACCGTTGTTTGGCTCGCAAAAGACAGAAACAATGATCCGCTTAGGTATACTTTAGAGATTCGTGAAGCACGCTCGAATGACTGGATTCGCTTGGCGACAGATTGGGATCTTCCACTCTACACGTTTAATAGCCAAGGCTTCAAGGAGGGGTATTACATTGCGAGGGTTACTGCGACCGATGCATTTGTCAATCACGCTGAGGATGGTTATAGCAATACCCAAGAGAGTGCACCTTTCTTGATCGACTACACCCCACCGGTGATTGAGCTCGTTTCCCAAAATGTTGATGGAAACACCCATAGTTTTGGGTTTAAAGTGCATGATGCTCACAGCATTATTGTGAAGGCTGTTTATATCCTTGATGGAAGCGATGCCCAAGGCGTTCTGCCAGAAAATGGATTTTTCGATGCCAAGGAAAATACATTTTTTGTGACGATTGAGGGTCTTTCCGATGAGCCACATAGCTTGATTTTCTCTGTGTGGGATGAGCTTCATAATCAAAGTAACTACACCTTAAGCTTTTAGGTGACGGTTGAAAAAGTTGTTGATCCCGCGAAATAAAGGCGCCACCTTAGCCTTTGAAACCTATGAAAAGAACGCATCATTGCTCGGAACTGTCTGCAAAAGACGCTGGTCAAAAAGCTTCGCTGATTGGCTGGGTGGATACTATTCGGGATCACGGGGGGCTCGTCTTTGTTGACTTGCGTGATCGCGAGGGCCTTACGCAAATCGTTTTTGACCCACAAAATCCAACATTTGCTCAGGTTGCTAATGAGCTGAAGCCCGAATCGGTCATTGGCGTCACGGGGACGGTTCAGCCTCGACCTCAAGAAACGGTGAATGCACGTTTGGCCACTGGAGAGATCGAGCTCATAGCAGAAGCTTTGGATGTTCATAATATTTCGGCACCACTGCCTTTCCCTTTGGGTGATGATAAAGTCGGCGAAGACTTGCGGCTTAAGTATCGTTACTTGGATCTTCGCAACCCACGCCGGCTAAACTTGCTTCGCTTACGGCATCAGGCATCAGGTGCGATTCGGCGTTATCTTGATGAGCAAGGATTTCTTGAAATTGAAATGCCGACTCTCTTTAAGAGCACACCTGAGGGTGCTCGGGAGTTTTTGGTTCCTAGTCGCTTGAATCCCGGGAACTTTTATGCTTTGGCGCAGTCGCCGCAGCAATATAAGCAGATCTTGATGGTTGCTGGGGTAGAGCGTTACTACTCGATGGCACGCTGCTACCGCGATGAAGACTTACGCGCGGATCGCCAGCCTGAATTTACTCAAGTAGACCTTGAGCTTTCCTTTATTGATCGCGAAGATATTTACGCACTTATCGAGGGGATGCTACAGCGCGTGTGGAAGGAGGCCTTGGGTGTTTCGGTAGAAGCACCGTTCCCCCGGATGCCTTACAATGAGGTTATGAACCGTTATGGGGTCGATAAGCCAGACACTCGTTTTAACCTTGAGCTTAAAGATTTTACGGAGACTTTTAAAAACTCTGAGTTTAAGGTATTTGCTTCGGCAGCCCAGTCTGGAGGGTGTGTTAAGGCCTTTAATGCAAAAGGCCTCTCTGACATTACGCAGGGCGAACTTAAAAACCTGGAAGACATTGCCAAGACGTTGGGTGCCAAAGGGCTTGCCTTTATTAAGGCTGAAGAAGGCGGCTGGAAATCTCCCATACTTAAATTCCTTTCGGATGATGAGCAGGCAACCCTAAAAGAATCTCTCAATATTGAGCCGGGAGATCTCATCTTTTTTGCTGCGACCGAGTGGGAGCGGGCTTGTGCTATCTTGGGCCGCATTCGTTTGGAGGCCGCTCAATTGCTCGTTCAACGCGAACGGCTTGAGATACCCAAAGACCAATACAATTTCCTGTGGGTTGTAGACTTTCCGCTCATGAGCTACGATGAAGAGGTGGGGAGTTATGCAGCAACACACCATCCCTTTACGGCACCGGTCCCTGAAGACATTCCATTACTCGATACCGATCCCAAATCGGTTCGCGGGCAACATTATGACATTGTCCTCAACGGTGTTGAGCTTGGTGGTGGCAGCATTCGGATTCACCAGCCTGCGGTTCAGAAAAAAGTTTTCGAAGAGGTGCTTAATATTCCCAAGGATCTCGTTAAGAGCCGTTTTGGTTACATGCTCGAAGCCTTTAAGTATGGGGCTCCACCGCACGGTGGTATAGCGCTTGGTTTTGATCGCCTTGCTGCGATCCTTGGTGGGCAGTCGAGCATCCGCGAAGTGGTGGCCTTCCCGAAGACGCAGCGTGGGCAGGACTTGATGTCCGAATCGCCTGGGCCTGCTTCGGAAAAGCAGCTCGAAGATCTCTTTATCCGCTCGGTTCCTCCGGTGGGCTAGACAACTAAGGAGGCCAAGACCTTACATACTTCTCCCTTCTTTCTCTAAGGAGATATCGAGTTGGTGTACGAAGGTTTCTAACTCCTTAGCCTTTTGTGGCGAGAAGTCTAAAAAGGAGATTCTCTTTTTAGGCCTAAGCTTTTCGTGCACAAATAAGCTTGTTGATTGTCGGGTCAAACTCAATGGAGCCAACCTTTGAATAGCGGTCCATTTCGGCATTTATTCGAATAAAACGATCCTTTTATTTAATGATTTATTGAAAAAAGATGCCTTAATTTATCATTTTATTTATATTTAGTTTTATTCATTAAAATTATCTAGAAAAGAGTACAAATAGGGCGCTCTAAAATGATCAAAA
>DCBD01000075.1 GCA_002313355.1 Opitutia bacterium UBA1116 | reverse complement strand
CCAGCACGCTCCATCCTACGCATAGTGCGCCCCCAATAGTAAAGGAACAAAGCGAGTGCGACACCTAAAGCTAGATAAAGAAATACTGCACCATGATTGCGATATACGAAACTGCCAAAATAAAGTTCATTAGCTGAACGAACCATACCGTAGATTTTGGGATGATAGGGGTCTCTCTGCCAATACTGTATCATACCAAAAATACCCATAGCAGAAGCCTGTAAACACAAAACCCAATATAAAAAGCGGATGGCCCGCCTAGAGCGAAGACCCAACCACACGGCCCATAAAGTCAAAATCCCAGAGGAAAATACCATGAGTTCAACAAAAGCGTTCATTCCCCCAAAAGGAGCCCCTCGAGATGTATATTGAATAGTAGCAGGCGCTTTTACACTGGCTGGCAGATCAGCCCAAGAGTAAATAGGTAACCAATAGACTTGACCATCATAATACTCCAGTAACCACGCAGGGTTAAAAGCCTGCAACAGAGCATATGCTATAAAAGGCAAAGCGAGCCAAAACCCAGGAAACCGCATCAGCAATCTGAAGCTTTCTCCAGGCGTTAAGGATTTAGCATCCAGGCAATATCGATCCCCTACCGGGACAAAACAGCTTAAAAAAGAAATGCTACTCAATGAAAAAATAATACACTGAGCCCAAAACGGCATCCCTCCTAGTGCCCACGCACAAAAACTAATATTTATGGAGATCCAAAAAAGAATTAACTTCTCTCGACGAGACACAGGCTCTTTATGCCTTTTATGACCTAAGGAAGCGCGTTTGTATGCTAATGACTGCATGCAAGAGTGGGTTTAAAATAAAAAAGGAATCTTCATTAAATAAGCGTCCATTTAGGCTGTCAAGGCAGACAAACCTTGCTATCTCTTAAGCAAAATCATTAAATAGGCCTCCACTCCTCATACAATAAGCATGCGTTCCTACCCCATTTTTATCATTGGACTTCTCTGTGTAACCCTTCATACACAAAGTTTTGCCGTCAAAACGCATCTAAATTCACTTCCCGAGGACGATAAATCGACTAACTTCTTAATCCCTCCCCATCAACATGAACCCATAGAGGTCCATGTCGGTATTTATCTCCAAAACATTCGTGAAATTAACGAATCTCAAGAAAACTTTCATGCACGAGCCTATATTCACGCACAATGGAAAGACCCCCGCCTGGCCTTTGATTCCAAGAAAACAGGCCTTAAAGAAAAGTCTTATGATGAGTTCAATAGCAACAAAGTCCTCGCCGAAATCTGGTGGCCCTCACTTATCCTATCCAATGCACTCGAAAAACCTGTCATCGAAAAACAACGTGTTTCTATCTTCCCAGACGGATCTGTCTTCCTCGAAAGAATGGTAGACGCACTCTTATACTCCCCTCTCTACCTACAAAAATTCCCCTTTGATAGCCAAACACTCGCCGTCAAGATTCAGTCCTACTACGGCAACAATACTGTTAAAATCGTCCCTAAGAAAGATCAAATCGATTGGAACCCACATCTCAATACTCCAGGGTGGACCATTGAAAATATCACTTCCACCATCTCTCAAGATAAAATCGCCTGGTCTCCTAAAAGTTTTGATATTCTGTCTATAGGCCTTAACATCAAACGAGATCCTTACTTCTTTTTATGGCGCTTAGTACTTCCCCTCGTTCTACTCGTTGTAATGACATGGTCCATATTCTGGATGGATGGAGAGCGCCTGAATGACCGGATCAAAGTCTGCTCCTATGGCTTTTTAACATCGGTAACTTTCAGCTTGGCCGTATCTACCATGCTCCCCAAAGTATCCTATCTAACGTTTTTAGACAAAATACTCATAGGCACTTATATCTACATTATGCTAGCAGCCATCGAAAGCTCGTTACGGCATATATTCAGCCGCAACGGACGCGAAGAACTCGCCTATAAGATCGACTATTGGTGCAGGCCCATATTTCCACTCACCTACGTCCTTCTATGGGCCATTATTGCTAAGATTAGCTTCTAAGCGTATCCTTCTCAGGCGGCTCTTTATCGACCTGAACACTTCCTCTAAAAAAAGGCATGGTAGCTTCCCCAGGAGCATTAATACCCTCGCGAGAAACAACCTGCCACAGAGTCAGGAATAGAATCTTCAAATCTAGCCCAAGGGTTTGGTGGTCCACATACCAAACATCCATTGTAAACTTTTCTTCCCAAGTGATAGCATTACGGCCATTCACTTGAGCCCATCCTGTAATACCTGGCCTGACTTCATGCCTACGCGCCTGCTCTAGTGAATACAAGGGCAAATACTCAACACGAAGAGGACGCGGGCCCACCAAGCTCATGTCTCCTTTTAAGACATTGATAAGCTCGGGCAATTCATCCAGTGATACCGCTCTTAAAAATTTCCCAAAGCGTGTTAAGCGCTCTCCATCTGAAAGCAAACTCCCATCCGGAGCACGCGCATCTTTCATCGTGCGTAGCTTAATAATTTTAAAGATTCTCCCATGCAAACCAGGCCTTTCTTGCGTAAAAAAAACAGGACGACCCATACCGACCCAAACACATAGCACAAGGATTAACAAAAAAGGCACCCAAATAGGGGCCATCATAAGCACTAAAGCACAATCAAAGAAGCGTTTCATGCATGCACCTGAGAGAGTTCATGAGCCTCAATCACCCGCTCAATAATAAAGAGTTGCTCCTCTGGAGAAAGCGAAGTGGAACTTGGTAAGCAAATACCCCTTTTATTCAAGTCTTCTGCAACAGCCCCACCAACACATTCATTCCCTTGAAAAAGTTTTTGTGTGTGCAAAGGCTTCCAAACAGGTCTTGTTTCAACATTTGCCTGTTTAAGAAAATCAATCAACTCTCTTTGGTTCATACCAAAGACATCAGGCTCTAGTGTAAACGAGCTCAACCAATTAATATGAAACCCATAGGATGCTTGAGGCATAAGAGCTATGCCAGGAATGTGCTCAAAAGCATCACGATAGCGAAATGCTATGGCCCGTCGCTGCTCAATTCTCTCGTCCAAAACTTCCAATTGCCCGCGAGCAATACCAGCCAATACATTACTCATCCGGTAATTGTAGCCCATTTCAGAGTGCAGATAATTAATACCCGGGTCCCGTGCCTGTTGGCTCCAAAAACGCGCTTTCTCTACCCAGGCTGCATTCTTTGAGATCAACAAGCCACCTCCCGTCGATGTAATGATCTTGTTGCCATTAAAGGAAAACACACCCACATCGCCCAGCACACCGACTGCTTTATCTTTATATAAAGTACCTAGGGCCTCAGCAGCATCCTCGAGCACGGGAACCTCATACTGATTGCACACCTCTAAAATCGGATCTAAATCAGCACTTTGACCGAGCAAATGCACAACAACCACCGCCTTAGGTAAACGCCCCTGACTTGCACGTTTCGATAAAAAGTCCTTGAGAAGATTTGGATCTAAATTCCAGGACTGCGGCTCAGAATCGATGAAGACAGGCGTTCCGCCGAGGTAAAGAACTGGGTTTGCACTGGCAGCGAATGTCAGCGTTGGAACAACGACCTCATCCCCAGGCCCAACCCCTAGCAAACGTAGCCCCAGGTGAATAGCTGCAGTCCCACTGGACAAAGCAACACAAGGCGCACCAAAACGGTCCTGAAATGCAGCCTCAAGCGCCTGAAGATTAGGCCCAACGGATGAGAGCCAATTAGACTCAAAAGCCTCTTGAACGTAAGGCATCTCCCGCCCACTCATATGCGGGACCGACATGTAGAGGTACTTTGGAAAACGCTCAGAAGGCTCGGGCACAGGCATAAGTATAAGAGCTCATTTTGACTATCCAGTTGACTCTTGGCAAGAACGCAGTACCCTTTTAGCAAAGAAAACAACCTGAACTTAGCCATGTTTAAGCCATTCATTATCACCGCACTGGTCACCCTATTCACAAGCCCTCTTTTTGCCGACGCTGAGGCCCCCATCATCCAAGATACCCCCCCTGCACCAGGTTCTGTCCCTCAGGCCAAAGTCCCGAAGCTCACCACCGAAGAAACTGCCCTTGTCGACCACGAAGAGGCAAAGCAAGCCTCAGACACCGCATCAGCGAAAGTCGTTGAGTCTACACCCCCAGCCCCCAGCTCTGTCCCTCAGGCAACCATAGCCTCGATTAACACCATCGAACAAGTCCTCATCGAAAAAGAATCCCAAGAAAACGCCATCATCCAAGGCAAAGTCATCGAGGAGGACGACAATCTCTACACCGTTGACGATGGCACAAGCACCATCCGTGCAAAACTCCCTCCAGGCACCTCTACTTTTAAACCCAACCAAGGAGAGGCCATTCGTCTAAGGGGCACTATCACCCAACAAGGCTCTTACGGCGAAAAAGTCATCATCATCGAAGAACTCTGGTCCTTAAGCCCCAAGAGCAAACAGCCCACCATGCAAACACCTCAAGGCCCTTGGGACTTTTCAGACCAGCCCATCCGCGAAGTCCTCACGACAAGCCAAGTAGGCACGGTCACCACCGTTCAGGGGAAAATTATTTTCAAAGAGTCTGACAGCACCTTCATCCTCCAAGACAAAACCGGCAGCATCGAAGTTGCGGTTGACCCTCGCAGCAAAAACACCCCCATGCTCGACATTGGCAGCTACGTCCGCGTAACGGGCGAAGTCGCCCAGACAGACACTTTCCCCAAACACAAAGTCATCAACGCCATTTCCATGGTCCTTCGTGATGGCACCCCCCAAAAGCCTTCGAACAAACCCACGGGCACTCCGTATCGCCCAATGCCCTAGCACAGCGAGCTCACGCTGAGCGCTACATACCCCAATGTCCCTCAAACGCAGTGTTCTCGAGGGCTTCATCGGACTTCTATCGAAGCTCTACCCCAAAAGCAAAGGGCAAAGGCCCAACAAAATCTTTGTTTTGAGGAACAACGACATTGGGGATCTCCTTGTCAGCACTCCTATCTTCGAAGCACTCAAGAAAGCACACCCTGAAGCTTACATCATTGCAGGTGTCGGATCCTGGAATACCCCGATCCTAGAAGGCAATCCCTTTGTTGACGAGATACTCCCAATCAACGCTCCCTGGCACAACAAGCAAACATGCCGCACACTCCACAACAGCTTTTTTGGTCTACTCCACTCTTTGTGCTACATTTACACTTCAGCTGAAGTAAAGACTTTAAAAACTGCACACTGCGACACAGGCATCGACATCCTTGGAAGTCCCGAAGGGTCACTTCTCATGATGCGAGCGCACATTCCTGATCGCATTGGAGTTAAGGGCTACGCGGGCGGCCATTCAGCCTGCACCAAAACCCTCCCGTTTGATCCATCTAGGCACGTTAGCGCCTCAGCTATCGCCCTTGCAGAACTTTTAACAGAACCCCATCAAAAGCCTATTACGACAGAACCTAGGCCTCAACTCTACCTAAGCGAAGCAGAAATCCACCAAGCAGAAACCATCTGGAAAAAATACGCTGAGGGTAAGCATGCACGGCGCATCCTCATAGGCATTGGAGGCGGGTTAAAGGATAAGTGCTGGCCAGCCAGTCATTTCGCAGAGCTCGTTCAACAAATCGCTACGCAAGGCGCTTACACATTCCTTTCCATCGGTACACAAGACGAATGTCGGTCAGCTTCACTGCTCGATACAGTAACCAAGCACCATACGAACCTCTGCGGCCATACATCCCTACGCGAATCTTTTGCCTTATGCGCCAAGGCAGACCTAGTCCTGTGCAACCCCAGCATGCTCATGCATGTTGCCGCTGCTTTTCATAGGCCCACAGCCGTCATGCTTGGAGCAAGCTTTCACTCAGCCAAAGAGCATGACAAGCTCTGGGGCTATCCGGACACATGCATTACCTTCGGCCCAGAACCTACATCTCCCGCTATTACGTCTCCCGAAGCTGTTCTTAATACCCTTACCCAAAAGCACTGGCTATGATGGCTATCCCAGAAAAACTCTCTGAAGCACTCCTGCACCATCCACTTCTTTACGCACGCCTCATGCGTCTCAAGGGCAACTGGAACCAAGAAAAATACGTCTATCTACACTTAATTAACCGTGGAGACACGATCATTGAAGGTGGCGCCAACATAGGGTACTACACACGCATCTTTGCTCATCTCACTGGGGCAAAGGGTTCTGTCCACGCCTTTGAGCCGACAGGCCCTACCTTCAAACAATTGAGCACCCTCTCAAAACAACATCTATCCAAAGGCACCCTACAGCTCAACGCACTCGGCCTCAGCTCACAGGCAGGATCTGCCCATATTTACTTTCCTGGTGAAGACAGCGGCCAAGCATCCCTCAAACAACACCATACAGGCTCTTGGGAAGATGAGCCCACAATCCAATCCCACCAAGTAACCCTGACGACACTCGATCACTACGTAGCTAATAATAACATAACGCGTATTAACTTCATTAAAATCGACATTGAAGGTGCCGAGCTTGAGGCACTGCATGGCGCTCCAATATCTTTAGAGAAGCACCTACCCTTGCTGCACTTAGAGGTTTCTACTAGCTGGTTGAAAGACTATGGTCACTCACCTCAAGACCTAGTCGAATATCTAAACAGCCTTGGTTATGACTCTTTTTTTGCTTATGATAATCATATCAAAAAGCCCATGGATCTTCGTGATCTAATCGAACAAAACAAAACAATTTCAGGCAATGTCATATGCGCTGTATACGAAAAGCACAAGCCACGCCTCACAAAACTAAACTGGCAAAGACAAACCCTTTAAAGAAATAGCTCCTTAGCCCTTAGCCGCTACCATCATGGGCACAGCAAACGTCGTCTCATTACCTTCGCGACCCACTTCTTGAACGACAAGATCCCTTGTCTTGTTGCCCTGTGTTTCACGCGCAAAGAAAGTCGCCTCATGGCGCCTTCCTCGCATACGCACTTTAGCTCCCAAAAGGCTTAAATCACTATCTTCAGTTGAAAAAGTCGGCACATCAGCCTCTTCTTCAATGGAAGATGAATAGACAAAAGCGCCGATAATCTCCGTCCTTGCATGGTCACGCGTATCAAGCTGAACGCCCGTCTTATCGGTACTATAACCAAGCATCCACACGGTTGCCCCGTCGTTGATTAAGGTTGTAAAATCGCTCTGCGCACTCATGTAACGCGCCCACACCTGCTCATGAGGATAAAAATAACACATGGGGACATTGTCTTTCCCTGAGACAGGCGAACTGCACGCCACCTCTTCCATAAAGGCCTCTCCTGGCGTCACGCCAAGGTATAAGCCCTGCGAGACACCCCAAATGTGCTTCAAGACCAATGTCTGCTTCCTGTGGTTTTCAAACAAATACCCCTTAGGCACTTCGACCTCAGGCATAGGCTCGGTATTGACCATAAGTCGCTCAACGACAAGTATGGGATGCCGCGTATTCTCAACCCTAAATAGCGGTAATTGCTGAGCTCCTTCGGGTTCTTTAAACCGAATGTGCGCAAAATTTCCAAAAACGCGTCGCACATTCCCTCGCAATACAATCGTTCGCTCAACTGTCCATACACCATGCGGCAAATACAGCGTACATTGCTTATCTTCCATCGAGTCAATAGCAGCTTGAATCGCAGCACTATCATCGCTCCCATCATTGGGAATAGCTCCAAAATCAGCCACATTGACCCAATGCTTGGGGTCGTCCCAGACAACTTCAGGTGTCGCCTTAACAGGAAGATTCAAAGATTTCTTAGCAACGTCAAATAAAGTTAGCGACGTACCTGATGCATGCTCTTTAATACGCTCCCCCGGAAACACCATGCCCTTATCGAGCAATATTGTCTGGTAACCTTGCTCATGAACATCGCGTACATAGAGCTCTCCCTTATTAACGATGGCTGCCTCGGTTGCCCCTCCCTTAAAGTGCCCATCGACGACAGTCAGGACACCGTCTTGCGAGCTATTCACCAAAGCGGGCTTTTCCCCCTCGGTGTTAACCTTATAGATCGCACAGACATTTTGGTGATTTTCAAGACCTGCTTTATTTTGCCGGCGCAAGGTTAAATTCTCCAGGACAAGGCAATAGTCACGCGGTGCAAGCTGAACACCATAATTAAACCCTTCGATCGTTAAATTTTTAAAAAACGCCGAGGCTGGTTCAAGAGGCGCACACACCGAGAGCCCGCAACGCCCAAGCCCCCTTGGGTCAGTACTACGAATGGTCACATTACTGATAGCAGCCTGTGGTTTGATGCGATACGAAAGCCCTATCGCCGCAGGGTTTCCCATTCCAACATCAATGGTGAGGTCAAAAAAGTTATTTTGAAACTTATCTTCATTGGGCGTCGGACAAGCTGCATTAAAAAGAGGTTTAGGCACTTCTGCATTTTGAAACCCAGGGGAATAATCCTCCAAGCGAATCACGGTGTCTTGCTCGTTTTCTCCTTGAAAGGTTAAAAAACCTCGCGACGAAGGCTTTGTATCAGACATTAAGGTTAAGATAGTGTTGGAAACTTTATAAACACCTGCAGGAAAATAGAGCGTTGTTGGATGATTGAGATCCCGATTCTCGTTAATGGCTCTTTGGATAATTTCTGTAACATCCTGTTTCCCGCGATTGTCGGCATTGTAAGGAGCCTGGGTAATATCAATCACAAGCCCTTCAGGGAAGGTCTTATGTAAGGCAAAGAGCGTATGCGTCAGAGCAATAAAGCATAGAACAGGGTATAAGCGGGGTCTCTTCATGCACTTTTTGTAATTCAAAAGGATGGCATTCACAAGATTTTTCAAATACGAGCAGACAACCTACCTATAAAACCCCGACAGAAGGCTTCTTGAAAAAGGTCTAAAAACGTGCTACACTAACAGGCTATGATAGAAGAACTCAAAAAAGCCTTACTCGCGGGGCTAGGCGCGACGGTTGCCACCAAGGACAAGGTGGAGTGTATCTTCAATGAACTCGTCGAAAAGGGCAAAATAACGGCTGACGAAGCCAAAGACATGACAGAAAGACTCTCTCAAGAGAGCAAGGAAGAATTCGAATCTGCCAAAAGTCGTCTTCAAGAATCTATCGAATCGATGCTCAGCAAGGCAAACTTCGCCTCTCAAAAGCAAGTCGACGAGCTCGAAAAGCGCCTAAGCGCCCTCGAAAAGAAAATCAGCAACAAGAAGTAAGCCTATACGAGAATACATAGGCACCTCGTTGCAAAAGCCGAGTTACCTATACAGAGATAGGTCTGTCCCGCGAAAGCTGAGCTCTTAGGCTCTTTTTCGCCAAAAGGGTACCACTAATCCTCTTAAAAACGCCAAGCTGCGCGGTTTTGAATGAAAAAGGCCTAAAGCGAAGTCGTGGAAACGTAAGCCTATACAGACATAGGTGCGTCCCGCGAAAGCTGAGCTCTTAGGCTCTTTTTCGCCAAAAGGGCGTTTTTAAATGTGCTTAGAGTCTTCGTGGTCCTTAACTGAGTACCCCGTTTCTTGCCGCTTATGATTAACTTCGTTTTTCTTGAGGTAGGCCTGGTAGACATCATCGGGAGTCATGCCAAGGACTTGAGCGATGGAAACGAGAAAATGGAACAAATCGACAACTTCGACGCGTGCATTTTGCTCATCAAACGATTGATAGCGCGCCCACCACTTCCAGGGCACAGAATCGATAAGCTCTGCAATCTCTTGCTGCATAGCACGCGTATAATTGAGCACCCACTGCGCACGTTCTTCTTCTCCCATTGAAGAGACATCAACCCCAATGCGACGGTTAAGCTCTCCTTGCAAACGAAAAATTTCTTCTAACTTATCTGATTCCATATATCACCATAGAAACCTGAGGGGCCTCCCCCTGGCAAGTTCTTTTACCGTCATAAAACAAAGAAAAACCCATGCACCGAAAAAACGCAAAAAAACAAATGTAAGATTTTTAAATTCAGCAACTTAGCATAAAAAATCATTCGAATAACGCCCCTTCTCAAAAAAGAGATTGTCCTCCTCAGTAAAATGGTCCACATTACTTGCCCGAGAGACTTGAAGACTCATAGCTTCTGCGCTCAGTCTAAGTAAAGTAAACGAGCCAAACCGCACTCATGGAGCACCTCCATGACTTCTCTATCTCACGGAGACACAAAAAAGAAGCTATATTTCAATGCCAAATTGGCCCATCTCTCCTATCTCTCGCCGAGAGAAACGAGCCCAACAGCTTGTAAATCGTTCATTAAAAAATATTAACAAAATGCCTGAATTTGAAGAACACGATCCAAAAGTCTCACAAGAGAAAGACCTTCACTACCGCCCAGGAACCTCCAAAAAAAAAGCAAACACAGCCAAAAATAACCCCCAACGCCCCAATTTGCGCTCACGCTGGAAGCGTGGCGGAGCTGCTGACAAATCTGAAAGTGCACGCCCGAACTGTGGCGAGGTAGACCCTAAGACGGTCAAAGAGTCCCTCTCTGGCAAGAAGGCCTCAGTCCCTAAGCAAACGCCCTCAACTTCTGAGGTTCGTCCTCAAGAAGATAAGCAAGAAGTCAAAGAAGCAAAACCACGCCCAAGCTCAACGCGTTCTCGCGAAGATCGCCCGCATCGTAGCGCTTCTTCAGATAGGCCTCGCAGTAGCAGCAGCTCAAATCAACGCTCCCGCACACAATCAGGTTCCAGAGGCAAAGGTCATTCTCATTCTACTACAAAGCCTGAGTCTAAAGGCCTCGTCGGCGCCATCAAAAAAGCCCTAGGCTCCTTCTTCGGCTCTACTGAGTCCACACCTGACAAGAAGCCCACAAGCAAGAGTGGCTCTTCTTCAAGAAGTCGCAGTTCAAACAGGAGTGGAAGCAACCGCAGCCGTAGTGGAAGCAACCAAAGCCGAAATAGATCGGGCAACAGCGGCAGCAATAAGGGGCGCCAAAGCAGTGGTCAACGCAGCAGTGGCTCTGGCTCTCGCAGCTCAAGTGGCAACCGGAGCAGAAGTCGCAGCGGAGGTAATCGCAGTACCAAACCTAGAGGTGAGCGCTCTTCATCTTCCTCATCGTCAAAACAATCTTCTTAAGGTAGCCTTCAACCCATCCCGCGATGGACGTCCTACGCATCCAAGGCGGCTCTCCTTTAAACGGGACCATTCAGGTCAGCGGCTCGAAGAACGCGTCGCTGCCCATGTTTGCTGCAGCCCTACTCAGTGAAGAGCCTACAACCTTAACGAATGTCCCCAATCTCAGCGACATTCGCTTCATGGCTCAAATCATCGAGCATCTTGGGGCCCGCGTTAATCAAAAGGACCCAACAACCTGGGAAATTCACGCGCCATCTATAAGCACCAAGGCCCCCTACGACCTTGTCCGCAAAATGCGCGCCTCTATCTGCCTGATCGGCCCTTTGATTGGAAGGATGCACCAGGCAGAGATCTCTCTGCCCGGTGGCTGTGTCATTGGGCAGCGCCCGATTGATCTTCATTTAAAAGGCCTTCGCAAAATCGGCTGTGAGATGAAGACAGAAAGCGGCTACATTTACATTGATGGCAAGCAGCGCCGCGGCTCGCACATCTTTTTAGGCGGCAGGCACGGGAGCACGGTCCTTGGCACCGCCAATCTCATTATGGTGGCATGCCTCACACCCGGCACTACCTGCATTGAGAGTGCAGCCTGCGAACCTGAAATTGTTGACCTATGCCGCATGCTCGTTGCCATGGGCGCTAACATTGAAGGCATTGGAAGCCACACCCTCACCATTAACGGGGTCGAAAAACTCCACGGCTGTCATCACCGCGTCATTCCAGATCGCATCGAAGCGGGCACCTATCTCATTGCAGGTGCAATGACAGGGGGTACTTTAAAGGTCCAAGGTGCCGAAATTCGCCAACTGGGAGCACTGCACGACAAGCTTTTAGAAGCCAACGTGAAACTCAATATCATTGATGATCAGAATATTGAAGTATTTGGAGTCCAATCCCAATTAAAACCCATTGATCTCATTACGCTACCCTACCCTGGCTTCCCAACAGACTTGCAGGCTCAAATGTGCGCCTTGATGACGTCAACACCTGGCCTCAGTATCATTACAGAACGCATTTACCCATCGCGCTTTATGCACGTCCCTGAGCTCCAGCGCATGGGCGCCAATATCGCCCTTGAAGGAGCCAGCGCGATCATCCACGGAGAGGCTCCCCTCTTTGGTGCGCCCGTTATGGCTTCGGATCTTCGGGCAAGTGCGGCCCTTGTCTTAGCAGGTCTCACAGCAACAAAAGAATCTTGGGTTCAGCGCATTTATCATTTAGACCGTGGCTACGAAAACATGGAAACAAAACTCCAATCAGTCGGTGCTAATATTGAGCGCCTCAAGCAAGACGGTATTCCAGAAAGCTGCCTTAACTAAACACCATGGACACAACGCTCACCGAGACCTCTCCTATTAAAGATGCGTTCAATCGCCCTGACAAGGAGGTGGATGCTTCCTTACGCCCACCTGCCTTTAGCGACTTTCGAGGCCAATCCAAAACCGTCGAACGCCTTCAGGTGATGACGGGAGCCGCGCGCAAGCGCGGCGATGCCCTTGGGCACATTCTCTTGAGCGGGCCTCCAGGGCTCGGCAAAACATCGCTTGCTCATATCTTGGGTCATGAGATGGGCTGCCAAGTGCGCGTAACATCGGGGCCTGTCATCGAAAAAGCTGGAGACCTTGCCGGCCTCTTAACCAACCTTGAAGCCGGCGACATTCTCTTCATCGATGAGATCCATCGCATCCCCAAAACCGTTGAAGAATATCTCTATTCAGCGATGGAAGACTTTCAGATCGATATCATGATCGATCAAGGCCCGAATGCGCGCAGCGTTAATCTCCCGCTTCAGCGCTTCACGCTCGTTGGGGCAACAACGCGCGTTGGCCTGCTAACAGCGCCGCTTCGGAGTCGCTTCACCTTACAGACTCGCCTTAGCTACTACCAGCGCGAAGATCTATTCCATATTGTTAAGCGCAGCTGTGACTTGCTTAAGATCCGCATTAACGATGCGGGTGCCTCCGAGATTGCAGGGCGTGCACGCGGTACACCGCGTATCGCCAACAATCTCGTTCGCTTTGTACGCGACTTTTCAGAAGAACGTGGCGAGGGTGTTATCACTCAAGACATTGCCCATGCAGCTCTTGAGCTTTTGGAAATCGATGCTCAGGGTCTTGACGAAATGGATAAGCGTATTTTACGAACACTCGCAGATCACTATAAAGGTGGGCCTGCAGGCCTAGGTACACTTGCCGTTGCCGTGAGTGAAGAGGAGCAAACGATCGAAGAAGTGCATGAGCCATTCCTTATTCAAGAGGGTTACTTGCAGCGTACTCCCCAGGGGCGCGTACTGACAGAAAAGGGCTGGCACGCTCTTGGCATACAGCCCTTTTTGAAAGATCAACAAGGCGAGCTTTTATAAAGCTAGCTTTGCGTTTTACCTAATTAAAACAACCGCCATAAGCATTTCCAATATCCAGGAGTAAAGATGCTCTGTTAGTCCTGGGCTGAGGGTGTTGCAAATGAGGATACTGTGCCTGCTGCCAAAGGTGCTGAACATCAAAGTACTGTTGTTGATACACGGGAGGCATCTGACCTGGTTGAAATGGATAGCCGTACTGCCCATAACCCGGAGCTACTTGCTGAACAGGAGCATAGTAGTAAACCTGCTGCACATGGACTTGTTGCTGCTGTTGCTGCGAGGGTGGTATGTAGTTCACAGGCATTGAGCGAGGAGGAGAGCCTGTCAAGCTATCATGACTCTCTGTTGTATCGTCACTCAGATGCATAGACTCAAGGCTACTTGTAAGGTCTTCTGATTCCTCGGTCTCTTCATCTTCTTCAACATCAATATCGATAGTGTAGGCTTGAGTTGGAGGCACTAAGGCATTCAAATCTTCACGCAGATTACCTAAGACATCCTCAATACCAAGATGGGGCCCAATTTCAAAATGAGTATCTGCAATACCAAGATTTCCCAAAAAGTAATTAGCCAAAGATCTCATCGCTGTACCGTTTAAACGAAGCTCTCGAGTTCCATTAAGGCTAGGCACATTAACACGCAAGTGAATACCCAGTTCATTTTGAAGCAAGGGATGAAGGGCAGTCAGCGCACTGCCAAGATCTCTACGTAATGAATCAATCAAGCGCCTGGGTATTTCTAGACCACGACCATACAAATGATTGCGATGTTGCCACATCTCAACAGTGTGCGTGTAGGTAAAACCATAATAAGGATGCTCTTCGTTCATCTCTTCACCAAAGCTTGCGCGAATGTCATCGGCAAACCTTTGATCTTCTTCGAGTGCTTCATAATAGCTGCGAAGTAGCTTTAAAGTTTTCCACATATCGGCTAAAGCCTTCTCAACATCAAGGCAAGCCGCCTCTGTATTAACCAAACCACCAAAATGGACAGGTCCAACTGGCCGAGGATTCTCCTCCTCTATGTGAATTCGAGCAAAGTCAATAATAAGCCCTGTACCTTCATTAGAGTTGTAAAGAGCATTTTGCAAATTTTGAATTACCCCGGAATTCCATTTCGCTGGCTTAACAACAACTAAATTAGCCAAGCCTTGAGATACTCTGGCCAAATGCTCTTTAGTTGCATAAGGATTTGCCTGCAATGTGGCATTTCCCAATAAACTCAATAGACTGAATACAAGGAAGGTACGTCGATAAAATAGTTTCATCATCACGAAATAAGCAAGAAACCTAAAAAAATAAAAGCAATCATTTATTTTAAAAAATAAGTATTTAAATGTATTTATATTTATACAAAAAATTATTTATAATAATATTAACTAAACCCTGAAACCTTTAAGGCATTAGGAAATGCATCTGACCCGGGTTCTGCATGCGTAGCCACATCCTTAACCATCTTATTTTTAATGACTTGAACGAGATCTTTCCTCGCAGATGCCATGAGATCGGCTTTGCAGCCCTGTCTTAAGTCGGTCGTTAAAACATCATGGATTACCCTGTGATTTTGGGGAGATGG
>DCBD01000025.1 GCA_002313355.1 Opitutia bacterium UBA1116 | reverse complement strand
AGAGGTGGTTGGTGTTTTGGCTAAAATGCCTGCGGCAAAGTTTGATGAAACTGTTGAGCTTTCAATCCGTCTTGGTGTAGATCCTCGTCAGAGCGACCAAATGGTTCGTGGTACTGTGAGTCTTCCTCATGGCAGTGGAAAAACTGTTCGCGTGCTTGTTTTTACGGAAAATGCGCAAGAAGCCCTGGATGCGGGTGCTGATTTTGCGGGCCTTGAAGATATGCTCCAAAAAGTCCAAGATGGGTGGCTTGACTTTGATGTTGCCATTGCCACGCCTTCGGCAATGAAGTCTGTTAGGACTGCAGCGCGGGTGCTAGGACCTCGCGGATTAATGCCAAATCCTAAAAGTGGCACAGTTACAGAGAGTATTGCCGATGGTATTCAAGCTGTGAAATCTGGTCGTGTGGAATATAAAATGGATAAAACTGGAAATCTGCATGTCATTGTTGGGAAACGTTCATTTACTGCTGAACAGTTAGCAGAAAATATTCAAGTTGCCGTTGACTCTGTTGGAAAGGCCCGTCCTGAAGCCCTGAAGGGTCGTTACATTAAATCGGCAAGTATCAGTGCTACGATGAGCCCTGGTATTAAATTAAATTCAAAAGAATATACTAAATTTTAATTATTAGAGCTATGAGACCTGAAAAAAAATATTTAGTTGAGGAAGTTGGTCGGCATTTAGATAAGTCTGAGTATCTTTTTTTGGCAGATTATAAAGGTATTACCGTTGCGGAAACGGCTGCTTTGCGCGAAACACTTGCTCAGAACAATGCAGAGTTTCATGTTGTTAAGAACAGTGCTTTAGGTGTTGCCGCTAAAGAGCGCAATTTGCCTGATATATCAGCTCTGCTTGCTGGACCAACTGCAGTTATTTTAGGTGGAGACACACCATCTGAAGTTGCTAAGGTTCTTATTAAGTTTCATAAGGATAAAGAAAAGGTTGAACTTAAGGGAGGGACTCTCGAAGATCGCTTTTTGACTCAAGAAGATATTTCTGAGTTGTCTAAGCTCCCAAGTTTAGAAGTTCTTCGTTCTCAGCTTTTAGGCCTGCTGAACACACCTGCACAGCAAATGGTTCGTGTTATGCAAGCGGTCCCAGAGGGAATGCTGAATGTACTTCAGGCTCGCAGCAAGCAAGATGCTTAATTTTTAAAATTTTAACTCAATCTAACTCATAACAAACTATAACACAGGTAGTAGTCTGAATTCGGTTAGGGGCTTTAAGCTCTTAAATGAATCGCGATTGCGACGCTAACTAAAATAGATATACAACCATGGCAGATATCACAAAAGAACAAGTAGTTGACTGGTTAAGTAATCAGTCTGTTATCGAAGTCGCAGGTCTTGTTAAGGATCTCGAAGAAAAATGGGGCGTAAGTGCAGCAGCTCCTGTTGCTGCTGTTGCTGCTATGCCCGCTGCAGGTGGAGGCGATGCTGCAGCTGCAGAAGAGAAGACGGAATTTGACGTCATCTTGGCAAATGCAGGCGACAAGAAGATCAATGTAATTAAGGAAGTCCGTGGCATTACAGGGCTTGGTCTTAAGGAAGCTAAGGACCTTGTTGAGGGTGCGCCTAAACCTGTTAAGGAAGGTGCTAGCAAGGATGAAGCTGAAGAGATCAAGAAGCAACTTGAAGCTGCAGGCGCCAAAGTCGAAATTAAATAGATTTATCATCGACGTAAAACTTGTAGATTTTAACGCAGTCATGCATGCGAGCCCTTACAGGGACTTGTATGACTGCGTTTTATCTATTGTCTGACTTGGTATCCTCTTACCCGCAAAATAACTTATAACTCTATCTAATTACTAATGTCTGACCGCATCAATTTTGGTAAACTTAAGGAGGTTATTACACCTCCAAACCTAATCCAAAATCAGATACAATCCTACATGGAGTATCTTCAGTGGGATGTTCCTCCTGTTAAGCGAAAGCCAATAGGCTTAGAGGGTGTTTTTCGTGAACTATTCCCTATAGAGAGTTATGATAGTCGTTGTAAGCTTGAGTTTCTAGGTTATAACCTAGTGCCTTGTAAGGCAACTGAGATGGAGTGTATTCGCGATGGTATTACTTATTCTGTCTCTTTGTATGTTAAGCTTCGCTTAGAAGAGGATGGCGTTAATAAAGACGAGGAAATTTACATGGGTGAAATCCCCATGATTACAGAGCGTGGTTCATTCATTATCAATGGGGCTGAGCGTGTTGTTGTGAGTCAATTACACAGGTCTCCTGGTATTTGCTTTGAAGAAGTTTCTCATACGAGTGGTAAGATGCTTCATTCTTTCCGCATTATTCCCGATCGGGGAACTTGGCTTGAGGTTCAGTTTGATCAAAATGATCTACTCTATGTATACCTCGATCGCCGCCGCCGTCGCCGAAAGTTTCTTATTACTACTTTGCTTCGTGCTATGGGCTATAGTACGGATACGGACATCTTAAATTTATTTTATTCCATTGATAATTTATCAGTGCGTAAAGCTTTGTCTTTAAGTGATGTTTCTAATTACGTTCTTGTTGAGGATGTTGTAGATGCTGAGCGAGGGGTTGTACTCGCTCGTGCTTTTGAACCACTAACTAAGACTATAATTCGATCTTTTGAAAAGTCGGATATAAAGTCTGTTCGAGTGATTGATACATCAGTTGATGAGGGCGCGATTATCCGTAGCATCAAAAAAGACCCTACTCGCAATGAAGAAGAGGCATTGCGCGATATTTATAAGCGCTTGCGCCCAGGCGAGCCTCCCACAACAGCTAATGCACGTGCTCTTTTGAAGCGCCTCTTTCAAGATCCTCGCCGTTATGACTTAGGTCGCGTTGGTCGCTATAAGCTTAATCAAAAGCTAGGGCTTGAAATGCCTATAGATGAGCGAATTGTCCATGTTGAGGACATTGTTGCAGCGACTAAGTATTTGTGTTCGCTCAAAAACGGAGAAGGTATTATTGATGACATTGATCACTTGGGGAGTCGGCGAGTGCGCAATGTAGGTGAGTTGCTTGCTAATCAATGTCGTGTTGGTCTTGCTCGCACAGAGCGTCTGGTTAAAGAAAGAATGACGCTCTACGATCAAAGCGTAGACACTATTACTCCACAAAAGTTAATTAACCCAAAGGCTTTAACTACAGTTATTCGAGATTTTTTTGCTCGTAGCCAGCTTTCGCAGTTCATGGACCAAACAAACCCGCTGGCAGAGTTAACGCATAAGCGCCGTCTCTCAGCTTTAGGGCCTGGTGGGTTAAATCGTGAGCGGGCTGGTTTTGAGGTTCGAGATGTGCACCCTTCGCATTATGGTCGTATTTGTCCGATTGAGACGCCTGAAGGTCCGAATATTGGTCTCATTAATTCTTTAAGTATTTACGCCCGGATTAACGAATTCGGATTTATTGAGTCTCCTTATCGTAAAGTCGAAAATGGGGTCGTTCTAGATGAAGTTGATTATCTGACTGCAGACCAGGAAGAAAATCATGTCATTGCTCAAGCAAATTCTGAGGTTGATAAAAATAGCCGTCTAAAGGGCAAAGTAACTGTCCGTAAACGTGGAGACGTTTACGAAGAAAACCCTTCTGGTGTTGATTATATGGATGTTTCTCCTAAGCAGCTTGTTTCTGTTGCTGCAGGACTTATTCCATTTCTTGAGCATGATGATGCTAATCGTGCTTTGATGGGCTCTAATATGCAACGTCAAGGCGTTCCTCTGTTGCAGAAACAGTCGCCTTTTGTAGGTACCGGAATTGAAGGGCGTGTTGCTCGTGACTCAAAAAATGTAGTTATTGCGGAGGCTAATGGTGTTGTCGCATCAGTAGATGCTAAGATGGTTATTGTGACCAAGGATGGTTCTTTACCAGTTCGTTTAGGTCGCGATCCCAAAACAGACGAAAAGAAAGGGTTTTACGTTTATAAGCTTCGCAAGTTTATGCGTTCTAATGCAGGGACTTGTTTTAATCAAACTCCCGTTGTTCGAGTTGGCCAAAAGGTAAAGGAAGGGGATTTGATTGCTGATGGTGCTGCTACTGATAAGGGTGAGCTAGCGTTGGGTCGCAATGTCCTTGTAGCTTTTATGCCTTGGAATGGTTACAACTTCGAAGATGCTATCTTGTTGAGCGAAAAGCTTATTAAAGAAGACATTTTCACTTCCGTTCATATTGAAGAGTTTGAGGTTACTGCTCGCGACACCAAGTTGGGGCCTGAAGAGATTACGCGTGATATTCCAAATATTGGTGAAGAGGCCCTTAAAGACTTAAATCGTGACGGTGTCATTATGGTTGGGGCAGAAGTTAAGCCTGGAGACATCCTTGTTGGAAAGATCACTCCTAAGAGTGAAACAGAATTAGCTCCAGAAGAAAAGCTCTTGCGTGCCATTTTTGGTGAAAAAGCTGCTGACGTTAAGGATACTTCATTGGTTGTACCATCTGGTGTTAATGGTATCGTTATGGACGTTAAGGTTTCAAGTAGGGTTGATGCTGAAGATGGACAGTTATCTCCATCGGAGCTCCGACGCCAAATAAAGAAAGTTAACGAAGAGTTTCGAGGGCAGAGTGACCGTCTTCGCGAAGAGCTAACAGAGGCCCTTTCAAATATTCTTTTGGGAGAAAAGATTCCACTTGATGTAATTAATGGTGAGACAGGTGAAGTTATTATTCCTTCTAATCGAAAAATTACAAAAACTTTGTTGCGCCGTTTGGCGACCGTTTCAAGACATATCCAGATAGACCCATCTCCAGTTCGCATCAAGATTATGGAGATTGTTGAGGCTTATCAAAAGAAGTTTGATGATCTGGAGTACGAACGTGAACAAAAAATTCAAGGAATTGAATCAGGGCAGGGTGTTGACCAAGGCGTTGTTAAAAACGTTAAAGTTTATGTTGCTACCAAGCGCAAGATTCAGGTTGGAGATAAAATGGCTGGGCGTCATGGTAATAAAGGGGTGGTTGCCAAGATTGTCCCTGAAGAAGATATGCCCTTTATGCCAGATGGGACTCCCATCCAGATTATCCTGAATCCTTTGGGTGTTCCTAGTCGAATGAATGTTGGGCAGGTCTTGGAGACTCACCTTGGCTGGGCTTGTGAAAAACTGAACATTAAGGTCGCGACGCCTGTTTTTGATGGTATTCCTGAGGCTCAAGTTAGGGAATATTTGAAAGAAGCTCAGCTTCCATCCTCGGGTAAAAGTGTTCTTTTTGATGGTCGTACGGGGGATTCCCTCGATCAAGAAGTTACGGTTGGGTACATTTATATGATGAAGCTAGACCACCTTGTTGCAGATAAAATTCATGCTCGTGCAGTGGGTCCTTATAGTTTGATCACTCAGCAGCCTTTGGGCGGTAAAGCCCAATATGGTGGTCAACGCTTTGGGGAGATGGAAGTGTGGGCATTGCAAGCTTATGGTGCGGCTTATACGCTTCAAGAGCTTTTAACTGTTAAGTCTGATGATGTCCAAGGGCGGACAAAGATTTACGAACAGCTTGTAAAGGGTGACAACACGCTCACTGCGGGTACGCCTCAATCATTCAATGTTTTAATGAAGGAAATGCAGAGCTTGTGCTTAGATGTTCGTTTAGGCTTAGAAGCATCTTCTGATGACAATTAATTAATTTGGGGGCAAGAAGGAAAAAATCATGAGCAAGCAAGAGACAAAAAATATTTTTAGTTTCGAGAAAGAAAAGACCTTTGATAGCGTTGCTATCTCTGTTTCTTCTCCTGATACCATTCGCTCCTGGTCGCGAGGCGAGGTTAAGAATCCAGAGACGATTAATTATCGCACATTTAAGCCAGAGCCAGGAGGCTTATTCTGTCAAAGAATCTTTGGTCCTGTTCGTGACTACGAGTGTGCGTGCGGAAAGTACAAGCGCATTAAATTTAAAGGCGTAGTTTGTGATCGTTGTGGTGTTGAGGTGACTCAGTCTCGAGTTCGTCGCGAGCGCATGGGGCATATTGAGCTTGCCGTCCCCGTTTCTCATATTTGGTTCTTAAAGAGCATGCCTAGCCGTTTAGGGCTTTTGCTTGATATTACAGCCCGAAATCTTGAGCGTGTTATTTACTATGAAAATTACATGGTCACAGATCCTGGGCGGACGCCTTTGGAGGAGCGGCAGCTATTGACAGAGCAAGAGTATTTGCAGGCTCTTGATGAGTATGGAGACGATGCATTTACTGCCCGTATGGGTGCTGAAGCTGTTCGTGAAGTTCTATCTAGAATGGATCTCAGCAGTATGGTGGATGAGCTTCATGAACAATTGCTGTCTACTCGTTCTAAACAGATAAAGAAAAAGCTTTCCAAACGCCTTAAGGTTATTCAGGGCTTCATAGGCTCCGGAGCACGTCCTGAATGGATGATATTGGAAGTACTTCCTGTAATCCCCCCTGATTTAAGGCCTTTAGTCCCCCTTGAAGGTGGACGCTTTGCTACAAGTGATTTGAACGACCTCTATCGTAGGGTTATTAATCGTAATAATCGCTTGAAGAACTTGATGCAACTTAAGACGCCTGACGTGATTATTCACAACGAGAAGCGAATGTTGCAGGAGGCCGTTGATGCTCTTTTTGATAACGGTCGCCATGGGAGAGCAGTTACAGGCGCAGGCAATCGCCCTTTGAAGTCTTTAAGTGATATGCTTAAAGGAAAGCAGGGGCGTTTCCGTCAGAATCTTTTAGGTAAGCGTGTGGACTACAGTGGTCGTTCCGTTATTGTGAATGGACCTGAGTTGAAATTGCATCAATGTGGTTTGCCTAAGAAAATGGCATTAGTCCTCTTTGAGCCGTTTATTATTAGACGTCTTAAAGAGCTTGGGTTTGTGCATACCGTTCGCGGTGCCCGCAAGATGATTGAAAAACGCTCACCCGAAGTTTGGGATATACTTGAGGAGGTTACTCAAGGCCATCCTGTCCTTTTAAACCGTGCACCTACATTGCACCGTTTATCTATTCAAGCTTTTGAGCCAACCTTGATTGAGGGCGATGCTATTCGCATTCATCCATTGGTTTGTACAGCTTACAACGCTGACTTTGATGGGGATCAGATGGCGGTGCATGTTCCTTTATCTGTAGAAGCCATTATGGAGTGCAAGCTCTTGATGATGTCTACAAATAACATTTTCTCTCCTTCCAGTGGAAAACCTATTTTAACTCCATCTCAAGATATCGTTCTTGGCTCTTATTATTTGACTATGGAGCCGCGCAATAAGCCATCAAAGGACGAGCGAGTGCCCTTGCTTGGCTCAGAAAATGAAGTCGTTGTTGCAGAGCTTGAAGGTGCACTTAATAAGCATGATTGGATTGATTACTGTAATCCAGACTTTGGGCGTGAGACTGTTTTTGGAAATTCAAAGTTAAAAGTAATTCGAACGACAGTTGGGCGTGTTGTTTTTAATTCTGTTTGGCCCGATGAGCTAGGGTTTGTGAATGCTCCAGTTGCAAAAGGAAAGCTTGGTGACATTATCTTAAATTGTTATAGGCGTAGTGGTTCTGAAGTTGCTGTTGAGATATTAGATAAGTTGAAAGAGCTTGGTTACAAAATTGCAACTCGCGCAGGTATTTCTATTGGCCTGGATGACATGATTATCCCTGATGATAAGCCTGCAATCATTGCGCGCGCTCGCAAGAAAGTTGATGAGGTTGAAGCTCAATATCGAAAGGGGATCATTTCTCCAGGTGAGCGTAAAAATAAGATTATTGATATTTGGGCTAATGCTACAGATGACGTTGCTCAGGCTGTCTTTACTTGTCTTCAAGATAACCTAGGTAAGGAAGAGGTTAATCCTGTCTATCTTATGATGGATTCAGGCGCCCGAGGCAGTCGTCAGCAGATTCGTCAGCTTTGTGGTACTCGGGGTCTGATGGCTAAGCCTTCCGGTGAAATTATTGAGCGCCCAATTCTTTCTTCATTCAGGGAAGGGCTAACCGTGCTTGAGTATTTTATCTCAACTCACGGTGCTCGAAAAGGACTTGCTGATACTGCACTTAAAACAGC
>DCBD01000126.1 GCA_002313355.1 Opitutia bacterium UBA1116 | reverse complement strand
GCTTAAAAGGCCACTGCTCTACCGTTGAGCTACCGACCCGACAAAGTCACACTAAAAAATAGCTGGTAAACACCCTAGCTCGCTAGGTTTCTTTTGCAAGCAGAAAGCTCCTTAAAAATGCTTAAATTGGAGGTGCCTGTTTTGGGAGGGCTCTTTTAGCGGGATAAGGACAGTATCGGCCGGGCTT
Organism: Opitutia bacterium UBA1116; assembly: GCA_002313355.1. Classification (GTDB taxonomy): domain Bacteria; phylum Verrucomicrobiota; class Verrucomicrobiia; order Opitutales; family UBA1977; genus UBA1977. The sequence continues at coordinate 3,433 of DCBD01000126.1, read as the reverse complement.
TTTCGTTAGTTTTTGCCATTAAAATCTATTGATCTCTCTTGTAAGAGCTTGTAGCGTCTTCACTTATTTTCTGGGTTGTTGATTATGTCTAAGCCGTTTTTTTATGCACTGCCTCTCTTGAGCGCCTTTATTTACGCTGTTTCATCGCTCGCATTGAAGCGTGCTATGGAGCTTAAGGCAGGGGCTATTCGTTCGGTGTTTATGTCCAACGTGATGCTTGGCTTATGCTTTACGCCCCTCTTTTTCTTTTCTGATGTACCTTTCACTTTTAATGGTATCGAAAAGCCGCTCATTGTGAGCATGGCTATTTTTATCGGGCAGCTCTTTACGGTTACAGCCATCCGTGTTGGCGATATTAGCGTGCAAGGGCCTGTGATGGGCATTAAGATTGTCATCGTTGCAGCGCTCTCTGTTTTCCTAGGTGTGGGTGTTGTTTCTGGTGTGTGGTGGGTTGCGGCAAGCCTTGCATCTTTTGCCATCTTTTTACTGGGTCTTTCTGGGCTTAAGAGTGCGCGGCGCATACACGCGGGTATTTTCTTTGCCGTTGGGGCGTCGATCTTTTTTGCCCTTGAAGATGTGCTCATTCAAAAGTGGGCTTCCGAGGGTGATTTTGGTGAGCTCAATTTTATAGCAGTTGCTATGCTAGCGCTTGCTGTAGAGTCCATTGGGTTGATACCTTTCTTTAGATGGAGCTTGCGTGACATCCCAAAGGATGCCTGGCATTGGTTGCTTGGGGGCTCTTTCTTGATGGGGCTTCAAGGGATTGCCTATACGTTGCCTATTGCTTTGGTCGGCAAAGCAACTGTGGTTAATATTCTCTACAGCTCACGGGGTATTTGGAGTATTGTTCTCGTATGGCTTGCTGGCCAGTGGTTCTCAAATCGTGAGCGTGATATGGGGAAGGCTGTGATGGTCCAGCGCATGGTTGGAGCATTGCTCTTGTTTCTAGCTATTGTGCTTGTCTTGGTTTACTAGTAGACATTTTCTAAAGGCTCATGAGGGTGGTCGTTCAGCGTGTTTCTAGAGCATCGGTGTCTGTTGACAGTGCTGTGCGCGGGTCAATCGATCGAGGTTTACTTATTTTTTTAGGGGTTGGCCAGGGTGATAATGAAGAAGACCTTCAGTGGTTGCTCAATAAAGTGGCATCTCTGCGTGTTTTTGAAGATGAAAATGGGCGTATGCAGCGCTCGCTTGAGGATATTGATGGCGAGGCGCTTGTTATCAGCCAGTTTACTCTCTTTGGTAATGTGAAGAAAGGAAGCCGTCCTTCATTTAACCGAGCTGCAGACCCAGAAGTAGGGCTTGTCCTCTATGAAGCCTTTGCCCAAAAACTTTCCAAGCGGTTAGGCAAGCCAGTACCAACCGGCGTGTTTGGTGCACTCATGCATATCGAGGCGCATAATGATGGCCCGGTGACTCTGCTTATCGATAGCAAGCAAAGAGATTTTTAGAGCGTATGCAGTATACGGTGCTTGAGGCTGATTTTTTTAACCGCCCAACGTTGAAGGTCGCTCGAGAGCTGCTTGGAAAGCATCTTGTATGTAAGGATATTAAGGGTGAGGTGCGCGTTGCACGAATTGTGGAGCTTGAATCCTATGATGGTTTTGAGGATCAGGCCTCCCATGCACACCGTGGTCAAACGCCGCGTAATGCGGTGATGTTCGGGCCTGCAGGAGTTTGGTATGTGTATTTATGCTATGGCGTTCACTGGATGCTTAATATCGTTACCGGTCCTAAGGACTACCCAGCGGCTATCCTCATTCGTGGCCTTGAAGGTGTGGTTGGGCCAGGAAGGTTGACGCGTGCCTATGGGATCGATAAACGCTTTGATTGCAAGCCAGCCCTTCCACAATCAAGCCTTTGGTTGGAGGATCGTGGAGAGCCTGTGCCCGAGTCAGGTTTTGAGCGTACTCCACGCATTGGAGTAGACTATGCTGGGCCTGTTTGGGCGCGTAAGCCTTATCGCTTTGTTATCAAGTAGAGGTTATGAAGACTGTGTTAGCTCGCGGTGCACGCCTTTTTGAAGGCTCCAACAAACGAGAAGCAGGACAACGGTCAGCGGAAGGGCTGAGGTGATGACAGCTGACTCAAAGGCTTGGATGCAGCCGCTTGTCAAAAGCACGATGGCAAGAACGCCTTGCATGCCTGCCCAGAAAATACGTTGGCGGACAGGAGCCTTGGTGGTTCCGCCAGCAGTGATAGCGTCGATCACAAGAGAGCCCGAGTCCGATGAGGTTACGAAAAATAGGACGATGACAAAGAGCGTTAACATCGAACTCAATAGTGGGATGGGCAAAATTTCTAAAAATTGAAAAATACTCGTTTGAAAGTTGCTTTCAACAAAGCTTGTGATCGAGCGATCGCCAAAGCGTTCTTCAAATAGAGCGCTGTTGCCAAAGGCGGTAAACCAGATTAAGATGAGTAACGTTGGCACGAGAAGAACACCCGAAATAAATTCGCGAATTGTGCGGCCTTTAGAAATCTTTGCAATGAACATCCCGACAAAGGGCGACCATGAGATCCACCAGGCCCAGTAAAAAATAGTCCACTCTTCTTGTGGGCCAATGTGCTTGTAGCTCGTCCAGTCTGAATAGTGGGGGAGCCACTTTGCATACATGACTGTATTGCCAAAGAAAGAGCTTAGCAAGTGTGTGCTTGGACCGTTAAATAGCATAAATCCAAGTAATACAGCAGCCAGTACGATGGTGATTTCGCTCAAGTAGCGAACGCCTTTTTGGAGGCCTGAAACAACAGAGATGCCTGCAATAGTGGTAATAGTAATAATGAGGAAAATCTGAACGAAAGGGCTGATTGAAGTGCCAAAAAGGTGGTGAAGCCCAGCATTGATTTGTTGGACCCCGAGGCCAAGCGTTGCTGCCATGCCAAAAAGCGTTGCGATGACAGAGAGGATGTCGATCAAGTTGCCCCAGATGCCAAAAATTCTTTCTTTTAGGAGGGGGTAGAAGGCTGAGCGCATGGTGAGAGGGAGCTTTCTGTTAAACGAAAAAAAGGCAAGAGATAGGCCAACCAGGCCGTAGATAGCCCAGGCGTGAATGCCCCAATGAAAGAAAGTAAAGGCCATCGATTTTTGGACTGCCTGTTCGGCAGAAGTGCCTGCTTCTACAAATGTGGAGAAATGCTGTACAGGTTCTCCAACACCATAATAGAGAAGACCAATGCCCATGCCTGCGCTAAAGAGCATTGCAAACCAAGAAAAATACGAGAATTGAGGTTTTGCCTCCTCGCCTCCCAGGCGGATTTTGCCATAGGGCGTGATGGCCAAGAATGCGAGGTAAGCGATGAAAATGTTGACGCTCAGAATATAAAACCAGCCAACTTTTTGCGTGATTAAGGGAATGAGGTAGCTAAAAGCGGCAGAGATGGCCTCATTCCAAAAAATATTGGCGAGAACAAAGAGGATAGTGAAGGCTGC
>DCBD01000030.1:906-6088 GCA_002313355.1 Opitutia bacterium UBA1116 | reverse complement strand
GCTCCTCCGTGAGGTCGTCCTCAACCCCGGCCCTAACAACAAAGCCGGCCTAAGTGCCCTGACCGCCCGAGAACGCGAAATTTTACAACTCATCGCTGAGAGCAACACCACTCGAGAGATCGCTAAGCGCCTGAACATCAGTACTAAAACTGCAGACAATCACCGCAGCAACCTCATGAAAAAACTCAACCTGCACGATGTCGCAAGCCTCACGCGCTACGCCATCGAAAACGACCTCATAGCAAGTAACAAGGCCCTCACCCACGCATAACCTTCTCAGGTCCTCACCCAAGGGACTAATTCTTCTACCCCTCTAGAATGCGCTTTTCAGCATTGCGCTTCCAAGAAAAACCCTCATACAATCGCTGTATCATGAGACAATCGTTTCCAAAAATTATTTTTCTTGCACTCATCACACTCGTGCTCACTGGCTGCCCCAAGAAGGATGATGCCCCCACCCCGAGTGACACAGTTATGGGCAGCAGCAGCTCCCGGGAAGACTGGATCAACGAGACCGACGTCTCCTACTCTGACGGCCTCACCGAGCGAGACCCTCTCTTCCGCGGCATGGCACCTGGCGAAGGTTCCTTTGTCAACTATGAGAACACGATGAACTCAACTTACTTTCAGTTCGACAACTCGAGCATCAGTCCAGAAGAGCGTGCCAAGCTAAACCAAATGGTCGACTACTTAAAAGCCCATCCCCAAGAACGCATCCTCATCGAAGGCCACTGTGACTGGTACGGCACCTCCGAATACAATCTCGCCTTGGGCGACCGTCGGGCCAACAGCGTAAAACAATATTTAATTCAACTTGGCATTCAACCCAATCGGATCGAAATCCTATCCAAGGGCTCTCTCGATGCAACCAAGGGCCTCTCCAAATCCGACGCCTGGAAGGACCGCCGCGCAGATGCCATCCTCATCAAAATCGGCTAATCTGACTCTTTTCTTTTACTTAATTTAAAATTTGTGTAACCTACGAACAGCAAGCCTTCAAGGTTTGCTTAGAGACTTGAATAGCCTTATCCATCATCTCTAGGTCAAAGTTTTCATTGGGCGCATGCCAGTTAGACTCAACCGTCGAAAGACCCAGCATGAGACAGTCAAGCCCAGTAACATCCTTGATCTTAGCAATAATGGGGATACTTCCGCCCTCGGCAAGGTAAAGCGGCTTTTTACCAAAAACATCTTCGATGGCGCGATCCGCACCCTTAAAGGCTTTGGCTAAGACAGAGTTTTCCTCCTTGCCGCTTTTAAAAGGAGGTAGCACCCGATATGCCGCCCCACCCTCCGGTTTACCAAAAGAGATCTCAACCCCTTTGGGACAGCGCTCTTGTAAGGTTTTTTTAAGGAGCTCTGCAATAGTCTGGGGATCTTGGTCAGGCACAAGGCGCATTGTTATCTTAATAGAAGCCTGGGCCGGGATGATGGTCTTGCTCCCCTCACCTTGATAGCCGCCAGAAATCCCATTAAAGTCAAGCGTTGGCGCAAAACGCACCGCCTCAAAGGGCGAAAAGCCTTTCATTGTATAAAAGTCCTTAACTCCTAAAAATGCTTTGTACTCAGCTTCAGTTGTAGGCACCTTGTTTACCTCTTCGCGCTCCCAATCCTCAGGATCGACAACCGCATCGTAAAAGCCAGGAATATTGACGCGTCCTGCCTCATCATGCAGCGATGCGCAGAGCTCAACGAGTGCTTGAACAGGATTGTAAACAGCTCCTCCATGCACGCCTGAGTGAAGGTCCATCTTTGGCCCTTTGAGGAAAACTTCTAGACCAACAAGGCCGCGAAGCCCTGTTGTAATGGCGATTTGATCGCTGCTTGGACTGCTCGTATCGGAGAGCAAAATCATGTCTGCCTTAAGCGCGGTATCCTTGTAGGCATCGAGGAAGCCCGCAAAACTTGGGCTGCCCATTTCCTCCTCTCCCTCAACCATAAAAGTAATGCGCAAAGGAATGTCTGGGTTTTCGTTTAAAAGCTGAGCCACAGCTGAAACGTGTACCATAAACGGCCCTTTATTATCTGCAGAGCCCCGCGCATAGAGATGATGACCGAGGACTGTCGGCTCAAAAGGGTCGCTATCCCAGAGCTCAAAAGGGTCTGCAGGCTGAACATCATAGTGGCCATAAACCACAACATGAGGCCACTCGGGCTTTCCAACTCGCTTAGCAAGGATGATAGGATGCAAGGGTGTTTTAACTACCTCAACCTCAAGCCCCATCGACTCAAATAACTGAGTGAGAAAATCACGCGCACCTTGCATGCCCTCGCCATAAGCAGGATCTGTTGAAACACTCGGAAAAGAAATATACTTTTTTAAAGTCTCTAAAGGGTCAAACATGAGATCATCTTTACCATAGAGACACCCAAGCTGACAACCCGTTTTCGGAAAAATCAAGCCCTAGGCTGCTTGACCGCTTCTTGAGCCAACATGCGAATTTTATATGAAAACCGCTCAAAAGAAAGTTCTTCTAGAGCCCAGGCTTGACCTCGCTTTCCACGGGCCTCGAGGTCCGCCGGATCCACTGTCGCAAAATCACGCACTGCATTAACCGCCGTCTCCAAGCGATCATCCTGGAGCATCCAGCCACAATGAAGCGGCGCTAACTCAGGAGCCAAGTCATTCCCTGGTGAGAGGATGAGAGGCAACTCTGCGGTTAAGGACTCTGCAGCCGTATGGCCAAAGTTTTCCCGAATTGAAAGGGAAATAAAGCCATCACTTGCGAGGCAATAAGCGTTTTTTCCTTCACCGAATGCAGGGCCGACAACATGGACATTTTTCGCGCCAACAGCATCTGCATAATCTTGGCACTGCCCTACTGTATAGCGCTCTTCAGGACCTACGACAATAAGATGCACATTATCACAATAAGCCCGCGCTATAACTTGAATCGTTTCTAGGGGGCGCTTCATAGGGTGCAAACGGCCAAGATAAAGTAAAACACGTGCATCCTGTGGAATACCCAGCTTCTTGCGAAGTGCCTCGCGCTGCACCGTACGCTGAGAGGTATCCATCGGAATGACAGGCCAATGCACAACGCGAAGATTGTCTCCTTCATAATAGCGACGAAGCTTGCGGCGCTCTGCCTCAGTTGCACAAATAATGTGTGCTGCATGCTTTAGGAAAGGCTTCCCTATCCATTGAAACCAAAGCTTTTTCACCCAGCCGCGATAGGTAAAAACGTAAGGATCCAAGCAACCATGTGGAACCACCCAATAGGGAATACGATGCTGAACGGCCATACGCCTTACCCAGTGCACATGATAGCGATATAAAATGTGGCAAGAAAGAAGACCTGCTTTCGAAACAAGCTCCTCTGCAGGCACTAAGGCCGAAGGTTCAGCGAAACTATACCCTCGCCCACGAAGCCCCCTTGCTATAGGAACGTGCACAGTGTCCTCGATAGCAGAGCCTTCATTTTCAAGGCTTTGTGGGCTCGTGAATGAAACAACATCAGCCCCTAGAGCTTTTTTAAAAAGGCCCATTGTCTTCGGAGGTCCCCCCGTTGAAGGAACCAGGCCTAAGCCAACCAATACTGCATGAGGTATATCCATCACCGAAATGCTCGGGGGCCAGGAGGTGGTGGAGGCGGTGGATATAGATGACCATAAGGAAGAGGCGCTCCATCCATCGGTTCTTCAAAGACAACAGGCATGGGGATAGGCCTTCGGCGGCGCGTTCGCTCGCGCTCGATCAAGGCATAGCACATCCCTGGAATGGCCCAGAAAAAAAGCTGTGATACGTAGCCTCCAGACATCGCCGTCCATTCCTTAAAATAAAAGAGTGTGTAAAATACGGCATTAAAGGCAAAGAGCACCCGCACAATCGCATGAATGTGAAAAGCGGTTTTCATGCGGAAGATCTTCCAGTGCACATAAAACAAAATAGCAGGCATGAGCAATGCCCCCATAACGCCCATTTCGGCAATTAACTTAGCCCCTCCTGTCTCAACCATTTGACCGCGAAGAAAAATCTCACTGCCAAAGACGATCCCCTCACTCCCAGCATTGCCTAGATACGTGCCAAAAGGGTGCGCTTCTGCCCAGTACATACAAACATCCCAAAAGAAGATTTTAAAGCGAACCCAAAGGTCCAAATTCATGGCGTGAAAAACACGTGTCGTATCTTCTTGGTAGACAAAGCCAAAATAAGTATCCAGGAAGACGATCACAACAAGGGCCAGAAATCCAGAAAAGGCAAAGCCCAACTTTCTTTTCCAGGAAATGTTGCCCGTAATGAGAACCATAAACGAACCTCCAACAATCCCTAAAAGACCCCCGCGCCGTGTTGATAGAAGAACGAGAATAAAAGATACAACGGCAAAAATAAGGTACCACCAATGAAAGCTCTCTCTTTGACGCTTACCGAGGAAGAGCGCAAGATTGATAAAGTAGACAGCCATAATGACCATAGAGAGAACATCTTGCGTACTAAAAATGCCCGCATAGGCAGGAATCCCCGCGCGAGTTGCCTTACCTAGTTCAATCATCTCTAAATTAGGCAAAAAAAGCGGAGGCAGATAAACGTTACCGAATACAGCAACATAAAAGCCAAACGGCAAAATAATTAAGCCTATGATACCAAAGGTGTTTCCTATCCACTTAAGCTCACGAAGCCCCGTCGTCCCCTGGTAGGCGATAAGCATCATAAGCATAGGGATAACATTGACAAAAAAGCCCGCAGCCCCAATCCGAATATTGAAGAAAACGGACAATAAAGCATAAAAACCTTGGAAAGCAGCCCAGATAATCAACGGGATAGCTAAGAACTTGGGTAATCGAGGCTGGCGGGTTAAAGCGAGTATCCCTACGATGAAGACAACAGCAATCCCCATTGGCTCGAGAAAATTGGGCTGCTCGGGAAGGATTTTTCGGATCACGGAAAAAGCAACCGGCGATAAGAGGCAAACGAGATAGAGAATACTCATACTGGGCTACGGTAGGACACGGTAAAAAATTGCTCGACATCGATCAACCCAAATCGGCATACGAAGGAGCTTATTTGCGTGGTCGACCACGTTTTTCCAGAGGGCCCTAATGGGGTAGACCACACTGGGCGAGCATAGATCTATTTCTCTAATATACTTGTTATTAGTGGAATAAGAAATCCTAGTACTGTGATCGACCACGGTGCTACCCGTGTCGGTACTGTGTCCTACCACAGTCCGGACTGTGGTAG
>DCBD01000030.1:0-588 GCA_002313355.1 Opitutia bacterium UBA1116 | reverse complement strand
GTCCGGACTGTGGTAGGACACAGTCTTCCGTGGGTCGTTTTCAAGGTGCAGACCCATGATTGATATTTAATTATTAAATAAAAAGGATAGACTTTCTGCCCTAAAATATAGGATTCAGCATCTTCTAAATAGCTTGCTTGAATGCGTATTAGCATAATGCACTACCGAATAAGTATATTATTTTATATTTCAATAACAATCAGCAATATACATAATTTTAGAATAAAATATAAATAATTTCACCTACTCCTGCAAGGCGTTGCGTCGAAGGTGCTCTACCTGAAAGAGGCTCATAATGAGAATATAAGCTTCGGCAAGGAATGTAGTCACAATAGCGGCATAAACACCGTATTTGGGAATGAAGATGATATTAAGGATTACGTTAATAACCGCGCTAATAAAGGTATTCCTAAAATAGCGCCCATTTTGACGAAGGCTAATGAGTGCATAACTCAAGCAGCGCCCGCCTGCAATCACGGGAAGAATAAATGCTAAATAACGAAGCATATCAATAGATGGACGGTATTCTGGGCCGTAAATGATATTAATAGCCAGGGGAGAAAGAAACCACAACATGAGCGTCAGGAA
>DCBD01000007.1:1762-3677 GCA_002313355.1 Opitutia bacterium UBA1116 | reverse complement strand
CCCTGTGAGTGCGTCGAGCTCTTGGTTGTCGCGAGCTGTACCGAGGGTTGTGAGAGCGATGGCCTGAGTCTCGCCGCGTTGGAACATGGATGAACCATGGACGCGAGGAAGAATACCCGTGGTACACTCAATAGGACGCAAGTCTTGAGCGCTGCGGCCATCAACACGCTTGCCTTGCTCGAGGATGTTGCTCCTGTAAGCTTTTTCTTGAAGCTCATCGAAGGTCATCCGTGCGAGGTTTTCATCAAAGTTGTCTTCACCGAGGGTGCTTTTAGCTGCTTCAAGGAAGGATTCTTGGATAGCATCGACAGCGATTTGACGCTCAGCCTTACCATCTGTGGATAGGGCAGCGGGCAGCTTGTCTGCAGCGGTCTTTTCACAGATTTCGATGAGTTCGCGTGTGGGCTTGATCAGTTCAAATTCGCGCTTGGCCTTGCCTGCAATTTCGGCGAGTTGGCGCTGAGCTTTGATGATGGGCTGAATCCCCTGATGTGCAAACTCGAGAGCTTCCACAAAGCGATCTTCGGGCATTTGGTCTGCGCTACCTTCGATCATCATCATCTCGTTTTCGTTGCCGACGTAGATGAGGTCGAGGTGAGATTCGAATTGTTGTTCGTTGCTTGGGTTGAGGATGAGCTCACCGTCAACTTCACCAACGCGAACGCAGCCTACGGGGCCAGCCCATGGAATGTCCGAAATCATGAGGGCTGCCGAAGCACCGTTGACCATCAAGATGTCAGGCTCGTTTTGGAGGTCTGCAGAAAGGAGGAAGCCAATGATTTGAACTTCATTCATGAATCCCTTTGGGAAGAGCGGGCGAAGCGGACGGTCACAAAGGCGGGAGGTGAGGATTTCTTTTTCGGTTGGGCGACCTTCGCGCTTGAAGTAGCCGCCAGGAAAACGCCCTGCAGCGAAGAACTTTTCCCGGTAGTCTACCGTGAGTGGGAAGAAGTTTTGGTCGGGGCGTAGGGTGTTGGCGGCGGTTGCGCTGACGAAGAGACTCGTCTCGCCGTGTTGGATTGTGATGGCACCATTAGCTTGCTTAGCGAGGGTGCCGGTGGAGAATTGGATGTTCAGGCCTTCTGCCTCAACAGTGTGTTTCTGTATGTTCATAGTATTTTTATTTCTTTTCTGATAAATAGTTTGTAGGGGAGGGGCTTGCCCAGAACCTGCTTGGCTTCTAGCAGTGCAAAAACCCCGAGCGTTTGTGTCTGCCCGGGGCTTTTGGAAAGTAAGCTATTAGCGGCGAAGGCCAAGTTCTTTGACGATGCTCTTGTAGCGGTCCAAGTCGTGACGCTTGAGGTAGTCGAGCAATTTGCGGCGGCGGCTGATCATCGCAATCATGCCACGGCGTGAGTGAAAGTCTTTGCGGTGGGTGCGCAAGTGGCCCGTTAAGTGGGTGATGCGCGCCGTTAGGAGGGCAATCTGCACTTCGCAGGAGCCTGTGTCCCCATCCTTTTGTTTGAATTTCTCGATGATGGCTTGTTTGTTAACTTCTTCTTTGAATTGAACTTCTGACATATTTTTTGAGTGTTACACGGTTTTGGAGCTCCAGCTTCTGGAGCTGTACTTCACGCACCTCGCCTAAAGTACCGCTGAGACCCGTTTTGGGACCGTGGGTGTGGAGGATAACCCTGGCACACCTAGCGCTAGGTGGGATAATAAGCCTGGTTTGGAGGTGATTTGCAAGGGAAAAATGAGCTGGATGCAGGGGGTTTTTGATACCTGCCTTGAGCGGGTGCTTGGGTGGGATGAGAGGTCCTGAACGTGTGGTCGACCACGGCTTGAGACCTTTTGGCCTTGGGGTGACCGGATGTGGTAGAACACAGTGGGCGCATTTTAGGTTTTTTTGTAAGATGTTGACCTGTGGAGATTTGTCTGTTTTTATCTATGTGGTCGACCACGTTTTGAGTGT
>DCBD01000007.1:0-1449 GCA_002313355.1 Opitutia bacterium UBA1116 | reverse complement strand
GTGGTCGACCACGTTTTGAGTGTGGTAGGACACAGCGATACCCCGTGCCGGGCGCGTGGTAGGACACGGGTAGGACGGTGTCTGGACTGTGGTAGACCACGCCCTTGCAGCCACATTGAAAAGGCTTTATTGAGACACTATTGAGATTGGATGAGGGGATATGCGCGGCTCGCTTTGCGAATCCTGAATAGGCAAAGTCTTCTAGACCTGGATGGGTGAAATATGGGCGCATGGTATGTTTCTAAGTGTCGAATTATTCGATGGCCCTAACTATATATAACTTTCCAATCCTGTCAAGGAGAAATATTTTATTAATAGATAATAGTTAGGGTTTTAGGGTGTTTTATGTAGGTGAGGGAAGGAGTGAGCAGTGTTTAGCAGAAGGAGAATTGATGTATGTTCTAATATCTTTATAATAAAGGCGCTTATTTATGGAACCGTCTGTTGAGTCATCAGTCTTCTGGAAAGAATTATTGGTAATGCTTTCGATACTAGGGGGCATAATAGTATATCTATTCAAGTTAGGTTTTCCTTTGTATTGTCGGCATAAAGATCAGAAAAAAGAAATTCAGCAAAAGGACCAAAAAAAGCACAGAATTATTTAAATGAAGAAGAACACGGTCTTTAGGTCGGCAGCCTTCTTAGGTCTTAAATTTTGCTCATTCATTTAAAGACAACAAAGCACTTCACGGAGAGTGAAGTGCTTTGTGTATTGTTTTTGAAAACTTTATCTTGGCTGAGGTTTGCTCAGCTGAAGGTTAAAGCTCGTCTTTGATGAGTGTAGCACCATTTTGGGCAACGATCTCTCTGCTGAGAGCAGTGACTTCGAAGATCCATGTATGCTTTTTCTCAACCGTGAGGGTGTAGAGGAGCCCTTTTTCACTGCTCGTTGTAACGTGCACTTGAAAAGTGAAGCACTCATTGATGTCTACTTCAGCTCCGCGTTCAAAGACAAGGGATGCCATTTGACCAATAATAGGGTTGGTTACAGGCTCTTGTGCATCTTCGATGTAGAGTGCGAGCGTCTCGGGCTTATTAGGATCGAGGCGGTTGTTTTTGATGAGATCGTTAATGTACTCATCGCTTGGGTAAGGATTTTCCTTCTTGATTAGGACATAAGCGATTTCACCTAGGCAGACTTCATTAAAGGTACTCATGAAGGTTTCAGGATCATTGAGGTCGCTGCTGATGAGCCAAGATAAGAACCAAGGGCCACGAACCAAGCCAGCTTCGATGGCTTCTAAAGAGTGCTCAGAGCGATCAATAACCCCCGGGTTCAATTCTTTACAGTTTTCTGCCGAAGCTGTAGCCACTCCTGCGAAGATAGTTGATAATAGTAATAGTGTCTTGATTTTTGCTTTCATTTATTATGTATATTCTTGTTGTTTATGTGTATAGGTATATTTTCTTTTAAAAATAAATAATAATAAACCCATTGTTTATAAGTGT
>DCBD01000074.1 GCA_002313355.1 Opitutia bacterium UBA1116 | reverse complement strand
CAAAGGATTCTTCGATTGGGTGGTACAGATAATCTTGGGTGTAGACTTTTGCACCGGGCGGCGGCGTATGGTTTTGAACAAATCATGCCTATCTTGATAGAGCTGGGTGCTCATGTGAATGCGGTGGACGCTTATGGGCTAACACCGTTGCATTGGGCGGTGATAGAACAACCTTTAAAAATCGCACGGGTTTTGTTAGGACTTGGTGCTGATATCCATGTGAAAGACTTCGGTGGGCGGACGCTCTTGCATTGGGCTATAATAAAACAACATTTAGAAATGGTACATGCCTTAGTAGAGCTTGATGTCGATCTGAATGTTGCTGATAATGAAGGGTGGACACCTTTACACCTAGCTACGACGATGCAAGCTGTGAATTTCGTAGAGACCTTAGTTGCCTTAGGTGCTGATGTGGATGTGAGGAATGATGAGGGTGAAACGCCTTTGGACTTGGCAACGAGGAACGAGAATGTGGAAGTGTTGGTTGCTTTGGGAGTCAATCCTGATACGGAAGGCTCATAATCTACTATTAATCAATGAATTGTGACCAACCGATCACATCTACACTCAGATCCCGTGAGGAAATGCAGGATTAGACTTGCCAAAAGCCCTCTCTCAAGCCTCAATACCACACTCGCGCCCGTTTCGGGCATACATCCAATTATTAACTCAATACGTTCTTCATCCAATAATCTAAAGCAGGACCTTCCCTGCCAAGGACCACGGAGCCAACCATTATGAATATTACCATACAAGACCTCGCTGATGCCGGCGTACACTTCGGACACCAATTGCGCCGCTGGAATCCTAAATCGAAGCCCTATGTCTACGACCATCGCCAAGGGGTATCGATCATCGATTTAGAAAAAACTTTTAAACTACTCGAAGAAGCCTGCAGCTTCATCGAAGAAACCGTTGCCTCAGGCAAGGACATCCTCTTGGTTGGCACCAAACGCCAAGCTCAGGAATTAATCCGCGAAGCGGGCGCTGAAGTGAACATGCCCTTCTGTGCCAACCGCTGGATGGGGGGTGGCTTGACCAATTTCTCAACCATCAAGCGAAGCCTTGAAAAATACAGGCGCTACCTTGCGATGGAAACCGATGGTTCTCTCGATAAGCTTCACAAAAAGGAAGCCTCGGCTATTCGCCGCGAAATGGACCGAATGCACCGCAACTTCGAAGGCACGCTCCACATGGACAAATTGCCAGCAGCCCTCTTTGTCGTCGACATCAAGAGCGAGTACATCGCCGTTGCTGAAGCAAACCGCCTTGGCATCCCGGTTGTTGCTCTGGTTGACACCAACTCAGACCCATCTTTGGTACAATACCCAATCCCAGGCAATGACGATGCCGTCAAATCAATCCGCATGATTATGGGTGTCATCATGGATACGATCCAAAACGGTCTCTCTCGCCGTGAAAGCCAAAAGGCTGCACCGAAAGCCTTCAACCTTACTCGCGAAGATACCGATGACGTCGAAGCCGAAGTCACCCTCTCACCTGACATTCAGCTGGAAAGCGAAGAAAACGCGGGCACTCCAGCGAAGTCCGAATAAGCGATATTAATAACCTTACACGTATAGACCTATGTCAGCACACATTACTGCACAACTCGTGAATGAACTTCGTGGTTCCACAGGCGCAGGCCTCATGGACTGCAAAAAAGCGCTCGTTGAAACGGACGGCAACATGGAAGAGGCCATCACCCTACTCAAGAAAAAGGGTATTGCCACAGCAGCGAAAAAAGCCGGCCGCGATGCAAGCGAAGGGACCATCCAGTCCTACATCCACATGGGTGGAAAAGTCGGCGTCATGATCGAGCTTAGTTGCGAAACGGACTTTGTTGCCAAAAACAGTGACTTTCAAGCTTTAGCCAAAGACATTTGCATGCACATTGCTGCAGCAAGTCCTCTCTATGTAAGCCGCGAAGAAGTTTCCGAAGACCTCATCAGCAAGGAGCGCGATATCGCCAGAGCTCAGTGCGAGGGCAAACCCGAGAGCGCTATTGAAAAGATCGTCGCTGGCAAGCTCGACAAGTGGTTCTCCGAGATCTGCTTGCTTGAGCAAAAGTATGTCAAAAACCAAGACCAGTCGATCCAAGACCTGCTCACAGAGAACATCTCTAAGCTTGGCGAAAATATTCTCGTGCGTCGCTTTAGCCGCTATCAGCTAGGCGAGTAAGCAATCGAGTCATTTCTTTTAAAAAAGCCCGGTGCATGATGCTTCGGGCTTTTTTGGCACTCCAAGAATATACCTATTGACAAAAATAGGCCCTCCACCATAGTGGCCTGGAATGAATCACTGCTCACTGAGAGCCGAAACCAAAGGCACACAAAGCAAAAAACCTGTATCACAAGATACTGGGTGCTTGGTTATGCGCTAAAAATTTACCTTCATTTTTCATAACCCGCATTCACACCATGCGGGTTTTTTTATTTTGTATAATCTTCAAAAATTTTAACCATAGACAACAACCATGATAGAACACGCGTTCAACCTACTCGAAGCATTCAATAATATCCTCTGGGGATATGTCGGCGTTGCCCTCATCCTCAGTATGGGCATTTACCTCTCAACAAAGTCCAAATGGATGCAGGTGCTCCAATTCCCGCACATTGTCCATTACTTCTTTCACTGCCTAAACCTGAAGGAAGATCCCGCAAGCAAGAACCATACGCGGGGCATCTCCCCTCTAAAGGCCTTCTATGCTTCGGTGGGAGGCTGTGTCGGCATTGGCAACCTAGTGACTATCGCTGTTGCCATTCAGATCGGCGGGCCAGGAGCGCTTGTCTGGGTGTGGCTTGTCGCTCTGCTCGGGATGATCATCAAGTATTCGGAGATCTATCTTGGCATCACCTACCGCGAGCCTAACGATAAAAACGGCTACAATGGCGGGCCCATGTACTTCTTAAAGAAGGCCTTTCCCGGACGAACTTGGGTGCCCATCCTCATGGCAGCTCTCATGTGCATCTACGGGGTCGAAATCTACATGTTTCGGATCGTCAAGGAATCCTTTGTCGTCAACTTCAACCTTCCGCCATTAGGGGTAACCATCGGCTTCCTGGCCTTAATCCTCTTTGCCGTGAGTGGCGGGATTGCGCGTGTTGGGGCCATCAGCAGCTTTCTTATCCCAGCCTTTGTTCTGATTTATCTTGGAATGACGGCCTGGGTACTCGGTCAAAATGCAGCCAAACTGCCAGAGCTCTTTGGCCTTATCATTCGTTCTGCATTCACGGGGCATGCTGCCCTCGGTGGATTTATCGGCAGCACCTTTGCCCTCACGATATCCAAGGGCATCTCGAGTGCATGCTATTCCGGGGATATTGGCATCGGCTATGCGTCGATCATTCACAGTGAAGCCCGAACCTGCGATGAAAAAAAGCAAGCGAGCTTGAGTATTTTTGGCATCTTCCTCGATACTTTTGTCATCTGCACATGCACGATATTACTACTGCTTGCAACGGATATTTGGCACTCATCTATGGACGGTAGCGTCCTCGTGCAAACCGCCTTATCCAACTACTTCCCTTACATGGATGTGTTTATGCCAATATTCCTCTTTATTCTCGGCTTTTCGACGATCACAGCCTACTTGTGTGCGGGACTAAAGTGCGCTCGCTACATTTCGGGAAAACATGGACCCTGGATCTATTATGGATTCTCCATCATCGCTTTTGTGCTATTCTCTTTCTTTGACTCCATTCATGCGCTGACCATCATGAATATCTCAGGAGGGCTCCTGATGCTCATCAACTTAGCAGGCATCTACAAGCTCCGGCATGAGATCGATTTCAAGCTCAACTATTAAAGTTTAACAGTTCTAACTCGCCAATGCGTAGCTTCTTGGACAGACTAAGGAGCTATGCAAATGACCAACACGCAGCGAGTGTCCCTGGGGCAAATAGCCTCTCGAGGCCTGCGCATGCGCTGCCCCAATTGTGGAGCCAAAACACTCTTTCAAGGCTGGTTTAAGCTCAATGAGCACTGCAAGGAGTGCTCTTTAAACCTCGTCCGTGCCAGTGGCTTTACGCTCGGTGCAATGGTCATCAACTATGGCATTATCGTATTCGGGATGCTACCGCTCATTCTCGTTGCCTACTGGCTAAAGTGGATATCGACGAATGCAGCGCTCATTGCAGCGGGTGTACTCGCCGTTGGCATTCCGGCCGCCCTCTATCCTCTGTCGTGGAGCTTGTGGCTCATGGTCTACTATCTCGCCCTCCCTCACGAACTGCCCAACAACCGCACAGATGCGATCCCCGTCAGCGATCATGAGTAAAGGGTCTATCATTGATGCTCATGTACACCACTACCCCGAAGAGGTCTTCCCTAACCCTAAACGCTGGGCTGAAGCACGCGGGGAGCATCACTGGGCACATCTTGTAAGCTCCCCATCGGGCAAACCTTCATTGCAAGGATGGTCTAACCTAGACACGCTATTTACAGACATGGAGACGGCCGGCATCGGGAAAGTCGTCTTTCAAGGTTGGTACTGGGA
>DCBD01000153.1 GCA_002313355.1 Opitutia bacterium UBA1116 | reverse complement strand
ATGCGGTTGCTCCGCTCATCGATGGAGAATGTTGCCCCATGGGTTTCAAGGCAGAAGAAGTTAGCCTTCAGGAGCCTTTCAAAGAGTTGTTCCTTATTTTCGGAAGGCACCGAACCCATGGGAGAGTACATGTAGAGGATGGGGCTGTCAGGCGGGAGCTCGATAATGAACTCAAGATCGTTTCCGTATTGGAATGCGCATAGGTTGTTGTCGTTTAAAGCCAAGTTAGCAATACCGGCTTCTGTGCCGAGCTCCTTGAGCCATCCATTCACGATGTAGTTGTTATCCATAGAATTACGTCGTAGGTTTTGTTAAGTATATAGGAGCTCACGGTCCTCCGTCAAGGCTTTGGAGTTGATTTCATTCCATCTTAAGCAACGTACATGGTGTTGATCGTTCACACTCTCCAAATGGGGCGTGAGCTCCTTGCACTGTGCACGTGCGTGATAACATCGATTTTCGAAGGGGCAACCGTCTTTAATTAGCTGATAATCAGATGCTTGACCCTTGATTGTGGGGAGCCTAGCCTTGTTTTTGCTGTCCAGGCTTGGCATGGATTTGAGGAGCCCTTGGGTGTAGGGGTGTTTCGGATGTTCAAAAAGATCATTAACGAGGGCTTCTTCTACAATTTTACCGCCGTACATGACGATAACCCGGTCGCATAATTCGGCGACGACGCCCAAATCGTGAGTGATGAACATGAGTGCCATCCCGTATTCCTTTTGGATAGATTGAAGGAGCTCAAGGATTTGGGCTTGGATAGTGACGTCTAAGGCAGTTGTGGGTTCATCAGCAATGAGCAGCTTGGGCTTGCAGGCTAGGGCCATCGCAATGCTGACGCGTTGGCGCATGCCACCAGATAGTTGGTGAGGGTATTCGTGCATACGTGTTTCTGGAGAGCCGATGCCCACGCGACTTAACAAATTGCATGCTTCAGCCCAGGCATCTGCTTTGCTGAGGCCTTTGTGCAGGAGGAGAGGCTCGCACACCTGTTTGCCTATTGTGTGTACTGGGTTGAGTGCAGTCATGGGCTCTTGAAAGACCATGCTGATCTCTTTCCCGCGAATTTTTTGCAGGGCTTCATTGCTCATGTTGAGCAAATCTTCGTTTTGGAAAATGACCTCGCCTTCTAGGATTTTGCCCGATGGATGTGGGATAAGCTTGAGCAGTGAGAGGGCTGTTGCCGTCTTGCCACATCCAGATTCGCCGACGATGCCAAGTGTTTCTCCTGGGTATATGGAGAAGCTCAAGCGATCCACAGCGCGCACGTTACCTTCATCTGATTGAAACTCGGTCGTTAGCCTTCGAGTTTCGAGTAAGGGATTGTGGTGCTCTGTGTTTAGTTTTTCCATTCTGTGAATATATGGATGTCATTTGGGAAAACTTGCTTGCCTGTTTTTTCGGCTTCGAGTGTTTCTTTTTTTAAGTCTTCATCTATCCAGTAGAGACCATAAGATCCTGGGCCTTCACTTCGCTTGGTTGCGAAATGTTCAGGAAAACGGATCCAGCGCCAGTAGCCGACTCGGAACATCGGAGGGTAGAAGCCTGGGACATAGGAAGCGTTTTCATGGATCTTTTCTTGGATTTGGTGAGAAAGCTCAATGAGCTCTGTTTCATTGCCCGAGTTGTCGTATTTATCGATAAGGATGTCTAGCTCGGGGATGTCGGTGTTGGTTACATTGTTTGTTTGAGGCTTGTGGGCATTGTCTGAATGCCAGCCTTCCCAGTAAGATGGGTACGTTGGTGCAACGTGTTTCCAGCCCATAAATACAATTTCATGATTTTTTTCTAAGATTTTTTTAAAGGCGGTGGTTGGGTCGAGAAGCTCGATATTGAGCTCAACACCGGCTTTTTCAGCCTCTTCCTTGAGGATCGGAAAAACAGGCTCAAATTGAGGGTAACCACTTGTCAGAGTGAACGAGAGGCGTTGCCCTTGTTTATTCAATAGAATGCCGTCTTTTCCTGCTTGTGTGAAGCCTGCTTTGGCAAAGTATTCGCGTGCTTTTTCGGGAGAGTACGGCCTTGCTTGAAGCGCGGGATTTACGTATGGGCCGTAGCCATCTTCGCCTGTTTTAAGGCGGGTCCAGTCACCACGGAAATAGAATTCAATGATTTGGTCAAAATTGCTTGCGTATTGAAGGCCCGTTCGAATGTCTTGGTTATTGAGCAAGGACTTGTCTTCATTTAGATAAAGACCATAAGTAGGACGAGGTACATCATTATAAAAGATAGCCCTTTGAATGTAGCCGTTTTTGACTTCGGGGATGTCACTTTTAACGTACCAATATTCAGAGAGCTGAAGCGCAAACATGTCGATCTCGCCGCGGCGAAATGCTTCGAAGGCTTTGCTGTCATCGCGGATGACTTTGTAGTGGATTTTGTCTGGATTGTAGCGGTAGCGGTAATATTTTTTGTCCTTGGCCCACCAGTTCTGAACGCGTGTTAGCGTAATAGCATCGCCTTTTTTGATATTTGACTCTTTGACCTCATAGGCGCCTGTAGTGGGTGGGAATTTCCATTGGTAGCGTTGAGGGTAATCTTTTAGGTTGTTGAA
>DCBD01000081.1 GCA_002313355.1 Opitutia bacterium UBA1116 | reverse complement strand
TGGAGCATTAACGAGGATTTCAATAATATCCACATTAGGATTGTCTTTATTGATGGCATGCATGAGAGCCGTCCAGCCGTAGTCGTCTTTTGCATTCAAGTTAATGCCTGGAGTGTTGATAAGTTTTTTAATTAAGGCGGGGTCAGGGTCATCTTGGTTGATAGCGTGGATGAGAGCTGTCCATCCGTAACTATCTTTTGCATTCACGTCCAGAGATGTACTAGCCAAAATTTTAACCAGTCTATTAGCGCCTCCTGCTAGCATGGATATCAGAAGTGTATTACCATCAGAGTCTTTTTGATTTAGGATGTTAGGTATATTTTTGGTTTTTTTAGTCCTGAGTCTTCTTATTAAATCTTCGGCATGTTCTTTTTCAAAAGCACTTGTTTTGTCTGATTCTATTACGTCTGATTTTATACGGCCTATGACTCTTTCAGATAAAGATTTGAACTTATTATTAATGGACGTTGGGGTAGGGTTGTTACTAGACTGGCTTCTTTTTTTACTTAAATCTTCTTCTTTTCGAACGCTACGCTTCCCTGGCTCTTTTGTATGAAGAGATCTCGGATCCTTTTTATGGAACTCATAAGAATGCCTTGGATTTACTTTCATTGGTTATGCCATGAAGGGTTTTTGATTCTCTAATATCGCATGGATTCAGTGCAATTTCAATGAGCTCCTTGTCTGTCTGCGTTTCTTCTTGGTCTTAATATTTTTAATCTATTTATTATTAAGTGTTTGCGTCTACGGGCATTGACAGCCTTTGAGGAAATGATCTAATGTAAGGTACTTATGGATAAGTCCAAGTATATGCTGGAGTTTGAAAAACCCGTACGCGATCTTGAGGAGCAACTCGAACGGCTTCGCGAGATGTCTGAAACATCCAAGGTTGATGTTTCAGCTGAGATCCAGGCGATTGAAGCAAAAATTCAAGAGACTAAGCGTCTTGTCTATTCGAACCTCGATGCCTGGGAAAAGGTGCAAATTGCCCGCCACGTGGATCGACCCTATTCCTTGGACTATATCGAAAGTATTTTTGATAACTTTCAAGAGTTGCACGGGGATCGCGCTTTCCGCGATGACCATGCCCTCATCGGGGGAACTGCATTTTTGAATGGTAAGCCGGTGATGGTGCTCGGTCAGCAAAAAGGTCGCGGCACTAAGGAAAATATTCGCCGCAATTTTGGTTGTCCGAACCCTGAAGGTTATCGCAAGGCTCTGCGTTTGATGGAGCTTGCCCACAAGTTTAAGCTGCCCATTATTTCGTTTATTGATACTCCCGGTGCTTATCCCGGTATTGGTGCCGAAGAGCGCCATGTTGCTGAGGCCATCGCCGTCAACATTCGTGACATGAGCCAGTTTGAAGTGCCCATCATCGCGATTGTCATTGGTGAAGGGGGCTCGGGAGGTGCGCTCGGTGTGGCAGTTGCAGACCGGGTGCTCATTATGGAGCATGCCTATTACTCGGTTATTTCTCCTGAAGGGTGCGCTGCCATTCTTTGGAAAGATCGCGCTCATGCACCCAAAGCGGCTGCGGCTCTCCAAATCACCGCTGACAAACTGAAGAAGCTCGGCATTGTTGATGATGTCATCAGTGAGCCTTTAGGCGGTGCCCATAATAATCCTCAAAAGGCGATCGAGAGTGTGCGTGCCGCAGTGACCAGGCATTTAGACGCCCTTGAAGGCACCGAGCCGAGCGCTTTGATTGATGGGCGTTACCAGAAGTACCGTATCATCGGTCAATTTACCGAGTCGCAAAAAGTCTTTGTTGGCGAAGCGAATTCCGAGACTGCCTAAAGGCTGACGCGTAGGCCATCATAGCTGAGTTTGATGTTGGGTGGTAGCTCTGTAGAGACTTTGTCGTGATCTACAAAGTGCGTTAAATGCGTTAAGTAAGTTTGCTTGGCGCCCAGTTCTTGAGCGGCTTGCACCGCTTCGGGGATGCTCAGGTGTGTTGGGTGCGGGCTGGGGCGTAGGCCATCAATGATGAGAAGGTCTACCTCGTGAGCAAGCTTGTAAGCGGTGGGTGTTAGGCGCTTACAGTCACAGAAATAGGCAGCGCGTTTGCCCGATGAGCTTTCTTCAAAAATGAGGCCCAAGGACTCCATTGATCCGTGAGGAAGCCGTGTTGCCAAGATGCGCCCTCCGGGGACTTCAAAAATTTTGGGGGCTTCAGGCATTGTGCGCAGGGCAAAGGCGGGGTAGCCCTTGTACTCGGGCTTTTCGCGGATGGCGTAGGGGTAGATTTCGCGCACGCGCTGGAGGGATTCTTCAGTGCTGTAGACGGGCATGGCCACTCCGCCGAGGAGAGAGCAGAAGCTGCGCATGTCGTCCATGCCGAGGATGTGATCGGCATGGGAGTGGGTGAGGATGAAGGTGTCGATCCAGTTGATGGATTCGCGCAGGCACTGGGTGCGGAAGTCGGGCGTGGCATCGACCTGGATGTGATGCTCGCCGAGAACAACGTGTATGCTGCTGCGCGTGCGCCAGTTTTTAGGGTTATTGAGGTCTGCCTCAATGTTAGGGGTGGCCAGGGGTGGAACCCCCTGGGATGTGCCTGTGCCTAGAAAAATAATCTCCATAATGCTTTGATCGCTTGATGGTATGGAATGGCGATACCTTGGCGATTATTTTTCTGCTAGCCGGTATGCTCGTTCTGTTGCTTGACCTCGCGT
>DCBD01000073.1 GCA_002313355.1 Opitutia bacterium UBA1116 | reverse complement strand
CAAACCTTTATGGCTCGGTGGCACTCGCCTTGGATCGCCCATTTAAAGTCGGGGATTGGATCGCTGTCGGCGGTAAAGTTGATGGAACTGTAGAGTCTATCGGACTTCGTTCAACACGCGTGCGGACATTTCCTAAAACATTGCTAACGATCCCTAACAATTACTTGGCCAACGAAATCATTAACAATTGGTCTCGCATGCCAAAGCGGCGTGTTAAGCAGTTCATCGGAGTTAGCTATGAAAGTTCTCCAGATGAGATGAATGCTCTTGTCGAAGATATACGCACTCTTTTGCGTGAAGATGAAGCTGTGGACCCAAGCTATATGCTCGTTAATTTTACGGATTTTGGGCCAAGCTCCCTTGATATCATGGTCTACTACTTTACTAAATCGATTGTTTGGAGTGAATATCTCGATGCGCGACAACGGATTAATACCAAAATCATGCAAGCCATTGCAGATCGTGGGCTGTCTATTGCATTTCCAACGCAGACGATTTACTTCGAAGGGGATGTTGCACGCCGTATGGCAGGGGCTCATGGAGATCTAGACAGTCTCCCTGGGGATATCGGCCCCAGTACACCGTAGGGTTTAGTGTAGCTAAATGATTGGAGCGACTTTCTATGGATTATCTATAAGTAAGTAAAGTTCGACTTCAGGGTTGCGCTTTGTATTTTATATCCTTATTATCAGCAATCACATGGAAGGTTATCATTCCCTTGCCCAACTTATGGGGAGCTTTGCAGCTTTTGTTGTCTTACTTGAGCTATTTGTTTTTTTTCTTATCTCTATCTACAAATTGGCAACAACAAAGCGCTTGGCTTGGTTTCTGACTTGCATTCTTACGGGCATACCCATCGGCCTCATGCTCATCAGTTTTTTGATCGCGATAGACGTTGTTGAATGGAGTACATCTTCCCAGATAAGTTCAACAAGCTCTCGGCGTGCTTCTGTTTCCCTTGCCGAAGGAACCATTGTCGGGGATCAACTTCCTTATGAGCTTCATTTAGCGCAGCCATCTTCTTGACGAGTAAAAAAGGATTCTCTGGGGCTAGATTTTTGCCTCAACCAACAAGGAGTTCACCTAGGTGTGCTATCTCAAAAAAAACCTTTTCAGAGCATGGCCCACCTTCGACAATACCTTTATGATAGCTTGCAAGGTATAGGTATCGTTTATAATGAAAATTGTGATGAAGGCCTTATCTCTATTGATGGCCGAGAGTGGATTCATTTGAGAGCTAAGGTTGATGTCGATGGTTGCATCTCTATGAATTATGCGCTTTTAGGCTACACAGGAGAAGAAGGTACTTATCAGATCATTAGCTGGGAAGCGTCTAACTTTCCTGAGAGCGCTTATCAAAAGATGCTCGAAGTAGCACAAAGTTTTCAGTTTCCTCGAACCATGCAAACATCAACAGCCAAGCAAAGCTAGCTTATGAGTGGTCCTGACCTCATTGCTTTTTTCATCGGAACGGTATTTGTAGCTGCTGTTTTTATTATTCTTCCTACGCTCTTTTTTATTGCCCTTTATAAGGCTTTAGAGCGAAAGACCGGAGCATGGAAACTTACCTCCGTTCTTTCTGGTATCGTCGGCGTTCCTATTACCTTGGGCATTGTATTCTTTTTTTGTTGGGGGATGCTCAATTATGAGGAGGAAGCTATCGTTCCTTCAGTTCAGAATGTGCCACTACCGCTAACAGTGACAGGCAATACAATTCCTTATAAAATTACTGTCCCTCATAAATCTGAATGGGTTCGGCTAAATGATACCGATGGTTTTGATATCATACTCTCCAATGATGAGGATATTCTTCAGGTCGCTGTTGCTGCAGACTATAATGATTTTCAAACTTTGGATAATGCTCGTAGATATTTCATCGAAAATTTAGATGATATTGCCGGGGTTGCTGAAGTTGAAGAACCCGAACGCATCACGATCGATGGGCGCAAGTGGCTTCGCTTTGATGTGTTATTTTACCTCGATAACGCTAATGTCCCTGTTGTACGGCGTGTTTACCTTTATACAGGCAAAGAAGGGACGTTTGGCATCGTTGCCTGGACAGCCCAAGGCCTCTTCGCCGAAAATAAGGAAATGATCGATAAAATTGCCCGTTCTTTTTCGTTTCCTAAGCAGGCTAAGCCCTAAAGCTGATCATAAGCATTTTGTAATCGCTTGGCGTAAGCCTCTTCTGAGAAATAAATGGATTGGCTTTTAGCGTGTTGAGTCAATTGTACTCTTGTGTTGCTGCCGTCGATCATTGCTTTCATTGCCTGTGTAAGCTCATCAATATTGTAGGGATTAATTAATAGTCCAGCTTTACCACATACTTCTGGAAGGGAGCTAACATTGGATGTAATGACTGGGCAGTTGAAATTCAATGCCTCGAGAACAGGCAGGCCAAACCCTTCGTAAATCGAGGGGAATACAAACGCGCAAGCACCCTTGAAAAAATAGGGGAGTTCTGAGAAAGGAATGTAATCTAAAAATTGAACATACTCTCCGCCAGGGATGCGAGAAGCTGTTTCAAAAACGTCATCGTAGAGCCACGCCTTCTTACCTATGACAACAAGAGGGATTTCAGGGCCACAACTAAGTCTACTATAGGCCTCGATCAGCCGTGTGAGGTTTTTCTTAGGTTCGATACCTCCAACAAAAAGAAAGTAGCTTTGCTCCTTTAGGTTATGCTTTTTAAGGGTGTTGTGGTAATTTGGGCAGTTTTCAGGGATTTCTATTCCTTCAAAGGGTGATGTTTGGTAAGTGACGCGCACCCTCTCTGGGTCTATTTTAAAATGCTCAACAATGTCACTCTTCGCATGCTCAGACACCGTGATAACCAGGTCCGATGATTTTGCTGCGTATTCAAATCTTTGAAATAACTGCCGAGGCTTCTTAATGATACAGGTCTCGGGAAGAATAAACGGAATAAGATCGTGTATTGTAGTGACTTTTTTTGCCTTGAGTACATCTAGTGCAAAAGGCGTTGTCATGTGGAAAACATCGATTCCTTTGTTGAATTTTAATTTAGTTGGCTTGCGAAAGTCATTAAAGTAGGTATTGGAGAGATCATAAATTCGCTGAAAGTTATAAAAGTCGACACCCTTGGGAAGCATTAAGTGATCTTCTATAGTGTGTCGCTCAAGCTTCTTAGTGGTAAGAGGCAGTCCAAGTATGAAGTTTAAAAATGAGCAGTAGTAGTCCTTTGAGGACTTTTTAGCAGGATTATATAAATCTACATGCTTTCCATTAAGCCGATTGCTTAGCAGAACAGACGTTTTAGCCCCAAGGGTGTTTAGCGTCTTCAATAAAGTGAGGGCATAGGTTTTAATACCTGTTCCCATGCGGTCTTGAATATTAACTCCATCAACACAGATGTGATGATCTTTTAAGTTCATTGGGGAATTTGTTGTAGAGTTTTTATGAAATCAACCATTTCTTGAAGGTATCTATCCCAGGTCTTAATTACTCTTTGAGAGCACTCAGCGGTTAATTTTTGATATAGTGCTTCATTATTCAAGAGCCTCTTCATTGCCCTAGATAAATCTTGGGAACTCACACTGGAAAGCGCCATGACACCACCGCCTTTTGCTGTTGAGGCTAAGGCTCCACCATTTCCTGTAATGCAGGGCTTTTGATGTTGTATGCTTTCAATAATGGGAAGGCCGAAACCTTCGTAAATAGAAGGGTAGACGGTGAAATAAGCTTTTAAGTAAAGCGTATTTAATGTATCCTCATCTACAGGCCCTAGGTAATTAATGGAATAGCCAGATGCTTTTGTTTCTTCGATGAGTTGCAATACTTGGGTACCCGTTTTTTTATTGAAACCTCCTGCAAGAATGAGCTCAAAAGATTCTCCCTCGTCCCAAAGCTCTTTGGATGCCTGAATAAGCGCTTGATGGTTTTTTCTGCCTTCAAGGGTTCCGACACTGAGAATCTTCCTGACTTTAGGTGAGTCTTTATTTTCAAGCGCTTTGCAAGTCTTTACCCCTTTAACAGGGTCAACACCCAGCTCAATAGCTTGGATGCGAGGCGTCGATTTCAATGCTTTTTTTTCTTTAAGTAAATCGAGTAAGGTTTCTTTAGAGTGAGAGGAGTTGGCTGCAATCCCTTCAAAGTGACTTGTTAGAGCATCTACGTAAGCATCAAATGCTCGGATGCTTTCGGATGCTGTGTGCCGGGGAAGAGTGGTTGCTGTAGCATCATGAAACACAGCTACTCGGGGTGTATCTTTAAACGCACTGTAGGCATTGCTTTGCTTAACAGAAAAAATTTCAGGTACGATCAGCCCAGTTGCCTGATCAAGCTTAGACAGGCACGAAGTTTGCAGTGATTTGGGTAGCCATGAAATTACAATGCTTCGCATTATTTGCCGAAATGCCCAATGAGCTCCTCGACGCTTCCACTTTCCTGAGAAAGCATGCTTGAGCTCTAGTGTTTTGATTTCGTCTTGAAAGAGTTCTCGCCATTGCTTGAGGAATGGATCGTAGCATATGGCTTTAAATGGAATGTTGCTGCGTTTTAAGGCCCAGTAAATACCCCTACAAACTCGCTGCACGCCGGTTTGCGCATGCGTATGGCAAGTTTTCGAAACATCGAGTAAGAGCATAGCAGGCAAATTGATTTTAAGGTATTACTGGATTTGGTTTAATAATGTTGATGATTTCAGTCACAACATCATCCCAGATACGTTCCTTAAAATTGTTTTGGATATGACGTTCTTTCTCTGCTAGTACATCAGGGTTTTCGAGGTAGAAACAAATATTTTTGTACCAAGCATAAAAGTCTCGAGGGTCTAAGTGTTCTGCTAATCCCTTAGATACTTCGGGCAATGAAGAAGTGTCGGATGCTAATGCAAATTTCCCATGAAGCATTACTTCAGCTAAGGGCAGGCCAAATCCTTCATAATAGGTTGGGTAGAGGAAAAAGTAGCAATTTTCATAAAGCCACGCTAAGCAGTTGTCATCTATATTATCAAGAATGTGGATTTTTTGTTTTAAACGTGGATGAGTGCGCATGCTTTTGACTAGCATTTCTGCATCCCAACCAACTCTACCAACAATAACGAGATGAGGGATGTCTGGATAGTTGTCTTCTTCAAGTTTTTGCCAAATTCTATAGAGCAGGTCTATGTTCTTTCGAGAGTCAATAGAACCGACCGTAAGCAAAAATGTTTCTTTGCGCGAAAATGCTAGCTCCTTAAAAGTTGCTTGACTCGCATCCCCAAAGGACTGATAGGCAATATGTATGGGATGTATTGCATGTGGAGGCATTATGCCTTCTTTATTGCAAAATTTTTCGAGATCTTTTTTGCTATGGCAAGAGATCGTCATTAGATGATCCGATGTTTTAAGAAGCCTTTTTATATAGGCTAAAATTTCATCATAGCTTTCCGGAGATACATGCTGCGGGCAAATATAGGGGATTATGTCATAAGAGCACAAGAATGTTGTAATAGAATGCTCTTTCTTTAGCTGGAGCAAGCAGTCTAAATCCTTATCCTCCCAATCCAACCCGAATGAAAGGTAAATGTCTTCGTTGGAGAATTGGAATGAATTGTTATCCTTATAGGATGGTAGTGCTGACTGCTGTCTTTTTTTTAATTTTTGAAAAAAAGAACCTTTTCTTAATTGCGTCCACAGGCGGGTTATCAGACTCTTCTTAATCGGCTTTTTCTCCCATTGAAAGAAAGCATCCCAGATGAGCTCTATACCGTTCAGAAGCTTTTGAAGCCTTTCTTTAATGGTCAGCCAATTTCTTAAATCTACTTCATCAAGGCTCTTGTTTACACTATTTTGGCTTATTACTGCTTGGCAAAGTCTTGTATGCTTAATCGCTTGATCCTTTTGAATTTCTTGGAACTTTTTGTCATTTTTGTCATAAGATACAAAGACCAACTGATCTCTAAGTTCTGCTTTTTCAAAAAAAGCTTGAGCGATTCCTTGCTCTACTCGAACAATCCCAACAGCTGGGCCTTTCCAATGGAGTGAAGTTGTAATATCAAATACAATTCTCACAGAATAGACGCTCTTTTGCTTAGGCCTTCATAGCCTTAGTATACTTTTCACTGACTACATCTGTGCTGCCCTCCATAACCGTTCTTCCATTGTCAATCCATACAGCACGATCACACAGTCGATGAATGGTATTAGGATTATGGGAAATAAGGATTACGGTTTTTTCCGAAGAAAACTTTTCTTCCATCGCTTTGTTTGATTTTTCAGCAAAGCCCACATCACCAACCCCTAATAGCTCATCGAGCATGAGAACGTCGGGCTCTACTTCCATGGCAACTGAAAACCCTAAGCGAGCAACCATACCCGAAGAGTAGGTGTTTACAGGACAGTCAAAGAAATCTCCCAACTCGGAAAACTCTTTGATTTTTTCAACACAGTTAAGCATGTATTTTCGGGTTTTCCCGAGGAGCATACCATTGAGAACGGCATTTTCTCGGCCACTTAGGTGCCCCTCAAGTCCTACGCCGAGGGAAAGTAACTGTGCATGCAGGCCTTTTTTTACATAGAGCTCTCCGCGATCCTGGCAGATGACACCAGCGAGGAGCTTCATGAGCGTGCTCTTTCCACTGCCATTACGCCCAATAATGCCCAGCTTTTCGCCTTTATAGACTTCAAAGCTAACATCCTCAAGTGCCCAAAACCCCTCTTTGGTATGCCGTTTTTTTGAAAATACTTGCCGATGTGTGTTATAGCACAGGCCAATATTACTTACTCGAATAATAACTTCTCGTTCGTTCATTTAGACAGCAACAGATTTCATGAGTTTCTTATCGATGGCAACACAGCATATAACCCCTAGGATTGCCATGACGCAGCCAAGCATGAGAGGGTAGAGAACAAGACTCAGCTCAGGAGCACTTTGATGCAAGATGATAGCCCGGTAAGACTCAATGAGCCCTGCCATAGGGTTCACGTAAAACCACATTTTAAGTTCCTCGGGTACTTTTTCAGCAGAGAAGAATATGCCAGATAAGTAAAAGAGTAGACGAAACACAGATTGAACGACACGCATCGTGTCTTCGTAATAGCTTGCCGCAACAGAGCAGGGGAGCGCAATACCTACAATGAGCAAGAGTTGCGCCCCGAGGACAATAAGTAGCTCTGGATAGTGTTTGTTAGGCGCAAACCCACATACCCATGCAAAGGTGAGTACGACCATGAACACAAAAGCAAATTTCCACGTTGCCGAAAAAATTTGGACTAAGGGGAAAAGATATTTGGGCAGCGGGATCTGAGAGAGAATGGGCAGCTTCATTTTAGTGCCCATCATGCCTTCATTGACACCAGCCTCAAACCATTGCCATACCGTCATTCCAATAACAAGAAAGACGACAAACTCACCGCTTTTATTGTTGAGGATGACTCCAAAAACGAGAAATAAGGTCGCCGTAGCTAAAGCAGGCTCAAGGAGAAACCAGATATAGCCGAGATAGAACTGCTTACTTTCACTTTTAAGCTGAGCGAGTGTTCTGTACCAAACAATGTCTTTATAACGAACTATATTGGTTAAAAACTGGCTTAATGTCTTATTTGTCATGTATTTACAAGGATCTTCAATTATGGCCTTAAACCATCAAACACATGAACGATGAGAGAACATCTATTTTGTGTCAAGCGCAAGGAAGTGACTTACCTCAATGATCTGAATATCAGCAATTTAATGAATAAATCACAGGGCTAATCAACCGCACTAAAAAGCCCTTTCCAATTCAGGAAAGGGCTTTTCTTTAAAAGGCTTAAGATAGCCTTAAGGTTTCCAACGATTGACTATATAATGTCCTCTCCATTACCCAATGCTAAAGGAGCATCATCGGCCCATTCGCCCCAATCGTCATTTTCGCCTTCGTCGTCCTCATTGTTATCAAACATAAAGGGCTCGCAGAGCTCAAAGACAATATTGCGAACGTTGGCACTCATGTAGGCATATTGATTTGGCTGACCTTGCTCAAGAGATTCGCAGAGTTCAGCATCTGTGAAGACTTCTTGTGGCAGGCCTTCGCTTGCATGGATGCGGGTCATGAGTTGAGTTGCTTTGTCTCCTTGGCTTTCGACACTAACATTATTGCCCACTTTTACCTCACTTGTAATTAGGCTAAATAATAATGGACGAAGATATTGTGTCGGGAGAATCGCATCGACTTCAAAGTAGGGATCATTGCCACAGTTGCTTTCTTCATATTCTTTTTTAGCCTTTTTGTAAGTCTCGTTGCCTCCGAGATACTCATTAGCAGTCCCACGCCAGCCATGCATAATATCCAGCAGCTCCTTACATTTTTCATCTGAAAGCTTGGGCGCTTTTGTATTCACTGCAAACTGTTCATGTTTCCCATGAGCAGGATTGGCGACAAAGTCATCGCGCTCGATAGTAATAGACTTCACCTTGAGTACGCGCTTGGCATCATAACGGCCATAAGTGCGCACTTCGACCTTTTTGATGGGTTCTGTTACTTCGATTGCAAGTTCCATTACGCCTTCAGCGTTTTCAGGATCTGTGCTTGCTGCAGGAATAAGGATTTTCTCCTGTAAGATAAACTCCTTATAGTATTCATCTTTGTAGATAATATCAACCATCCCCGTGCCAGCTTTGATTTCACTAGGATTTTCATAAGTATTCCATCCCCAGTAGTTAAGCGTAATTTTATAATGCCCAGGCTCTAGGTCTACATAAGGTCCAAAGCTAATAAGTCTATTATCCGATGATGGAGGATAACTTTCGTAGCTCATCACAATATACCCATCCTTTTGGGATGCATCATGGCTGTTGAAACAAAGATAGCCTGTGTTTCCATTTCCTTTTTTAGCATCGGCGGCCTCAAAGTGAAAAGGAGGATAGATAACTTGAGGAATGAGGACATCGTTGATCTCCTGTATAGTCCAGGAAGCGAATACTTCGTCTGCAAAATATTGAGCAAGCTCCTGAGTGAGGGAAAGATCATGCCCGACCTGGTCAAACATGGCGCGAAGTAGGGCGAGGGCACCACTGTTCGCTGTAACTTTACTTGAGTGACGAAGGTTCTCGTACTTGCCTAAGTTAGGAACCCAGGTTGTGATGATATTATCATCAATGCTCTTAAGAAAATCGCTGACAAACTGTGGGCCTGCACTCAAGAGAATCTTGAATTGAAGTCCGCGAGGGATGTCCGCAAGCATGTCAATAGCCATTTTTTTATGCTGATCACTATGATAGAAAATAGAGGTGTAGTAGTGCAGGCCATGAGTAAAGTCTTTCCTGAGTGAACCTTTGAGCTTCTTGAAGGTATTTTCTTGGCTAAGCTCAAACAAGTATCCTGCGATAGGATCTTGCTCTGACAAGTCAACGACAGGATAAAGTCTTTCGAGCTGAAACTTTTTTGGCGCATTGCCTGGGATCGCAACAGCTGACTTTTCTTTGTCGCTATCACCGCTTGGATTGTCGTTTC
>DCBD01000015.1 GCA_002313355.1 Opitutia bacterium UBA1116 | reverse complement strand
TTCATTCTCTGAGTTCTCACCCGAGCCGCTTTGATCTTGGGGTTTATCTTCAGAGCCTTCTTGTTCGTTTGACTTGTTATCATTATTCTCATTCTGGCCTTCCTGCATCTCGTCTTGCTGATGCTCTTCGTTGCCATCCTGTTTGTCTTCACCGTTTCCTTGCTGAGGCTCTTGGCTCCCTTCTTGCGAAGTATCCTTTTGCTCACTGTCTTCCTGCTGATGCTCCTCATCGCTTGAGTCGCCATCACCTTGCTGCTGTGGTGGAGGTTGTTGCTCAATCTGTTTTTTAAGGACCTCTACCGCCTGTTGAGTGACGTCCTGGTTGTAGGCTGCATTGTCATCATCAGGGTTTAATTCATGAGCGCTTTGATAGTCTTGAATAGCATCCTCCCAAGCTTGCAATGCATCCTTAGGGTTTGTGCCCGTTAGTATCTGACCCTGTCTGTAGCGGGCGTTGCCCATATTGTAGAGAGCCTTTTCTTGAAGAGCAATATTCGGAGTGCCGAGAGCCTTTTCTAGGTTGGTAATGGCTTCTTCGTATTTTCCTGATTCATAGAGCGCTGTGCCCAAGTTGAACCATCCAATGAAATCTTGAGGGTTCTTATCGACGACTTTTTGATACGCTGCAATGCGCGCTTCTTGAGTATCTGGTTTATTTTCTGCACGAAGAGGATGCCATGTGCCTGAAAAGACCAAGAGGAGGATCACCATCGCGATGGTATTTTGCCCAGCACCTTGTCTAAAACGCCGTTTTCGTGTTCCCATTAAAGGCTCGAGACCTAAGAGCAAGAGGGCCACCCCGATCGCCCATTGGAAGCGTTCGATGGGCACTTTCTTGAGCGCATCGCCCAAGTCTTCTTTGGGAATGCTCGCAATGCCCGCTTCATAGACAGTATCAAGCCCGCTGCCCGTAGACCCTAAGTGCACAAAGAATCCACCGGTTGCTTCAGCGATGCTGCTGAGCGTCGTTGCATCGAGTTTGGTTTTAACGAGCCGGTTATGCTCATCGCGCACGTAATCAATATTGCCTTGAGGGGTGCGCAGAGGGATGAGGTCCCCCTCAGGTGTTCCTACGCCTACCGTGTAAATCGTGACACCTGCTTCAGCGACCTTACGTGCCTGTTCAAGTGTAGCACCGCTTAAGTCTTCTCCATCGGTGAGGAGAATGACGATCTTATGATTACGATTTTCTTGGAGCGATTTCTCCGACTCGCGTATCGCAGCTGTCAGGTCTGAGCCTCCACGAAATAGTGTGCGCGTGTCGATTGCCTCGAGTGACTGGCGAAAGGCATCATAGTCCAGGGTAATAGGACATTGTAAAAAAGCATTTCCTGCAAAGGCGACCAGCCCGACGCGGTCTCCGTTGAGTTTTTGGAGTAGGTCGAGGATGGCGAGCTTAGCCCGCTCGAGGCGGTTGGGCTTAATGTCCTCTGCGAGCATACTGCGTGATGCATCGAGGGCAAAGAGTACATCGATGCCCTGTGTCGGTTGCTCGATCCATTCATGGCCTTGCTGAGGCCGTGCGAGTGCAAAGAGGATGCTTGCTATTCCCAGTACGATAACAAGAAATTTCCCATAGGCTCGAGGTTTGCTGTAGGATTTTAAAAGTTTAGGGAGTAAGGCCGCTCCAGCAAAGGATTCTAGGCGTTTTCTTTGGATGCGTTGCCAGATCCAAAACAGCAGACAGAGTGCTAGGGTGACGACGGGGGTGCTATAGAGCCAAATGGGATCGTGAAAGGTCATGGCAGGCGTCTATAATAAAGTTGGCGTAGCCCATGCTCGAGAAGGACGAGGATGAGCGCGATCAAAGCAGGGATTTCAAAGAGCTCGGTGTAGGATGCATACTGCCGGATGGTGACTTCTGTTTTCTCCAGGGCATCAATTTCATTGTAGATGGCCTCTAGTTGCTTGATGTCGCGTGCACGGTAGAAGGCACCGCCTGTCATATCTGCAATTTCTTGGAGCACTTCTTCATCGATAGGGATGTTGACCCGCATGAGGGCGGGTTGCCCCCAGGGCGTTTGGATGATCTTCCCATCGCTGTTGAGCCTTGGGAAGGGGACGATGCCACCATGCCCTGCAGCAATCGTGTAGATTTTTGTGTTAAAGGCTGTAGCCGCTTCAGCTGCGGCAATGGGGGAAATCTTTCCGGAGTTATTGACTCCATCAGTAAGTAGAATGATGACGCGACTCTTCGAGGGGAGGTCGCGTAGTCGATTGACGCTCATCCCGATGGCAGAGCCGATCGCCGTCCCGTCCTCCCCAATGCCCGTTTGCAGTCGTTCGACATTTTTTTCAAGCCATTCATGATTGAGTGTGAGCGGGCTCACAAGGTAAGGGTAGCGGGCAAAGGCAACCAGCCCGATGCGGTCATTGGGCCGTTTTTTGATGAATGCTTGGATGACCTCTCGCACCGCGTCGAGCCGTGTTATGAGGTGCGTTTCATCTTGTGTGAAGTCAAAGGCGAGCATCGAGCTGGATACATCCACTGCAAGAACGATATCGATCCCGCTTGCGTCGGTTTCGGTGTGTCCTTCGCCTATCTGTGGTCGAGCTAAAGCAATGATGAGGGCTGTAAGCGCAAAAAGGCGAAGCATGAAAAGCCAGGTCCCGGCACGGGTCTTTTTGTTTTTAGACACCTCGCGTGCAATGGCCGTGCTCGAAAAGCGTATGGCCGCATCAGGTCCTATGCGTCCTTTGAGCCAGGCAATGAGCGGTAGGGCAAGCAGTAGCCAGAGCCATTCCGGGTTATGAAAGCCGTAGCTGATCATGCAAACTTTGCTTCCTCCTCTTCGTTTGTTTGGTTTTCGATAAAGGCCTGTGCCTTCTCATGCATCGCCTCCAGTTCACACATGGCAGGCTCGAGTTTGGCAAAGCGGATGCGGTCGCAGGCATCGAGTACTTCGATCAATGCTTGGGTGTCTTCTTGGCTGAAGTGAGGGCGTCCTTGCAGTACAAAGCGAAACTCCTCGGTTGTCAGTTCCATTGCCTGGATATTCGTTTGGCTTTCGACATACCTGCGCAGTCCTTGGGAGAGGACGGTACAAAAGTTAGAAATATTATTCATGCTTAAGTAATTTCTTGCTTCGCGTAAGTCTTGCTGCGCCTGTTCGTAAGGGCTGAGTACTGGGGCACTGTGCTGGCGTTTTCTCCATAAATACAAGCCTAATCCCATGGCAAGCAAGACGACGACGGCGATTATAGCCCAGAGGGCCCACCCCTGTTCACCGAAGAGGCTATTGTCAATGACAGGGTATGCCTCGCGAATATCGGGTAAGGTTTGTGGCTCGATGTTGGCTGTCGTTGTTCCAGGTTTCATTGTATTCTTAAAGTTAATTAATGATGGTGGCGTCTTCCTGCGCTTCGGCGTTCAAAGAACTTGCGCAGGTCTTGGATGTAGGGGCGATCTGTGGAAGCCATAAAGCCTTCAATTCCATGCTGGAGTAACTGTTTTTTTAACGCTTCGCTGCGTGTGTGGTTAG
The DNA here is from genome assembly GCA_002313355.1 of Opitutia bacterium UBA1116. GTDB lineage: Bacteria > Verrucomicrobiota > Verrucomicrobiia > Opitutales > UBA1977 > UBA1977. The sequence continues at coordinate 2,092 of DCBD01000015.1, read as the reverse complement.
CCATGGCATAGGCCTTGCGCACTTTTTCGCTCCCTGTATTGATGTCAATTTGAGCACCCGTCTCCGCATCTTCCAGGGTGAGTATCCCAAGGTTCGGCAGCGTGTGCTCGCGTGGGTCATGGATGGTGATACAGTTGAGGTCATGGCGGCGGTGAGTCGTTCTCAGTGCGCGAAGCATGTCGAGGTTTTCGCCCTCACCGTCATTTCTTAGAAAATCGCTGATGAGGAAGACGACCGCTTTGCGCTTGAGCAGGGAGTTTAAATAACTCAGTGCATGGGGGATATCCGTCTTTTTGCGCTCAGGTGTGAAAAATAAAATATCGCGTATGATGCGCAATATGTGCCTCCGTCCCTTTTTCGGGGGAATGAAGAGCTCTATTTGGTCTGTGAAGAGCAATAGCCCTACTTTATCGTTATTTTTAGCAGCAGCAAAGGCAAGGATGCTTGCAATTTCAGCGGCCAGCTCCCGCTTACTGCGTGCGCCTGAGCCAAAGTCTCCCGAGGCACTGACGTCGACAGCGAGCATCAGTGTCAGCTCGCGCTCTTCGCGGTATTTTTTTATGAAAGGCCGCCCCATGCGCGCGGTGACATTCCAGTCAATCGTGCGGACTTCGTCTCCTGGCGAGTACTCGCGCACTTCCTCAAAATCCATCCCCATGCCCTTGAAGACACTATGGTAGGCGCCAGCCATAGCATCCGTCACAAGGCGATTCGTGCGGATCTCAATTTGGCGTACTTGCTTAAGGATATGACGAGTATACTCCCGTTGAGAAAGCATACTTTATTGTTAGAAACCCGTCTTCAAAACGTCAAAAACAAAACTTGCCCTGGTGCTTCTTTTAGCTCTAATACAAGGCATGGACGCTGATGCGCTGCAAAGTCTTGTTGAAGAGGCCACTTTCGACTACACGATGGGGGACAATACCCTCGCACTCGAAAAGCTCAACCGCGCTATCGATGCCGACGTTCAATGCTTTGATGCGTGGCTTGCCATTGCAGAAATTCATTACAGCACAGCAGCCTACGATGCAGCGCTCGCTGCCGCCGAAAAGGCTCACGCCCTCAATCCCGACGATATCCATATTAATACCACGCTTTCGCGGATTTGGGTTGAGCTGGGGGACAAGGACAAGGCGGAGCATTACGGCGCCCAAGTCCGCCTCCAAAGCTGGAAAGAAGAGCTCAAAGAGCCCCCAGGCTCTCAAGATTCAGGGCTTTCACTCTAACAAAGCCTTAGCGAGCCTCAGAATAGCGGAAAACTGCCAGAGTATTCTCTTCCAGTATAAATAAGAATGACCCAGACAACAAGGAGCTGGTAAAGCATACGATTACAGTGCCAATCGTAGAATAATTAAAGAAAAACCTTGCAAAACATACATATATGTATTAAATGAAAGGTGAATGAACAAGTTTTTGAAAGAGTTTCTGTGGTCTCACGATGTTTTCAGGTACGAAGACATTCTTGAGGCTATTCCCTATTATAGGGACAAGAAGGGGGAGCTTAATATTGCCTTGGCCTACCATGTCAGGCAAGGGACTCTTATTTCAATCAAGCGTTACGTGTATGCAGTAGTCCCAAGGGGGTGTAGTGTTGAGGATGCACCTTATGCTGTCGATCCTTTCTTGCTTGCTTCCCAGCTGGCATCGGATGCTGTCATTTCCTATCATTCTGCTTTGGCCTTTTACGGCTACCTGCATTCGCTTCGTTTTGAGTTTATTTACTCAACAGGGCAGGTGAAAAATTATACGACACTTAACTTTGGAAATAACATCTATAAAAGTACTCAATTTCCAAGAAGGTTAAGGGAGAAAAAGAAAGAACTAATTGGTGTAAAAAAAGAGCTCCGAGGAGGCCAGGAATTAAAAATAACCTCACCTGAGCGAACGTTTGTTGATATTTTAGATCGCCCAAAGATTTTAGGCTATGACTGGGAAGAAATCGCCCGTTCCTTAGATAAGACTTATATGGGTAATCCAGGATTGCTCGTTGATTATTTGGCATTACTAGGAAGCCGATTAACTGCTTCTAGGGTTGGATATTTCTTGGAGCGGAGAAAAGACGAATTGCGCTTAGGAGAGGAAGTTCTGGATG
>DCBD01000035.1 GCA_002313355.1 Opitutia bacterium UBA1116 | reverse complement strand
GCAGCGGAGCATGTTAATATCAAACTCCTGAGGCTCTTTCTCTACGTGGGCACGCTGCGGATCTTCTTGATCGTTAATTTCGCCTGGAGTAATACGGATGGCCTTGGGCGGGCAGACAAACTCACACAATTGGCAAGATACACACTTAACACGGTCGTTTGGGTCTTTCACCAGGGTGGGAACACCGCGGTAACCTTCGGGAATGGGCGGGCGCTCATCGGGATACTCGAGCGTGACCTTCCGGCGAAACATATTTTGTAAAGTGACTTTGAGGCCACCTAATATCTGCGGGAGATAGGTTTTCTCTGCCCAGGTAAGCGGTTTTCTTTCGATAACTTTGGCCATGAAATACAACTCCTATGCGCGCTCTAAAAAGGCGACTAACACCGTATAGAAAATGAGATTAGCGATAGCAAGGGGGAGCAACACACTCCACCCAAGGGACATGACTTGATCATAGCGGAAACGAGGCAGCGTCCACCGGATCCAGATAAAAAAGAAGACGAGCGCAAAGACTTTAGCCAAAAACCAAATAACCGTGCACACAGCACCCAGCATATTTGAAGGCCAAACCTGTGCGATGCCAGGGAGATAATTCCAACCACCCAGAAAGAGAACGACAAACACAGCAGACCCAATAATCATGTGGGCATACTCAGCCAAAAAGAACAAGCCGAACTTAAAGCTGCCGTACTCGGTATGAAAACCGCCGACAAGCTCTGTCTCCGATTCGGGCATATCGAAAGGAAGGCGGTTGGTTTCAGCGAAAAGGGCGGTTAAAAATATCAAAGCTGAAACGGGCTGCCAAAAGACAAACCATACATCTTGTTGAGCGGTGACGACGTAAAAAAGATTAAGACCTTCGTTGGCCCCTGGTGTATTAACCCACAAAAAGACAGGCAAAATGGATAGACCCATCGCAAGCTCGTAAGAGATCATCTGTGCTGAAGAGCGAATACCACCGTAAAGGGGGTATTTACTATTTGAGGACCAACCAGCCAGTACAATCCCGTAAACACCGAGCGAAGAAACCGCAAAGATGAAGAGGATACCGATATCAAGATTGGCGAGCACAATCGGATGTTGGGTGCCACTTTCACCGAAGTAAGCGCCCATAGGCAAAGCAACAACGGTAAGCAGCGCGGGAACAATAACAAGAACCGGCGCAAGGAAGTAGTAAAACTTGTTAACGTGAGCAGGCAGTGGATCTTCCTTAAAGAGGAACTTCACACCGTCTGCAAGAGGCTGCCAGATGCCCAAGCGCCTTAATATCGGACCGATAACAGGGATAGCTGAGATGAAGGGCAAAGCGGTACGATTCGGACCCACGCGACCCTGAATCCAGCTGGCGACTTTACGCTCAGCCAAAACGGCGTAGGCGCAGAAAGTCATCAAGACAGCTAAGACTATCAGCGCAAAGAGGAGTTTGAGTAAAATCGTCTCGAGCATGGGAAAAGCTAGGTCGTACAGTCCGGGTTATAGTGAAGGGTCTCACCCTCACAAAAATTAATATGCTTGTAAGGGCTTGCATCTAAAAGAACCCCCTCATCAGGAATGGTTGCAAATGCGTGACCTTTGAGCGCAGGAAGCCCATTGGCCATAGCCTGCCAAAGATTGTCCAGCGAAGTGGGTTTAGGCTCAATGCCTTGGAAAAGCCCTAATAGGCGTGAGAGAATATGGATATCAGGCAAGAGACCTGCAGGGCCAGGAACCACTTGATGAAACTTTTGAAGGCGAAATGCTTGGTTAATAAAAGTACCGCTTTTTTCAAAAACCGTCAGCATAGGGAGCTCAACCTTGGCCATTCTGCTTGTTTGATTTTTCTGCGTCCCTAAGTAAACAATGTCCACCTTGCGCAGTAAAGCCTCGGTGATGCCAAGCTGCGTTAAATCTTCATTGACGACAAAAAGAAGCTTAACGGAGCCAGACTCGATAAGCTCTGCAAGCTCAGGCAAAGCAGGCCTAGGCTTTTGATCAATGAGCCCAGTAACCAAGGCACCCCGAAGGTTGGGTGTGGCATCATTGGAAATTAGAAAACCGTCCCCATCCTGCTCATGAGCAGCCAAAGAAACAGGGCCTGGCTTAACGGCAACCAGCTGCTTTAATAAAAACTGTTCTTCGAGGCTAGCATGGGCAGAACCTACGTAAGCAACACGATCATCAACCTTAAAAAGCTCAACAACTCGATCGAGCGCCTCACCAAGCTTAACACGATTACCATCGACACGAAATTCCTTGAGACGCGTATCTGCCTCAACTTGTTTATAGAGCTCTCGACCGCTATCGCTCATCCAGTCATCATTGACGGCATTATTTGTGCGCGGCGTGATGCGGTAAATCTTCCCTTCGCGCGACCAAACTTCGGTATTTACGCCGACACTGCTCTCGGTACAAATAGATTTTGTCGGTTTCAAGAACCAAACGCGCATTTTAAAGCGAAAGTCCGTACTCGTCAGAGCACCTACTGGGCAAATATCCACCGTATTGAGCGAGTAGTTGCTATCAAAATCTTTCCCTGGGTAATTTGTAAGGGTTGAGTAGCTACCGCGATCTACAAAACCTAGAAAACTCTCGCCGATAATCTCATCACAAAAACGAACGCAGCGAGAACACAAAATGCAACGTTCATCATCGAGCGTAATCCTAGGCCCAAGGCGCGTGCGTTTAGGCTTAACATTTTTCTCCTCAATGAAACGGCTATAGCCACGCCCATAATCAGTAGCAAATTCCTGAAGCGAACACTCCCCCGCTTGGTCACAAATAGGACAATCCAGGGGGTGGTTAACAAGGAGGAACTCCATGACCCCATTGCGACAGTCCTTAATGAGGTTTGACTCGGTGCGAACGTGCATCCCCTCACGTGCCTGCTCAGCACAAGCAATCGCAGGTTTAGGCGCCCAACCAATTTTAGGGCTGCCATCTGTCTCAAGGACAGCTTCACCCGTCTGGCGGTCACGCATGGGAGAACCAACCTCAACAAGGCACATGCGGCAGTTCCCTGCAATACTCAACTTTGGGTGGTAGCAATAGTGAGGGACTTCCTTGCCCACCTGCGCAACAGCCTCGATAAGGTTCATCCCTGCGGGGACTTGAACGGCCTGACCATCCACGTAAATAGTTACTTGCTTCGCTGTTTCCTGCTCGTTCATATTTTATATCAATCGGTAGGCACTCTCAGGTTTTGCAGAAGCATTACCCGAGGCCTTAGCTAAAAATTCATCACGAAACTTGTCCACAAAACTTTCCGTTGGCCATGCTGCAGCCTCACCATGGGCGCAAATAGTTCGCCCTGAGATTTGTAAGGAAACCGAATGGAGTAAATCTGCATCGGTCTCCTTAGCATTACCGGCCATCATGCGGCTTGTAATTTTGTTCATCCACAAGCAGCCTTCGCGGCAAGGCGTACACTGCCCGCAAGACTCATGTGCATAAAAGGCATTAATGTTAGCGAGTGCTTCAACCATATCTGTTGAGTCATCCATAACAATGACAGCCGCCGAACCCGACATCGACCCTACATGAACAAAAGAGTCAAAATCAAGGGGAATATCATTAATCGACCAATCAAACGGCGTACCGTCCTTGAGCTTGCCCGTATAGCGGTCTTCAGCATTCAAGACCTTAGAAGAGGTCCCACCTGGGATAACGGCCTTAAGCTTACGCCCAGGATACAAACCTCCACAAAGATCGTAGATAAGCTCGCCCATGGTGATCCCACCGCAGGGGAACTCATAATATCCGGGCTTTTGAATATGCCCACTGACAGACCAGATCCGCGTACCCGTATTACCCGGAGTGCCTATCTTAGCAAATTCCTTGCCACCCATATCGATCGCATGCTTTACATGGCAAAGCGTCTCCACATTGTTAACAATTGTAGGACATTGATAGAGGCCAAAGACAGCCGGGAAGTATGGTGGCTTAATGCGTGGGTAAGCACGCTTGCCCTCGAGGGACTCAATCAAACCGGTTTCTTCACCACAGATATAAGCACCAGCTCCACGGTGAACAAGCATATCACAGCTATAACCAGACCCGCAAATATTATCGCCCAAAAAGCCTTTTGCACGCGCTTCTTCGATGGCCTGTTCGAGGATTTTTGCCCCGCGGAACATCTCGCCCCGAATATAGATAAAAGAGAGTTTTGCCTGAATCGCATAGGCTGAGATCATCATCCCTTCGAGGAGTTGATGCGGATCCTTATACATGAGCTGACGATCTTTAAAGGTACCAGGCTCAGACTCATCAGCATTGCAGATTAAGTAAACCGGCTTGCCCGATTTATAATCAATAAAGCCCCACTTAACGCCTGTTGGAAAGCCAGCTCCACCACGACCCCGAATTTCCGAGTCTTTAATCTCCTGGCGCAGCTCTTCGGGTTTGAGCTTAAGGGCTTTCTTTAAGGTTTCGTAGCCGCCATGCTTGATATAGCAACCAATGTCCGGAGTGTAGCCAGGCTCATCAGTATATTTAAGCAGCATGCGTGTTTCTTGTGCAGCCATGATCAGTTCTCTCCTCCTTCTACAGCTTCAGCAGCTGGTTGCTGAGGCCTTGCGTTTGGGCAAACATGCTCTTTGATAAAATTCTCCGTGCGCTCTGGAGTAACATTTTCATAGAGCTTATCATCGACAAGCACTGCCGGCGCAGTACCACAACTTGCCAAACACTCGACAAACTCGACACTGTACTCACCATCATCAGAAACGCCATTGAGCGGCGCCCCCAGCCTCTTTTGAAAAATTTCGCACACTTTATAGGAACCTGCAAGAGCGCATGAAAGTGTACGGCATACGCGTATTTGCTTTTTGCCAGCAGGGGTTTCGCGCAGCATCGGGTAAAACGTGACGAGCTCGTAAACGTGTATGGGCTCAACCCCAACTTGTTCTGCAATCCACTCCATCGCCTCTTTGGAGATATAGCCTTGATCTTCCTGGACAAGGTGTAAGACGGGCAAGAGCGCGCTTCGGCGCTCTGGATAGCGCGGGATTACTGTTTCAATTTTTTTGAGTGTCTCTGGTTTTAAATTCATCGATCCATACTCACATTTAGCGATCACATTCTCCCATGACAAAGTCCAAACTACCGAGGATGACCGGGATGTCCGACATTAGATGCCCTGGGGCGATCTTATCTAAAATACATAGTGAACAAAAACTCGGGGCGCGAATCTTCAAGCGATACGGTACGCCACCGCCTTTAGAGACAATGAAAAAGCCGAGAGCACCCTTTGGGTTTTCCGCTTCAAAGTAGACCTCTCCGGCGGGCATTTGAGGGCCCTCAGTGACGATCATGAAATTCTGAATCAGTTCTTCCATGCTCGTTAGGATCTTATCCTTGCGGGGTGCAAAAATCTTCTTGGCGTCTTCTGCGTAGAATGGCCCTTCAGGCATTTTATCAATCGCCTGGCGAACGATACGTGTGCTTTGACGAAGCTCCTCCATGCGTACGAGGTAGCGATCATAGCAATCTCCATGAGTGCCAATGGGCACTTCAAAGTCGTACTGCTCATAGCCACTGTAAGGGGTATCTTTACGCAGATCAACATCCACCCCTGATGCGCGTAAATTGGGCCCTGTAAGGCCATAGGCAATGGCATCTTCTCTGGAAATCGCAGCGATGCCCTCCGTGCGCTCAAGGAAAATCTTGTTGCGCGTGAGGAGCGTGTCGATCTCATCAACGACTGGCAGAAGACTGTTAACAAATTGATTAACCCGGCCGAGCCACCCCTCTGGCACATCACGGGCAACCCCTCCGATGCGAGTGTAGCTCGTCGTGAAGCGCGCACCGGTAAGCTCTTCGAACAAGCTGTAGAGCTTTTCGCGCTGAGTAAAGGTGTACATGAAAACAGTAAGAGCACCCGTGTCCATCGCATAAACACCCAACCCGAGCAAGTGAGAGGATATTCGTGCAAGCTCGCAGCATATGACCCGTATCGCCTCGCAGCGTGGGGGAATTTTTAGATTAGCGAGCCGCTCAACAGCGATTGCATAAGCGACATTGTTTGCAAGCGGTGCAAGATAGTCTAGCCGGTCCGTATAGGGAACGAACTGGTTATAAGTCATGTTTTCTGCGATCTTCTCATCACCACGGTGGAGGTAGCCGATTACGGGCATACACTTTGTGACGATGTCTCCATCCAGCTCGAGCTGAAGGCGCAAGACCCCGTGTGTCGCCGGGTGCGAGGGCCCCATGCTCAATGAAACTTTATCGCCTAAAAGCTCTTCATCGTAGTCTGCAGCGCGTGCCCCGACGTCCCCTAAACTAATTTCTTTGACTGCTTTGGTCATGCTAAAAATACTTTGGTTTAATCGAGAGGTTTAGGGTTTTTCTCGGTCCATGATTGGTCTGCAGCGCGTGGCTCTGCTCTAGACATTGGCTCACCGGGTGTGGCATGGAAGGGCCCGCCCATCATCGGAGCGGCGATGACATGAGCATCCGTAGCTTCACGGACCTCTGTATCCTCAGGGGGAAGCTCCGTTTCGATGCCCGCCAGCGGAAATTCCTTGCGCAGAGGAAAATAAGGATAGTCATCCCACATAAGAATACGGCGCATATCCGGGTGGTTTTTGAATTGAATCCCAAACATATCGTAGACTTCACGCTCGTGCCAATTAGCAGCGGGCCAAATACTGCACACGGAGACCATAGAAGGGGCTCCAGCATCTGCACAGTTTACAGCTAAGCGAAGATACGCAGAGCGAGAAACCGAAAACAGGTGGTAGATCACGCTAAAGCGTGGGATGACATCACTCCAATCAACCGCAGTCACATCGACGAGCATGGCATAGTCGAGGTCGTCGCGCAGGTAGCGACACACCTCGAGCAAGCGCTCTTCGGGGACGTTAAAGGCAGGCCAGTCTACACTGTCACGAGACTCCACTGCAGGAAAGCGCTCTTGCAATTGTTTTTTTATCTCCTCCATTGAGAAAAACCCTTCGTCGTTATGCTTTCTAAGCGTGCGCCTGATCGCGCTTAAGGAGGCCGCGAGCTGAGCGCTCGTTGCCGATTTTATTTTGCAATTTCATGAGCGCATCGATCAAAGCCTCTGGGCGCGGTGGGCAACCACTGACGTAGACGTCTACGGGGACGATCCTGTCCACGCCTTGCATCGTTGCATAGGAGCGATACATGCCGCCCGTTGAGGCACAGGCGCCCATGGCGATGACCCACTTGGGCCCAGCCATTTGATCATAGATACGGCGAACGATCGGCGCCATTTTGTAGGTGACTGTCCCAGCGACGATCATGCAGTCTGCCTGGCGGGGGGAAAAACGCATAACTTCCATCCCGAAGCGGCTAATATCAAAACGGGAACCGGCCGTCCCCATGAGCTCGATCGCACAACAGGCAAGCCCCATGGGCATGGGCCAAATGGAATGCTTCCGGACCCAGTTGATCACCGCATCGAGCTTTGAAACAACAACTTCCCCTTCGATCTTGCTGTTATAGCCGTACTCGACTCCGTTAGGACTCATAATCAAAAAGTTAAGTTAAGATGGTGTTAGAATCTAAAATCTACAGTAGGTGCGACGGGCTGCTTTACTATAGTTAGCCAAGCGCGCCCAAGACATAAGTAAAATACATTATGCGCAGAAAGCAACCAAAATAGGGTCAACCAATTACCTCAGCTCAACCCAACCACATAAAAGCGAGATTCCACTCTCACCAAACCTCGCTTATCCAAAAGGCCAATGCCCTTATTTTACATCCCCAACCTTCAGGTACTTCCTCCGCATCCATAGCACCCCAGCCAAAGACAGTATGGAGATGATCAAAGCATAGGTGCTTGGCTCAGGAATAAAGGCAAGCCCGTGTATATTCGAAATCCCCGAGGCAACCGTGCTTACCGATCCCCCTGAGTACGCAATCGAAGAGATCGTCCCAGCGCCACTACTATTACCAAAGTAGACAACTTCATTTTCGGGGTCGATTGTTATCCCTTCAAAGCTCGTAGAAGCCGTGGAAAGCGTTGCGATATTGGTTCCATTACTACCATCGAGGTCCGTCCTGTGAATGAAAGTATTCCCAACCCCATCTCTGACATCGAAGAACAAAAAAGAATGACTTGGGTCAACCGCCAGATAGCCCCCATCAATATCCACCGAAGAGACAAGCGTCTCAATATTAGACCCATCAAGGTCGGAGCGCGCAATGCGCAAGGTAGTGCCTCGCTCCACCCAATAGAGCTTCGAGTTCACCGTATCGACGCTCACACTTGCTGGAGTATCCAGGCCGCTAATCAGGGTTGTTTGACCCGAGCCATCAAGCGCCGCACGGTTGATCACATTATCAATAAAAGCAGCCCAGTAAATAAAGCCCCCCGCAGGGTCAACGGCCATACCGCGCGTCCCATTACCCGCACCACTGGCAATCACCGTCGTCTGCGAACTTCCCGAAAAATTGCTATAGGCAATAATGCCGCTGTGCTGAGAATAGTAAATCCGCGAGTTCAGGGAATCAATGGCCACACCCCGAGGAATATCAAGGCCACTGACCAAGGTCGACGTCGACCCACCAAGCGTGCTCTCCCCCACAATACCATTGGGAGAAGCCGCATCCTCCGTATAGATAATACTAGCCCCATGAGCAAAAGTGCCCACAGACATCACCATCACACCACAGACCAAAGCCTTAATCTGCCTAATACCAACTGAAGATAGGGTTATTAAATTCATTTAATAACATAGGCAACAAACCCTAATATTTCAAAATATTCATTCCATTATTTTCCAGAAAAAGCGCTAGTATTTTGATGAACAAATAATTAAAAAATCCTTTTTCCGTATCTTTTAAGTCAATAAGCACTACCCCTGACCACAAAGCGCGCCGACACCCTCCAATGCGGCCCATAGCCAAGATCTATACCTCGCATCAGCTTAACCGAATCTCCTGCGCCTTCTGCATCTACGAGCTCCATCCCGTTTTCACCTCATCAGAACGCAACCTTGAGCCCTCTAAATCATCCGCAAAAGAGGAACTGCTGAATCCCTCTATAGCATCATCAAAGGTTAAATAAAACCCATTCCCCCCGAAAAACAGCCGATCATTATCATCAAAGGCCCAAAGAACGCCACCACCCAACAAGCCTACCCACAATGCACACAGTAATTGTCTCATAACACACACTTAATTAGCTCGAGAAACATGTATTCTTCATGAATCAGGATGCAAATATAAAAAGAACTCCCTGGCCACCCAGCCAAGGCGTTCTTCGTTTTCTCTAAATAAGATTAAAGAAGATTACAACCCGTCGAATACGTCAAAGCTCCAACCAAAACAAGCGCTCCCAATAATTGCTCTCTTGTCCAATCTCCTCCCTCATTGCCATCAAACTCCTCTAGTACAACCTCTATCGCGCCTTCATCATCTGCCTCTTCATCTCCGGCCACAGGAGCTAACCCAAGAGCACCCTCCACAGGCACATCGACTTGGTGCCTTAAAGCACCGAGCATTTCCATATCACCATTCAATTCCGCTATGCGCAAGAGTGTCAACCCCCTACTATCTCTCGCATTCATATCAGCACCCAGCCCGACTAGAGCACACATCACTTCTACATGTCTTCCCGCTACAGCATCATGCAAGGGTGTCAGCCCACCAATATTTCTCGCATTCACATCAGCACCCAGCTCGGCTAAGATTCGCATGGCACTCTCAGACCCATTCCTCGCAGCCCAATGCAAGGGCGCATACCCCCTACTATCTCTCGCATTCACATCAGCACCCAGCTCGGCTAAGATTCGCATGGCACTCTCAGTATTAAACTCCGCAGCCTCCGCAGCCAAGTGCAGGGGTGTTAAGAACCTCTCAGGATCTCTCGCATTCACGTCAGCACCCAGCTGGACTAAGGTTCGTATGGCACTCTCAAACCCATTCCTCGCAGCCCAATGCAAGGGCGCATACCCCCTACTATCTCTCGCATTCACGTCACCACCCAATCGAAGAATCCTTTG
>DCBD01000106.1 GCA_002313355.1 Opitutia bacterium UBA1116 | reverse complement strand
CCTGGTATTGCGGGCATAGTGATTTATTATATCTACCCTGTGTCAAGTCCAACTAGCCTAAATATAGCTTTCTACTGGATCTTTCTCGGAGATCTAGATATAATTATTTATAAAATAAGGCGTTTGCTTTAAATATTAACGCGCTTATAAATGTCCCGGCGATGCCGGATCATCACGATGGTGACTACTTTTTTGTTGTTGTTAACGCGGTAGATAATCCTCCAGTCGCCAACGCGTAAACGCCTATGCCCTTTCCAGCTATATTGTAATGGCTTCCCAAACCGAAGAGGATCTGTAGCTAAGCGTTCTTCGATAGCGGCCTTAATGCGGACCCGAACACTAGCACTCAACAAAGGGATGTGTTTACGGACAACTTCTTCGAGGTACTCAAGACGATATTTTATCTCCATGCGTCTTCGTGAGAATACGTCTTGGCGCCCTTCTTATCAATTTTCTCCGCCATGTTAGACAAGTAATAGTCCTCACGGTTTTCTAGGGCTTCCATCGTTAACGTGCGAACTAAACCAGCTAAAGACATATGGTCCTTGGAAGCAACTTTCTCCAAAGTCTTTAATGCTTTTTTGTCAAAGGTGACATTGATTCGTGGATTTTTAGACGACATAATGTGTAGTTAGGAAAATGTAACACATTTACATCATCCTATCAAATAAAAACACATAAGATGCTAACAAAAAAAATATTAAAAAACGGTTGATCTTGAGATTTTACACCTATGCCTCGACTACACCTCACCCTCTGGTCATCTTCATCAAAACAAAGAGAGCTTTATTGCGCACAGCAATGGGAACATTCTCGCTTATACTGATTTGAGTCATCGTATCAATAAAAGGGTTGTAAACTGAAGGGCGAAACTGCTCCACAAGATCTCCAAATGCATCTAATGCGAGGAGTCTTAAGGGCTCAATAGCACGCGTGCTCTGAGCGATTAAAAGGAGGTCCCAAAGGATGCTTGTAACAAAGTTTTTAGCCTTAGCATTCTTTGCCTTCTTAAAGCGGAGACACAGCTGTTTGAGTGTATTGATCAAAGCTTCGGCTTGCTCAAAAGGAACGCCCATGACAAGAGCCATAGAGTGCAAGTCCCAGATTTCTTCTATAGGGGGTACTCGAGTGTCTCCGCATTGGTGAAGTAAGGTTTGCCAATGGACGAGCGCACGGATGCGACGCTTTAGAGACTGCGTAGAATCTAAAGCAATTTGTTGGAAACGAGGCAGAACAATCTCTCGGTTAAAATAATGCTCTGCAATCGCATTGAGGAGTGCTTGCTGTGCTAGAGCATCGGGAGGGTTTGCAATAATAAGCTCGAGATTGCCCACCACCCTCTCTTGCTGACAGGCCGGGATGACTATCTCAGAAAGAGGGTTGGCCCCCTGCAGAGTGTTTAAATAATGGCCCACGTGACACAGACCTCCATAATTGTGGGGCAAAATCAGACCCTCAAAGCAGCCCTGGATAGCAAAGCAGCGAGCAGCCTTTCTAAACTCGTTTTTCTCAAGAAAACGCAGCCCTAAGCGGGTGAATAAATTGCGCTGAGACTCACTCCTGAAGGCAGTCTGAACACTCCCGTCATTCAGGACATTCTGCAAACGCTGCCAATTAGGGCAAATAGTAAGGCCATGGAGAAACATGCAAACGCGCGATGCATTCAGCAAATCATCGAAATCGAGATACTCTAAGATGAAAAACCAGAGCTCTGGAGGCATCGTAAGCCACAAGTCTTGAACGGGTATAGGCGCACCTACTTCCCCGAGACGAAGCGTATTACGGTGTTGCTCCTCAATCTGGCCCATCGCAAAAGAAAGCAACTCGCTTGGATTGCGTCCATGATAACTTGCAAGATTTACCCGTTGGAGCTCATTACCCTCCTCATCAACGATGGTGAGCTCTCGCACTTCGTCGTCCTCTTCAGAGCTCTCGCTGTTGCTCCTGTCTCTATTGGGGCCAATGACAGTAATGCCCTCCATGTTTTCGTCCTCTGCGTCTTCTTCATTTAGAATAATGAGGCCGTCTTGTATTTCTTCATCATCGTAAACACGGTCCTCCTCTTTGTTGGCACTGCGCTTGCCTTTATTTTTTGACTTCTTTTTTTGATCTTTTTCTTTGGCAGGCTCAACAACCTCATCGAATTGTTGAAGCAATTGGGCGAGCACCCAGTCCCTCCGGGTGGGTAAATGGCGCCTATAGTTGCGGATAGATCCGAACAAGCGCCGCTGGTGCTGAAGGTCTGCATGCTGCCACAGGTGAAAATGAGGGTCATACCTGTCGGCCCAACGCTGAATTTGGACGAGTACTTGGGTATTGAAATTCATCCCCATGAGGACAGGTGCTTCATCGCCCTCATTGCCCTCGCGAAGCTCGGTGGTGATACCTTCAACGACGGCACCCAAGAGGAAATGCATCAAGGACCTTGCACCTCTTATGTTAGCCTCATGGTCCAAATACCGCTCGACAATGCCTTGATACGCATCAATAAGGCGCTCTATAAGCTCTTGGAAAACTCCTCGATTTAAAGGCTGTTGATCCGTTAACAGCTCGATGAGGGTCGCCTCGTCCCCGGCGAGCTGCTCAGTAGGGTCTAAACGAAGTAGGCGGGCACGCACTTGCTCACTACAACAGAGGCCATTACAAAAAGCCTGAATAAGCATACCGGCGACTTGGGGTGCGAGCTCATCATCCATTGTAAGGACTATGCGAAGCTCAGTATACAGGGCCTGCCAAGCGAGATAGCGGTGAAGGGCAAAAAGGGCATCCTCGAGAGCTTGGGCCTGGACGGTATCGTCCACTTCGACAACAGCGATGCCGTTATCCTCCTCAATGTCGTCATTATTAAGAATGCTTTCGTCGACCTCAACGACCTGTTGTGGATGAAGCGAGGCAAGGAGCTGCTGAACATAGGCCCTCAAGGCCTCGTCGGGATTTTCCCGAGGAGGAAACAAAATATGCCAAAAGCCACCCCCAAAGGATGTGTTCGTGGAAAAAAAGAACAAAAAACCTACCCAAACAACGTTTGTTTTTCTCATAAGAACTTTACAGGGATAGCAAGGATAGTCGACGGATGCTGATACATTCTAAGCGATATGAGGATGGGCTCAACGCTTTTTCGTTTTTATTTTGAAGGTTGTTTTTAGATTCGACTTAGAAAGGTAACATCTTTATGGTAACGAGATCGTGCTTATGACCCAAAAAGAGTCTCTTATACTCCGCACCTACGGGCAGACGGACATCGGCCTCATGCGCGCTTCAAATGAAGACAGCTACCTCTTAAATGACACCATCCAAATCTATGCTGTCGCTGACGGCCTAGGGGGCCTCCCCCATGGGGACTTGGCAAGCCAGCTCTCGGTCGAAACGCTCGAGTACTTGATTGCTCAGGTCGCCAACCACATGACCCCAGATGCCTGGAAACGGATGTTTAACCACATTAATCAAACCGTTCACAACGAGGGCATTAAAGTCAACGAAGAGCTTGGCATGGGCAGTACACTCACGGCGGCCTTCATCCGCGACGACACGCTGACGATTGCCCACGTCGGCGATACGGGCGTTTACCTTCTGAGAAAAGGTAGTCAACTACAGAAATTAACCGAAGACCACACCATGGCCCAAGAGATTTTCAATACCCTACCCCCAGGTGAAACCAAAGAACTACCCGACTACTACTACCACAGCTTAACCCGCTGCATGGGCCAATATGGAGACTTAAAAACGGACGTCATCACCCAAAAGCTGGAACCGGGAGATCGTATTTTAATCTACTCAGATGGCGTTACCAAAACACTCGAAGACCCAGAAATCCACGACTATATCGCCCTTGAGGATACGCCAAGGGCCCTCGTAGACAACATCATCCGCATTGCTCGAGAGCGTGGTGGCCCCGACAACTGCACGGCCATTGCCATCTACGTCGACGAAGCGTAAAATCACCACTTTATGAGACCCTCCCATACCTTCCGTGAACGCCTCAAAGGCGACCCCGACAACCCGCAATTTCATTTTACCCTCGGCCAGGCGCTCGTTGAGGAAGGGGATTTTGAGCAGGCGCTTGTTCCCCTCACCTACTGCCTCGAGGTCAAGGAAGACTGGCTCGACGCACAGGCTCTCATGGGAAGGTGCTACCTCGAGCTTAGACTCCCCCAAAAAGCAAAGCTACACCTACAGCAAGCACTCGACCTTTCAGGGCATGTCCCAGGGAAAACCTCGCAAGAGGAAATTCATAGCTTACTCGACCAGGTTGAGGGTGCTGTTTGAAGCACTCCATAGCTTTTTGGGATAGGCGCCCGCCTCGATGAGTTTTAAAATCTCTAAGCGAACAGCAGGTGCTTCTTCGCGGTAGGTAATGCCCAGCCAGCTATCTTCACAAGGGAGGAGCTTGGCTGTACCCTGACCCTCCTTGAGCATAGTATCGACCGCAAGAGGAAGGTAAAACTCGGCTTTAATGTCTTGGGCTTTTGTTTTCAAAAAAGTGTCAAACGCACGCTCGAGAACGGGCCAAAAGCTAGGCGCAAAGCCCCAGAAATTCATTGAGACCCAGGCATCTCCATCCAGGGGCCTAGAGCTGCCTTCGGCATTGACGGCAACAATACCCCCCTTAGAACGCTTGATAGTGGGCGCCTCTTCAATGCTAAGAAGCTCGCGATATGCACTCACCTCGCAGAGACCGCGCGAGACGGAACCGTAATCGGATAAAGTGTGCTTTAAGCGGTAACCGACTAAAGCCGATGCAACGCTTTCCCCTGCCGAGGGTAACCCTCGCAAAAAAGTAGCCATTGACTGAAAGGCATGCTCGCCGTAGAAATCATCCGCATTGATGACGGCAAAAGGCCCCGGTATAACATCGCGGGCGGCAAGGACGGCTTGACCTGTACCCCAAGGCTTTTCTCGGCCTACGGGAATTGTAAGCCCTTTGGGCAGGCCGAGCGTATACGTTTGAAAAACAGTGTGCGTATCGATGGACGATGTTAAAGCAGATGGCAAACAAGCGTTGAAATCATCCTCAATGTCTGGACGGATGACGAAAACAACACGATCAAAACCGGCGCGAATAGCATCGTACACGGAGTACTCAAGCAAAGTCTCCCCATTAGGGCCGAAACCATCAATTTGCTTCAGCCCACCATAGCGACTGCCCATGCCTGCTGCCATAACGACTAACGTAATTTCCATGGACTCTGTTATCCGAAAAAAGACCAGCGCACTCAAGCTTGAATGCAGCGAACACGGCTATTCGAACTGTGATTGGGGCATATGGAAAGTATGCGTCACCTGGACACAATCGCACAAACGCGCTGCTGTCGGCACGCACCCCCAAGGAGCACGCGTGCCCTGGGCGTATTCAATCAACTCATTGACGAGCTGAAGGGCTAAGCGAAGTGCACGCTCGCGGTGGGATTGATCTTCAAGCCAGAGGGTGTTGTTTTCGGTATCGTTGCCTGCCTTCTCTTCAGCTTTACTTCCTAGATCACCCTCATGCGAGGTGACTGTAGTGTTATTGGCACTCAAACCCAAAGACTGAGTGAGCAATGCATCACCGCCTTCGTCACGAATGCAGAGTGTCGAAAGGAGGCCGGCAAGGGCCGTTGTCGAAAACTCGACACATTGAGCGTAGGTAAGTTGGTTCGCTGCTTCGGCTTCGATAGCATGGATGATCCACTCAATACAGGGACATGCTGATTCGAGAAGAAGTCTTGCCTCAGGTGGTGACTGCTCTTCACGCTTTAGGACATTGAGGATGGTTTTTGCAGCCATGAGCTCCTCGAGAAGGTCTGCACGAGAGAAACTCGCACCACCGATGAAAATGATCAGCAAAAGCGAGACAATGACTATACTCCGGTATAGCATGGATTACTCCGAACGGTAGCCGCTTGTTAGGACAATACCCCAGTCACCTAGCACTCGAAAACGTTCTGCGCTGTGGACGCGCCGTAGAGGAGGCTGAGTTGAGTTGTTGTCATCATAAGTAGCTAGATCTTCCTCTTCATCCGTAGAGCTATAGTAAATAACGGAGCTTGTGTTGCTCAAATCATCACCTTCGTTAGCTGTTTGATACTCTGAATCTGAAGACTTTTCTTCGTCATCTTCTTCAGAGCTCTCTTCGGATTCAGATTCTGTGGAGGTATAGCTGTCTGTGTCCGTTGTGTATTCAGAGCTTGAAGTATCATCCTCCCCTTCTTCGCTATCTTCCTCGGAGTCTTCATCTTTGCTGTCGTTTTCAGAATCTTCATCGGACTCCTCCTCGTCGGACTCTTCTTCATCTTCAGATGCTTCGTCATCATTGAGCATGAAGAAAGCATCTCTCAATTGAGTTACCGCATTGAGGAGAACAGCCTCAGACCCGGCCATTTCATTGCTCGCTTGCACCGCTGCTGCGTAATCGCGAACGGCAGGCAGGAGATTTTCGTAAATAGTAGTCGTTGCTGCTGTCAGGCGGGCATCCAGTTGCCAGAGCAAACCGTCGTAACCATTTTCACCTAAATCAACTGCATCAAGGCCCACTTGATCCATCAAGAAGACGACTTGGTCGTAGACGCTTCTGAAGATAGCATTTCTTTGTACTGGGTGGTAGTAATAGCGTGTCCAAGCATCCAGCAGTACACGGACGGACGAAGCTAAGTCTGCAGCACGCGTGTAACCTGTGGAATCTTCCAAAGGATATTGAAACCTTCTCATAAGACCTGCTTTTGCGACTGTCTGCCGAAGGGTACCCATCTCATTCCGTGCGGCTTGGACATCTTCAATTTCAATGGCCCATATCGACGAGATAAAACAGGACATTCCTAAAAAGATACAACAACAAACGCGCATTACAGGATACATGAACAATTTCTCCTTTTTAGTTTAGGGGTTAATGGATAGACGTGCAAAAAAACTCAACCGGTCATGTTGAGTATAAGGATTTCTTAGATCAAATACACATAAAAATGAGAAAGTTCATTCAATAGTTTGGATTGAAGTCATTATTATTTCGATAACCAAATATTAAAAACACGGGTCATTTGTCCATGTCTTCGCCTATCGTCTACTCTGACTTATAGCCTCTTGCAATGCCTGGGCCAGGCATCACAAATAACTCAGCACTATGAGAGCGTAACACACGCATTTGATTACTATCAGTGCTGTCGGTAGCATTGTGATTGGGGTCTTGGTTTCTACGTAAAATCACAATAGGTATGTTCAGCTCGTCATCAGGTTCTTCGATTACTTCAGTAAAGTCATCATGGGCATTCCTCAAAATGAGCTCTAGCCAGAAAACATCATCCCCTTCGTCAGCCGTAGTGTAGTTTAAAAAATCAATATCCAGCTCTTCATCTTTAAATTCTTCGGAAGAATCATCATCGTCGCTGACTATGCACTCACTATCAGTTTCACTACTCGCAAGATCATCTTCGGATTCTTCCTCTGAACTCCCTTCTCCATCAAATAATAAATAGTCCAAATCATCATAGTCCAACAAGTACCTAAAGTTGGGAACAAAAAAGCCAAGCCATGCATCCCTATCACTTATTCTAAAAAAAAGATTTTGGAGAGCGATTACAGCACTGCGTCTCCAGTCAGCAGCATCATCAATAACTAGGTTTCTAAA
Organism: Opitutia bacterium UBA1116; assembly: GCA_002313355.1. GTDB lineage: Bacteria > Verrucomicrobiota > Verrucomicrobiia > Opitutales > UBA1977 > UBA1977. The sequence goes on along the minus strand of DCBD01000106.1, from coordinate 1,014 downwards.
ATCTTCCCAATAATGGGCATCACCCCTCCAAAAGTCATGCGTCGGATCATCATAAGCCTGTATAAGCATCCAATAAGACCTGAGGCTAGGAAGCATGCAGTCATCGAGACAAATAAATACCGTGTTTAGGCGCCGCTCCCTGTCCGGCAATAAACTCTCATACGTTACATCATGAACCTGGACACCCGTTAATTGCATGAGCCGAAAAACCTGCTCATAAACGATCTTAAAAATGGCTTCACGCTCAGCAGTATCGTCAGTCTCATTATATCGGATCCACTGAATTAAAACGGCTTCAACAGGATCATGCATCATCAACCAGCACTCAAGATGTTTGAATGGAGAACCACTCTCAGTCGATGCGATCCTCCTTTGTACCTCCTCTTTCCATGCTCTTATTTCATTGAGCGCCTCTTCTACATGTTGCCTTGAAATAGCCTTTACGGAAACAAGACCACACAAACACCCGAAGAAAAATAAATAACAAGCTATAACTCGCACACACTGCATACCAATACCCTTCAATTAGAGACGTTAAGCCCTAGAGGCCTGGGCCCAGGTCTCTAGGGCGTGCGCCCACAAACACAATAGATTCAATATTTTAAAGTTTAGAATAACTCGATGTTAAAGAGTATCGTGGGGAACACTGCTATCGAAATAGAGGGTGCATATAGGAGGCATTCTATCTTGATTGCTACCACCTGGGACTTGTCCATGAATAATAACAGATGCACCTTGTGGAGTACCTTGAGGAACGACCACATCAGAACGGGTATTATTATGAGTAGTTTCTACACCCATTACAGCAGGGCCAGCTTCCTCATCCACGAGATCGCCATCATCATCGTCCCAAGCACCCCAATCAACTTCCTCTTCCTCTTCATTTAGCGTTGTCGGAAGATTAGCTAAACGATCACCTAAGTCTCCCTCGAAACTATCCCCAAAATCATCCTCTTCCTTAATCACCTCTTCCTCTTCTTCTTGCTTAACCTCTTCATCCTCTTCATCCTCTTC
>DCBD01000082.1 GCA_002313355.1 Opitutia bacterium UBA1116 | reverse complement strand
CTTGGGCCGACATTCAAGCCAGTGACGGCTCCTGCCAAACAAGTAGCTGAGCCTAAAGAAATCTTCAAAGATGCCACGGAGCATGCTTCTTTTGCATGGAATTATCTCGGAAACTGCCACAAACACTACCTTCTTTTTGAATCCGAAGAGGGCATTATCATTCTTGATGCACGCACTGCAGAGCAAAGGCTCTTCTTTGAAAGCCTAATCCAAGAGCTCAACAATAAAAAAACATCGAGCCAACCCTTGCTCTTTCCAGAGACCTTAGAGTTAAGCCCAGCAGCGGCCGTCCTCCTAACCGAACACAGTGAACTTTTGCGTACATGCGGATTTGACATCGAACCGTTCGGAAAGTCTGTATTTCGCATAGATGCCTTGCCCTCCTGGCTCTCAACGGAGAACGCATCTGAATTCATTCAGGCCTATATTGACTATGTCGAAGAACATGCTAGCAGCCTTAAAAAAGAACAGTTAGCCCATGACAGCTTTGCCAAACTGGCCTCTCGCTACGCAAGCCAAGCCCCCCTACCCGAAAGCAAGGCACAGGCAAATGCCCTAGCCCAAAGACTCCTGGCAACTGAGAATCCATTAACGAGCCCTGACGGAAAACGTGCCTACATGGAGCTTCCAATGGTTGATATTCAGAAAAAATTGTCTTAAGATAGACGCTTACCTTCATAGCGTCTCATGCCCCAAACATCGCCCCCTCCAACTACATCGAGTAGATCTTCAGCCGAAAGCATCAAAGCTTCGACTCCGCCACCCTTTAACTTCAATATCGAGGCCGACGCCAAGGGCATCAAGACCTCGATATTAAATCACCTACGCTTCACACTCGCCCGCGAGCCGCGTATTGCCACAGAGCGAGACTGGTGGATGTGTACCTGCTATGCCATTCGCGATCGAATGCTAGATCGCTTCCTCCAAACCGCACAAGTATATCGAGAGAATAACACGCGCAGGCTCTATTACCTTTCACTCGAGTACATGATGGGGCGATTACTCAACGACAACCTTCGCAACTTAGGCCTTTATGAGCCCACCGTACGCGCACTGAAGGACCTCGGGCTCAACTACTCGATTCTTCGAGAAGAAGAAATGGATATGGGCCTTGGCAATGGAGGGCTTGGGCGCCTTGCTGCTTGCTTTCTCGATTCTTTAGCCACACTAAATTACCCTGCTATTGGCTATGGCATCCATTATGAATTTGGCTTATTCCGACAAGAATTTGTCGAAGGCCACCAAGTAGAACACCCAGACAACTGGCTCGAATTTGGCAACCCTTGGCAAATCATACGCCCTGATCATGCCATTGAAATCAAGCTCTATGGGCATGTAGAGTCTCAATGCAATAATCGTGGAGATTGGACACCTCACTGGGTAAATACGAAATCGCTTGTGGGAGTCCCTTGGGACGTCCCCATCGTTGGCCATGGCTGCAACACGGTTAATTTTTTGCGCCTCTGGGAGTCTCGAGCATCTCACGAATTTGACTTCCAAGTATTTAATCAAGGTGGCTACATCGAGGCGGTCCGCGAAAAGGCCTTAGGTGAGACTGTATCTAAAGTTCTTTACCCCAATGACAAAACAGAAAGCGGCAAAGAACTTCGATTAGTCCAGCAGTACTTTTTTGCCGCCTGCTCGCTCAAAGATATTCTCCGCAGGCACAAAATGCACAACGGCGGATGGGACAACTTCATCGATAAAGTTGCTGTTCAGTTGAATGATACACACCCAGCCATTGCCGTTGTTGAGCTTATGCGCATCTTTATTGACGAAGAAAATCTCCAATGGGATCGTGCATGGGAGATTTGTAATAAAATTTTTGGCTATACAAATCACACCTTGCTACCAGAAGCACTAGAGCGCTGGAGTGTGCCCTTATTCCAAAAAGTCCTGCCACGACACTTACAACTTATTTATGAAATGAATGAGCGCTTCTTAAAAACGGTCGTCGAACCTAAATGGCCGGGTGATGCAGAAAAAATTCGAAAACTCTCCATCATCGAGGAAGGTGCTCCTAAAATGGTGCGTATGGCGCATATCGCGGTCATCGGAAGCCACTCTGTAAACGGTGTTGCTGAACTGCATACGGAACTGCTCAAAGGCAATCTCTTTTCCGAGTTTAATGAACTCTATCCAGAGCGCTTCAACAACAAAACCAACGGCATTACTCCACGTCGATGGCTGCAGTCCTGCAATCCAGAACTAGCTACCCTCATCAATGAAACCATAGGTGATAAGTGGATCAAAGACTTAAATGAGCTCGCCCACTTAGACGCTTATACCTCCGACAAAGCTTTTCAAGAAGCGTTCATGGCAATTAAACGCAACAACAAGGTGAATCTTACTGAAACTATCGAACAATTATGCGGAATCTCCGTAAGCCCCGATGCGCTTTTTGATGTGCAAATTAAGCGTTTTCATGAATACAAACGCCAGCACTTAAACTTACTTCATATCCTTACTCTGTACAGGCATCTACTTCATAACCCTGATGACACCACCATTCATCCGAGGGTTTTCATCTTTGGAGGCAAGGCTGCACCAGGCTACGAAATTGCCAAACTTATCATCTTAGCGATCAATAAAGTCGCCGAAAAAGTCAATCACGACCCACGCGTTAACGGGAAGCTCAGGGTCATTTTCTTGCCCAACTATAGCGTGACGCAGGCCATGAAGATCATCCCGGCTGCAGACCTTTCTGAACAAATATCAACAGCCGGAAAAGAGGCTTCGGGAACGGGTAACATGAAGCTCGCCCTCAATGGTGCGGTCACCATAGGCACCCTCGATGGGGCCAACATAGAAATTCGCGAAGAGGTCGGCGACGAAAATATTTTCATATTCGGGATGAAGGTCGACGAAGTTGAGCGCCTGAGAACTACAGGATACCGCCCTTTTAGCATTTATGAGAGCAACGAAGAACTACGGCTGTCTCTTGATTGGTTAACTTCGAACTTCTTCACTGAAGACGAGCGCGATGTATTATTGCCCTTGCGACGCAGTCTACTTGAAGGCGGAGACCCCTTTATGGTCTTGGCAGATTACGATAGCTACGTAAAAGCTCAAGCTGAAGTCAACCAGGCCTTTATCGATAAACCACGCTGGGCGAGTATGGCCATCAGCAACACAGCCCGCATGGGTAAATTTTCTGCCGACAGGACGATTCACGAATATGCACGCGACATTTGGAACTTAAAACCGCTGCCTGTTTCGGAACAAACGGGCAGAATATATCCCGAGCTTTAAAAGTTTTTTGCGCGCTCAAGCAAGGCACTTGCATCGGGGACATCGCGGATGATCTGTGAAGGCTCAGGCCCAACGCCAATATAGCG
>DCBD01000113.1:26871-27033 GCA_002313355.1 Opitutia bacterium UBA1116 | reverse complement strand
CGGATCTCAAGTGCGCACGAGGCGAGCCCAGAGCTTTACATCGAGTGGGAATCCCAAGTAGGGGACATGGGTGCCGATGAATCTGAACCAGAGCTTCAATTAAAGAAGGTGTTACCCCGAGAAATAGCCCGATCGTTGGAAGTAGAAAGTGTGGTAGGACAC
>DCBD01000113.1:0-26536 GCA_002313355.1 Opitutia bacterium UBA1116 | reverse complement strand
TGTGGTAGGACACGCTACGGACACGGGTGGTACACAGTGCGAACACACTCAAAGAAAGGGACTTACAGATAATGAGGCGTCTGAGCCCGATGTGGTAGACCACACCGCGCGGGTCGTGATCGACGCCTGGAATGCCGAGGAGACCTTAAGGCCAACAGGCTGTGTGGGTGCCCGAGAAAGAGAGAAGCTAGGGCGGCTGCTCAAGACCCCTGAACATGTAAAAGCCTGCCTAGCGAAGATCGAAGAGCTCGCTGAGCGAGCCGGCCGTGGGGAAAAGGTACCGCGTTTTGCCCGTTTCGTCCAAAAACGACTTAAAATGATTCGGCCAATGGGGATGCGCCATTCTAGTGTCGCCATAGGCAAGTAATTTTGGCAGGAATAGACGTATTCATTCTTTGATAATGCACACACGCCAAGATTATTTGCGAGCCGTCTTTTATATGCTAGGGGCTTCGCTCTGCCTTGCCTTTTTTGGGGTGTTTTCGCATGATGGGGTCCAGCTCTCCTCGGTGAGTTTGGCTGTTTTTGCGCGCTTTTTTGTTCCGTGCCTCATTGGCGTTTTCCCTTGGCTTTTCGTTACGGTGCGGGGCCGGGCCTTAGATTGGGGAGATCTTTTCGGTGGGCCGTTGTACATCCCCATGATTCGCGCTGTCTCTGTGATCATCGCCCACTATGCCTTTTTTACCTGTGTCACACACATGGCCTTGGTCGATGCGGTGCTGCTCTTCAATACAGCACCTCTGTTTATCCCAGTAATCGAGAGGCTTGTTTTTAAGCAGCGCGTTGCCGTCCGCGTACGCATTTGCCTTGCTGTTGCCTTTGTTGGGGTTGCTTGCATCATGAAACCAAGCGATGGCTTGTTTGACCCTTATGCGCTCCTCGGGCTGGTTTCCGGTGCAGGCTTGGCGATTTCTCAGATTTGCCTTTTGCATGGATCGCGCTACTATTCGATGTTTGCCAACATGTTTCATCTCTATGCTTTTTCTAGCATCTTAGCTCTGTTGCCCTTGGTTTTTGTCTATGGCAGAGAGCTTACTCAAACGCTTGTGGTGTCGATGTTTGATGAGACAGCATTTTTCATTTTTCTAGCCTTAGCCCTCAGCAGTATTGGCAATCAGTACATGCGCACGCATGCCCTTCGTTGCGTGGAGCAGGCGGCTGTCCTTGCTCCCTACATGTACCTTTCGGTCGTTTTTTCAGGTATTTTGGGTTGGGCTTTGTGGGGGCAAGTCCCTGATAGGTGGAGCCTTATCGGTATGGTGCTTGTCCTAGGGCAGGGCATCTTCCTCGTGATGCCTAGCCGATCCCGGGCAAAAGGCCTGTCTTGACCCTTGCATTTTAAATCTGCTTTACTAGTGTCTTCACCCTGCGCAAGATTTTAGAAGAAAAGTACTTAGGGTAGTAGTATGAATCGGGTTTACATCAAGACATACGGATGTCAAATGAACGAGCGGGACTCGGGGGCGGTTGCGGCGATGCTTCGCAAGCGTGGGTATGCCATGGTCGACAGTGAAGACGATGCCGATGTTATCTTACTCAATACATGCAGCGTTCGTGAGCAGGCCGAGCAAAAGGCCCTCGGTAAGATGGGGCACCTCACGCGTCTTCGCCGCAAAAAGCCCCATCTTGTCTTGGGCATTATGGGTTGTATGGCTCAAAATCGTGGTCAAGATGTGCTCGACCGCCTGCCCGATCTTGACCTTCTGGTTGGCACCCAAAAGTTCCATCAAGTTCCAGACCATTTAGACAATATCATCACACAGCTCCAAGCTCAGGGGCCAAGGCCGAGCACCATTGTTGACTTGGATGAAGAAGAAGGTTCACAAAATACCATTCGAGATCACCTCGATGATGAGCGTCAAGTATCCGCCTTTGTATCCATTATGCAAGGCTGCAACATGAACTGTGCGTATTGCTGCGTCCCGATGACCCGCGGGCGTGAACGCGCTCGCCCAATTGAGGATATCGTCCGTGAAGTGAAGGAGCTTGCAACCCAAGGCACGCGCGAAATTACCCTTCTTGGCCAAATCGTAAATAGCTACGGCCGAAGAGAGATTCCTTTTCAGTCTGGTAAGAGCCCTTTTGTTCAGCTTCTTGAAGCTGTGCATGAGGTCGAAGGCATCGAGCGCATTCGTTTTACCTCTCCGCACCCGCGCGGCTTCAAGCAAGACTTGATCGAAGCTTACGGCATGCTGCCCAAGTTGTGCGAGTATGTGCACTTACCCGTACAAAGCGGCTCAAATTCAATTCTAAAAGCGATGAAGCGCCCCTACACGCGTGAGCGCTTTTTACAGATCGTTGAAGACCTTCGTGCCGTAAAACCGGGCATATATCTCTCGACAGATATTATCGTTGGTTTCCCTGGCGAGACAGAGGAAGATTTTGAGCTTACGCGCGAGCTCTTCGAGTCTGTCGGTTTTGATTGGGGTTTTATTTTTAAATACAGCGTGCGCCCAAACACGAGTGCCGAGCCTTTGGGCGACCCGATCCCTAAAGAGGTTAAGGAAGAGCGCAATCAAATCCTCCTAGATATTTTAAATAAGAGTTCACTGCGCCGGAATGAATCGCTCGTTGGCTCCACTCAAGAAATTTTAGTCGAGAGCCCTGCACGCCGTGGAGAAGGCCTTTACACCGGGCGCACGCGAGGGTTTCGTAAAGTTATTTTCCCGGGTAAGCCTCGTTTAGTGGGGGAGCTTGTTCCCGTCCATATCGAAGAGGCTACAGCTTCATACTTGCGCGGCTCTCTTGTCTTAAGTGGCATCAATGCGCAGGACGAGTCTGCATTGCAACAACGTTCAACCGCTTAAACTTATGACATTACTCACTGCAACCTTTATGCTCGCTGGTGTATTTCTTGTGCTCGGGGGGCTTTTTGCCTCGCGTGCTGAATTTTTTGAAAAAGCGATCAAGGCACTCCCACGATCTCAAATCGCGACAGTACTATTGTTTGGTGCAGGAGCTGCGTGGTTTTTGTCGATTATTGTTCATTTGGGCGAGGCGGATTTTGGCGCTTATCGTCAGTGGCTCTTTCTTTTGTTTCTTGTCGTTGCTATGGGCGCATTTTTTGTCGTTCCTGATTTTCTTGCGGTCCGTGGTCTTTCCATCCTCACCTTGTTGAGTGCGCGGCCTTTGCTTGATGCTGCTTATTTACAACTCCCAAGTTCGCGTTTGGTGTTTGTGAGTCTTGTTTATGTTCTCATTGTGCTCGCTCTTTATTTAGCTGCAATGCCTTATCGCTGGCGTGACTTTTTTAATTGGTTGTATACTTCTACAATGCGCCCGCGTGCCTTGGGCTGCTTGTTGATTGTCTGTGCTGCTGGTTTGGCGCTCGCAGCGACCCTGTATTAACCAATGCCTCTTGTGCCAGAAGCTAAGCCCATTGTTATTGTTATTTCAGGCCCTGCGGGTGTCGGTAAAACGACTTTATGTAATGCCATGCTGGCCGCATATTCCAATGTTTGCCGTGCTGTTACGGCTACAACGCGCCCCCCACGTCCCGGTGAAGTTGAGGGCGAGCATTACTATTTTCTATCACGTGAAGATTACGATGTCGGCGTTCGTGAAGGAAAATTTTACGAACATGCGATCGTTCATGGTAATGGCTATGGCGTCTTTAAGTGCGAGATTGCTAGCAAGCTCGCGCTCGGTTATGACATTTTGCTCAACGTCGATGTGCAAGGGGCTCAGACATATCGCACTATGGCTAAAGACGACCCGATTTTAGGCCCTTCCCTGGTAACGGTTATGGTGGTTTCCGAAGACTTGGATACACTGCGTGAACGCATGGAGGGCCGTGGCCAAGATAGTGATGCGGTTATCACTAAGCGTTTGGCCAATGCAGAAGGCGAGATGAATGAAGCCGATAAGTTTGACTACACAATCGAAAGTTCAAGCAAAGAGGCTGACTTTGCTGAGCTCCAAGCAATTTACTTGAAGGAAAAATCGAAGCGCAAAACTTAGCGCTTAGGCGTCGTATTGCGGGCGCTTTGGATCTGGCCAATCGATGTGGAAGAATTTCCCGCGCGGAGCATCAACCCGCTCATAGGTGTGTGCACCAAAAAAATCCCGCTGGCCTTGAAGTAGGTTTTGGGGAAGGCGCTCCGAGCGATAGGCGTCGTAATAGGCCAGTGATGAAGAGAATGTAGGTGCAGGAATACCATACTCTGCAGCAAGCGCTACGACTTTGCGCCAGTTGCTCTGTGCTTTGTCGATGGCATCTTTAAAGTAAGGATCCAGTAATAGGTTAGCGAGCTTCGCATCGCGATCGAAGGCCTCTGTGATTTTTTGCAAGAAGGCTGCACGAATAATACAACCACCACGCCATATTTGAGCAATTTCACCAAAGTTGAGTTTCCAGTCGTAGACTTTTTGGGCTTCGCGCATGAGCTGGAACCCTTGAGCATACGAACAAATTTTCGAGCAGTAGAGGGCATCGTGAATGGCCGTGATGAGCGTTGCCTTGTCACCCTCATACTTCATGTTGGGCCCTTTTAGGATATTTGCAGCAGCAACGCGTTCTTCTTTGACAGCACTTAAGCAGCGCGCAAAAACAGCCTCGGCAATCGTCGGGGCACCGATACCCATATCAAGGGCATTCATAGCTGTCCACTTGCCTGTGCCTTTTTGGCCAGCTGTATCGAGGACCGCGTCGACAAAAGGCTTCCCGGTGACGGGGTCTTTTTGAGCGAGAACTTCACCGGTGATTTCGATAAGGAAAGAGTCTAGCACGCCAGCATTCCAGGTCTTGAAAACTTCGCTCATTTCCTGAGGAGACATGCCAAGCAGATGGCTCATTAAAGCATAGGCTTCACAAATCATCTGCATGTCACCGTACTCGATGCCATTGTGAACCATTTTGACGTAATGGCCTGCTCCATTAGCGCCGATGTAAGCTGTGCAGGGGACGCCGCCCTCAATCGGTTTTCCGGGCTTCGCGCCTGTTAGCTCTCGCCCAGTTTTAGCATCGACTTTAGCGGCGACGGCCTTCCAGATGGGCTCAAGCTCTTTCCAGGCTTCAGGGGCTCCACCGGGCATGAGCGAAGGGCCAAAGCGTGCCCCTTCTTCACCGCCAGAAACACCTGAGCCAACGAAACGTAAGCCCTTGGTTGCGAGATCTTTTTCGCGGCGGATGGTGTCGTGCCAGTTGGCATTGCCTCCATCGATGATGATGTCTCCCTTGTCAAGCAGGGGGACAAGTCCGTCGATCACCGCGTCGGTCGCCTTACCTGCTTTAACGAGAATGACTATTTTGCGAGGTTGCTTTAAGGAGGCGACAAAGGCTTCTTGGGTATCAAACCCAGCTAGGCCGCCTGGCGTGTCGGGGTGTTTGGCGACAAAAGCGTCTGTCTTGGAGGTCGTCCTATTGTAGACGGAAATGCGGTAGCCGTGGTCGGCGATGTTAAGGGCAAGGTTTTGGCCCATGACGGCGAGGCCAACGAGACCGATATCTGAGAGTGCTTGATTCATAATAACCTAGAGAGGGTGACGGGTCGCTATAGCCCATAAAAGAGGGCGGTGATTACGTTATTGCTTAACTATAAGTATATAGGAAGGACTCGGCTAGGCAAAAAATTGCCTGCATTCACAAATTTTTCCCAAAATGGTGTGTTTTTCACTCATTTTTTCAGGGCCAGGGATGTCTCTTAAGGAGAAAAGGTACAGGCCATCGGCCTCTTCGAAGATTTTTCGCAAGACGGGTTTGCTGCCATCGATGCTGACAAAGATATAGTCTCCGTCGTGATAAGTTTGTTGGGGTGCGATAAGTAAGAGTGATTTTTCGGGGAATTGTGGGATGGTTGGCATGAGGACGCGGACAGCAAAGGATTTCTCAGGCCAGCCCTCTTCGGCGGGAATCCAGCTGAGTACCTCTGCTGAGGGCTGATTCTCTACCCAGTCTGGCGCCTCTTCCCACTTGAGGAGGGGGAGCATCGTTGTGTGGGCCATGCTCGGAGGTGGGGTGGTTTCGCTGGCAAGGGCGTCTTTGACAAAGTGATCGAGGGATACGCCAAAAAAATCAGCCAAAGTGCAGACGGTTTCAATGCGGGGGTTTGCCGTGTTGCCTCCAAGGATGTACTTAACGGTGGTTTCGGGCAGGCCCGTTCCGCGGGCAAGCTCCGAAGGCCGTAAATGCTGCTTTTCTGTTAGATGTTGCAGGTTTTGGGAGACAAAATGCATGGCTTCTTGAGCTGAGAGCTTAGCAAACAAATAGAGACTTTGCCAAGCCTTAGCAGCAAGGTCTTGTGTTTAATTTAATGGTTTTATCTGAAAACAGATATTAATTTAATTTAATCGTCTAAAAATAGTTGACAATGGGATGGGTTTAGCGCAATTTAGAAAATATTCTTTGATGAGTTGACGTTAAGAGACTCGTTTAGGGGTAAAAACCATAAGACAAACAAAGGCAAATCAGCCTAAGCACCTTGAGATCATAGGGAGAATAAAGACTCAGGGTGCTTAGGCCCTTTTTAAAAAGGGTCGTTTAATAGCCCTGGTCTTATGGGGTCGGAGCCTAAAATTGGGTCAATGCCGTTAATTCCTCGACGCGCTGTTCGATGAGGGCCGTTGCCGCGTCATTGAGTCGATCCATGGAGAAGGCTTGTATGGTAATGCTGGCGGTTGCCGTTGCATAGGCCATGGCCTTCTTGAGGGTTGCAAAGTCGGTACTGCCTTTAGCGGCAAGGTAGCCGAGGAGGGCGCCAGCAAACGTGTCTCCTGCGCCGGTTGGGTCTTCAATTTCAGTCACTGGGTATGCAGGAATGGAAAAAAGCCCTGATTCGTGGAAGAGAAGAGCACCGTGCTCACCTTTTTTTAAGATTACGGTTTCTGGCCCCATTGCGCGAAGTTTGTGGCCGGCGCGGATGGTGTTTGTTTCCCCAGTGATCATCATGGCTTCACGTTTGTCGATGGTGAAGAGGTTGATCCTCGGTAGGAGCGCCTCGAGCTCCTTGCGTTTGATATCAATCCAAAGCTCGATCGTGTCAGCAATGATGTAGGCTGGGCCGTTTAATTGATCGAGAACGTGGTGTTGCAAGTCTGGCCCGATGGTTCCCAGCATCACAAAGGCCGTTTCTTTGTAATTTTGAGGGAGCGTTGGCTCAAAGCTTTCAAATGCATTGAGCTCCGTCACCAATGTTTCCCGGTGATTGAAGTTTTCGTGGTAGCGGCCTTTCCAGAAAAAGGTTTTCTCTTTTTCTGAGATTTTGAGGCCTTGAAGGTCAATGCCATGGTGCTCAAAGCGGTCAATAAAGCCTTTTTTAAAGTCATGCCCGACGACACCAACGAGCTGTACAGGTGCAAAATAACTCGCGGCAATAGAACTGTACGATGCAGAGCCGCCCAGAATATACTCTTGAGTGGCTGCGGGAGTGATGATGGTGTCATAAGCGACGGACCCGACAATGAGGACCGGCGCTGTCGAAGCGAGAGGTAGTTTTTGGATCATAGGCTTTTCTGGGCTCAAGGCATCGACTCTAGCAAGTCGAAGGCTTGAGGGCAAGCGCTTAGCCGCTGAGCGAAGCCATCATAATTCCCTGAAATATCCCAGCAACCGAGTAGATGCCAAAGCGCAGCATATTTTGGATGGGGGAGAGGGTAAGCATGATAATCAAAATAAGAAAGCCGTAGCGAGCTAGTTGATGAAAGGTCTCTGTACGCATGCCTGTTAGATGGCGAAGAAAGTGAGAGCCATCCAGTGGTGGGATGGGGATGAGGTTGAAGATAAAAAGGGCCGCGTTGATGAAAATTGCATAGGTGAATAGCTCGCTCAGGTTGAGAGGGAGCTTGCCCAGCTGACCGCCGATGACAGCAAGTAAGAGGCAAAGGGCAAGGTTGGAGAGTGGGCCTGCGGCGCTGATGATGAGATCATCCCGAGTGCGTGTTTTGGGATTGGGTAGAGAAATTTCAACGGGACGGCCCCAGCCAAAGAGGACGAGCCCAGCGCCGGTGCCTAAAAAAATGGGGGCAAAGATCATTAAAAGAGGAAGGATGACGGTCCCGACGGTGTCGATATGGGCAAGCGGGTTCAGTGTGACGCGCCCTTGAGCTGAGGGGAGAGGATCCCCTAACTTGTGGGCGGCAAAAGCATGGGCCCATTCGTGAATGCACACGCTGCAGACGAGCAAGATATAAAAAATAAGTCCGTGGCGGATGGCGTCGATGGGAAGTGAGTCCATAGTGTCGATGTCTTAATTAAGTGTTGGTTTTGGGTAATTTTGCCTCAAGGGTGCGTCGCGTCCCCTCGAGCGATGTGCGTACAGGCTTGGATAAAAGAGCGCGTGCGTCATCGTAAGCTTTAAGTTCAATGAGCCAGTGGGCTTTGTGCAAGGCTATAGCGTCTTTTTCAATGTCAGACTGGGATGCCTTTTCGATGGTAACCCAGGCTTCTAGCGCTTCCTTGGCGTTGGGCAAGGTGACGTCGTAGTAGGCCTCGGCATGGCGCCATGCGAATTCACGCGTGTTGGGATCTAATTTTGTGGCGATTTTAAAGGCTTCGAGCATCTGCCTGTCTAACGCTGGGCCGCTTGATATGTTGTTAATTAATAACTGGTAGCGAAATATATGGACGAGCTCGCCAAGCTGATAGTGGTAAACGGCCGTTTCGGGACTCAGCTCAATGGCTTCAAGGAAAGCGCCAATGGCGAGCTCAGGAGAGCCTTCTTCGGCTAAGTAGTTGCCAATCTGTTGCTTAACGGCCGCAATATTGGGGTCTAGCCGATTAGCTTTTGCAAATGCGATGTAAGCTGCCTTGCGTTCACCCATTTTGCGCAGAAACTTACCCATGAAAATAAACCCTTCGATAGACTCTGGGTTTTCAAGGGTAAAGGCTTGGTATTCAGAGGCTAGTGCATGAACCTTGCCTTCCCAGTTGGCGCGGTTTAAGCGATCAGACTCGGGAGGAACGTTGCGAAAGAGGCGCTCTTCTTTTTCGACAATCCGGGTGAGGCGCTGTTCACTCCAGGAAACATTCTTAGCCTGTAAAGGCATTATTAAGTGGATGCTGAATGCAACAGTCGCGATGCCTAGGAGGCATGCCTTGATGAATCGATATTGGCTCATGAATAAAGGCCATTGTGTCTAAGTCAGGATTCAGAAAATGCGAGCAAAATACGCGTCCAGGCTGTGGTAGGGCACATTGCGGGCGCGCTCTTGTGTTTTTTAATTACATTATTATTAGGATCTTGTGAGTTTGAGTGGCGTGGTCTACCACACTTGGATAGATTAGCATTGGAATTTCAGTTTTTGGCTTATAAACCTTAAGGACTTTGCCATGGCCCTGATATGTCTTCTTTTAGTTATCCTGCTGTTGGGCTCTGTGGGTTATGCTTTTGGATGGATTCTTTTTAAGCGAATACCCGATTGCCGCCGGCAGGGACTTGAGCTTGTGAATCAGGATCTGCATCTTGCGCTGGAGCCGGGGGAGCGCATTTTTCGGTGGCTTCGACTTAAGCGACCAGAACGCCTGCGCGGCTTGTATCGTTTTCACGAGGTAGAAATACTTCGGGAGCAAGCTTCGAGCGGGGGGCGCTTTCAGACCTTGGAAGTGCTTCGCATGGCCTGTCCTGGGCCCGAAGGCATTTACTTTGAGCTGAGCCGCGCCGCGCCTCACTTTTTTTGGCTTCGCACATGGAACCGAGGTCTCACCCGGATCGGTGATGTAGCCTTTGATCGCCATATTGCTCTGCGCACAAATGCGCCCGAGTGGGTGAAGGAGGTACTCGGAGAACCGATGCGAGCTCGCGTACTTGAGGTTTTTGGGCAGCACCGGGCACCAGGTGTGTTGGCTTGGCGGGATGGCGAGCTGACTTATTTTGAAGAGCGATTGTTTTGGAATGCACGTGTTGCCCGGCGATTTATTGCTATGGTGCGTCTTGGAAGTGAGTTTGCTATTGCTGTAAAGGTCTTTACCTGAGCTAGAATTTCGCTCAGAGTATTCCTTGAGTAGAATAATGATGTATGTAATCTATAGTGTATTGGGGGTTGTGCTTGGGGGCGCTATCTATTTGGTTTTGCGGCGAGGGCAGGTGGCTGCTGCCGATCGGGTAAGGCTCGATGTTTTGACGGAAACATTGCGGGAGAAAACAGAGCTTTTGGAGCGCCGCGATCTTGAAAATACCGAGCTCAAGACAAGGCTAGCAGAGCAGCAAGCCCGCCTAGAGGCAGAGCGCGAGGCGGCCAAAGAAAAAAACAAACTTCTCGAAGAGGCGAAAAATGCCCTCTCGGATGCCTTTAAGGCGCTTTCAGCTGAGGCACTCAAGAGCAACAATGAGTCTTTTTTGGCTCTGGCTAAGGAGAATTTGATGAAATTTCAAGAAGGTGCTCAGGCCGATTTGACGCAGCGCACTCAGGCTGTTGCCGAGCTCGTCAGCCCCCTGAAAAACTCTTTGGAAGGCATGGATAAAAAGCTCGCTGAGCTTGAGGCAAAGCGTGTTGGGGCCTATGCTCAATTGACCGAGCAGGTGAAGCATCTTTCTGAGGCTCAAGGAGTTTTGCAGGGGGAGACGGCAAATCTTGTCCGTGCATTGCGGGCCCCACAAGTCCGCGGGCGCTGGGGAGAGATGCAGCTTCGCCGCACCGTGGAGCTTGCGGGCATGGTCGACCATGTTGATTTTATCGAGCAGGCGAGTGTTTCCACTGAGGATGGGCAGCGTAGGCCTGATATGGTGGTCTCCTTGCCGAATGGGCGATCGGTGGTGATCGATGCCAAAGCTCCCTTGCTTGCTTACTTGGAAGCCCTTGAGGCCGAAGGCCCTGAGGTGCAGGCAGAAAAGCTAAAACAGCATGCCAAACAGGTAAAGAATCACTTAACACTTTTAAGTTCAAAAGCTTACTGGAAGCAGCTTGGCGAGACTCCCGAGTTTGTCGTGCTCTTTTTGCCCGGGGAAGCTTTTTTCAGTGCTGCGCTTCAGGCGGACCCTCAAATGCTCGACTACGGTGCACAAAATAAAGTCATCTTGGCCACGCCAACAACTTTAATTGCTCTCCTCAAAGCAGTTGCGCATGGGTGGTCTCAGGAAGGTGTCGCGAAAGAAGCTGCTGCAGTGAGTGCTTTAGGCAAGGATCTCTACGAGCGCATGGCCGTTTTGGCGGGTCATTTTCTCGATATTAAGCGAGGGCTCGATCGTGCGGTTAGCTCTTATAATAAGGCAGCACGCTCGATGGAAAGCCGCGTTTTGCCCTCGGCGCGTAAGTTTAAGGAATTACATGCAGGCTCGGATCGTGAGATTCCTGCCCTGGAGACAGTAGAGGAGGCTACATGGGAGCCGCGAGCCGATGTCTCAGAGGAGTTCACATTAAGCCAATAATTAATTCTTGGCAATTAGTTATTTTTCGGCTAGAAGATACTTGACTTTATTTATTTTGACCAAGAGCCTTTGTCGTTAGGGTAAATTATCTAATTTTTAAGCTGTAATGTCAAAAGTTACCAAGCCGTTACGTTATGGGGTCATTTTGGCGGGAGTGTATTTTTTTCTCGCTGGGCTCTACGTATCCTTGTCGACGCATTTAGTTTCTGAATATGCCCCTTCCCTTGAGGCTATACGTTACTTTGAGCTCATCAAGGGATTTGGATTTGTCTTTTTTACCGCTATTTTGCTCTTTTGGCTTTCGTATTCCCTCTTTTGTCGCATTGAGAATGATGGGCAGCGTTTGCTCAAGCAAAAGGAGGTTTTAGCGGAAGCTGGGCGTCGTGCAACAGCCGGCGTTTTTGCCTCTTCCGTTGCCCATGACTCGAGCAATGTGCTCGTTAGCCTTCGTTTTTGCTTGGAGCTACTTGAACGTAATCAAGCTTTGGTCGGCGCCAACCACGAATTGGTTGAGACGATGAAAAAAGCGATCAATGAGCTTTCAGGCCTTAATCGCAGGCTTTTGGACTCGAGTCAGCAAGGTCTTTCAGGGGATTTTGAGGAGCGTGACCTCGTCAAAGAGATTAAAGGTACGCTTGCTCTGGCTCGAGCGAATTTGCGCGTTAAGCACTGTGATCTTAGTTTTCAGGGGGATGATACGCTTGTGTTAATGATGAATCCCTTGCTTGTGAGCGAAATGGTTCTCAACCTCGTACTCAATGCAGGCGATGCAACCCAGGGTTCTGGGCGTGTGATTGTCAAGGCTGAGAGACGTGGAGAATATGCGTGTCTTGAGGTTCATGATAATGGTCCGGGTATTCCTCAAGAGGAGCGCGAACGGATTTTTGATGCCTTCTTTACGACAAAAGAAGGTGGCAGTGGCCTCGGGCTTTTAACCGTCAAAGCATGTGCTGAGCTCCATGGCGGGCAGCTTCAAGTGAGTAATTCTCCTATTGGCGGTGCATGCTTCACTATTTGGATTCCTTTGGATGCGGTGGAAAAAAGCAAATGGACACATGTTGTCAGCACAATGCAGTCGCTCTTTTTCTAGGAGCTTGCTGGATAACAAACACGCTTGACCCCTTTTCTTAAGCTTTTTATTGTAGTAGCTTATGAAAAAATCTTACCCCAAGTTACTCGTTGTTGCTCTTATGAGTTTCGCCAGTGCGTTTTTTATGGCAGGTTGCACCGCCCTTTTAGTCGGGGGTGCTGCCGCCGGAACGGTTGCTTATGTTAACGGTGAGCTTAAAAAAACAGAAGATGGCACCGTCAAGGATCTTGCAGATGCTACGTCTGATGCCTTTAAGAATCTTGGCTACAAGCAGATTAGTAGCAATTACGATAAGACGAGTGGTGAATTGATCGCTCGTACGAGCACGGATGATAAAGTCACTGTTAAGCTCACTAAAAAGACAAAGGACACTACAGAAGTAAGTATTCGTGTCGGCACTTTTGGTGACCAAGACATCTCACTCAGTGTCTTGGAAGCAATTGAAAAAGAGCTCTAAGGTATTTCTTTAAGTACACATCAAGCATCCGAAATCTTCATTAGGTTTCGGATGCTTTGTTTTGGGCAGGGTTTAGGTTGTTAATGAGCTTTTGCATATGCTCTTTGTAATCTCCTTGAGGAGGTGCTAACGGTGCTTGAGCTGTGCGGCCTTCGGGTGCCTGCAAGCCATAGCGGCGTGTGAAGTAGAGCCAGTCATCATTGGGGGCTGTTATATTTGTAGCAATAAGGTTGTCTGCCTGCTCAAAAAGCCAGTTATCGAGTATTTCGAGTTCTGCAAGGTATGCCTGGGTGTTTGCTTGAATGCTAGGAGCTAATTTTGGGAATGCCTCACAGAGCGCTTCGCTCAAGGTGACAACCATGGACATGGTAATAGAGACGTCCATCCAGGCGCCTTCGTGGATCGTTTGTGCGGTATTGCTGTCCTTATGGATGGCTGCGTAGCGGGCCTGTCTTTTGTTTTTTTTGCAACAACAGGGCTTTTTTTCTCCTTGAGTAAGTTTACAGTAGGTTGGCTGAATGGGGTATAAACCTTGACCTCTGTATAAAAGGGGGATGCCGTCGGTCAGTACGATCCGATGAGAGAAGGTCGACACAGTTGTTGTCTTTAAGCCGCTTTCAATCAAAGGTATAGTGTTATTGCTAGGGGGTTCTTTGGGGTGGATAATTTCAATAGAGCCTCCCCCAATGCGCTCGACCCAAGGATCAAGCCAGGGCTCTGTGGTGTAGATGATAGGCTGTGGAGTCTCCGATCGAGGGGCATCATTCGCCCATGTGTAGGTGCTGAGTGCTCCAAACAAACATAAAACTAGAGCGCAGTAATGCATAAGCATGCAGTCATACCTAAATGGGTATGATATGCAAGTTTAAGCGGCGGAACCTGGCCCTAGAAGAGGAGGGCCTTTAGTTGTTGCTCGTGCATTCTCCGTAGAGAATGACTTCTGAGTGGTCGACCACAAAGTTCGATGGAAGGCGAGCAATTTGAAGCTCAATCTCGCTAGGGTCTACAAAATACACTCGATTCGTCTTTTGACAAAGGAACAAGGGTGTGCTTCTGTTTCTTGAAGTTTTGTCTTGTTTGGGGAAGTAGCGAGATGGCTGGCCAGGTAGGTCAATAGTTTCCAGCTCTTCTTGTTCGAGCATGGTTTTGATATTGCGGTATACCGTAGCAATACCCAGATTGGGGACTTCTTGGCTAGCCAAATCGAGGACTTCCTTGGGCCCTAAGGGGCGCCCGGTTTGCTCGAACGCTTTTTTGATGGCATGCCTTTGGCGAGTTGCTCGGAGACTTTTAGACATAAGACGGCTCAGTGTTTATTGTCGTTGTGCTTGGGGGTAATAAATAGGGCTTTGTAGAAAATAGGGAGTTCTACAGAAAAAATATGGATAACTAAGTAGCTATTTTTGCTTTAGATTGCAATAGATAAGTTGCTGTTTTTTAAATAATTGTAATAAATGCATGATTTTTTTGAAATAAATCGGTGTTTACTTTTATGTATAATCTAAATAATTTCTCTATTGTTATTGTTTTACAGCGGTTTGTTAACAATTGTTTATAGAGGATTTAGAAAATATAGCCAAGGCCTATGATAAGTCGTGAATCGTCCTTGCGAATGTCGTTTGCTACCGAGTTATCATAGTCAAGACGGTAAGTGATACTCATGATATAGGGTTCTTTAATGATGGTTTCGATACCAATTTTGAAGACAAAGTTGTAGTTGCTGCCGTCTTTAACGTCGAAGAAGGAGTCGAAGGATTCTGTAAGCTTGATGCCTTCAGTAATATACCATTTGAAGTCTTGGTATGGATTGATCATGAATGTGAATCCGTCTGTTTCACCCTCTTGATCAAGATATTGAACGGCAACACCCGGAACGAGGTTGAGCTCCATTTTTTCATTTTTGATGACGGTAAAGCCATAACCGATCGATTGAGTCAAGCGGTGATGGATTTCTTTGATGCCATCGTGGGTATAGATGGTTGTTGCTTGGAGGAAGGTGCGCTCGGTTAAGTCGTATCTGTAGCGATATTCAGCACCGTACATATCTGTGTTTTTTTCGCCGTCTTGCTCGCCGTAGTCGTAATAAGCGCTCCATTTGTAATTCTTTTTGGGCTTTTTAATCTCTAGTTCGGCGGCGAGATTAATGTCTTCGGTGTCCTTTTGACCCCAACGCTCTGAAATCCCTACGGTGGCCTTCCCGCTCCAATTATCGGGCTTTTTCCAGCGTTTCCACCAGGGTTTATTTTCCTCGGCATCTGCTGGAGGAGGCGAGGCTTCTGTAATGGCTTTGTCTGCGTCCTTGGAAGGTGTAGTCGGTGTTTCGGCTTCTGAGAGATCTGAGTCTAAAGTGCTCAGTGTGGGCGGGGTGCTTTTATCTTGGATGACCGTCGTTTCGCTTTTTTTGGCGTGGATGGTCCCTAGGTAGGGAGATTTAAAGGTGACGATGTTGCCTTCTTCTTTGACAATGGTTCCTGTGAGGGTTTCTCCATTGGGAAAGACAAGCTGATCTGCATAGCTATAGCTAACTGCGCATAAAGCAAGGAGGCTGGATGAAAAAAGCTGTTTTAGAAAAGACTGGGAATGAGGTACCATCGGAGTATCCAGGGTTGTTCAGGGTCTGAGGAGTATTCTAGGCAAAGTAAGCCGGCTTTTTTAAAGAGGATTGCAGGGGGATGCGAGCTTCTTTTGAGAAGAAACGAGCTGAGCAACTCGCAGTGTGGATTGTGGCCGACAAGGACAGTGTCTTGGTTTAGGCTTTCAAGCTCGCTTGCCAACGATTCGATAGGACCTCCAGGGTGCAGGGATTCAGAAATTTGAAGCGGGCAGGTGAGCCCCAAGCCTTTCTTGAAGCATTCAGCTGTTTGGGCAGCACGTACCAGAGGGCTATGCCAGATGGCGCCGAGCTCTTTGGCTGCTTTTTGGGGGAAACGTTGGGTGAGGTCTGTGATTTGATCGATGCCTTTTTGGGTTAAAGGGCGTTCGTGATCGGGGAACCCGGCGGCGGCATCTGCGTGGCGGAGGATGTATAGTTTCATGGGGATAGGCGTTGGAGTGACCAGGCTTCGTTAGGGGAATTTCTTTGGTAGGCAAAGCGATCGTGTAGACGGCTTGGCCGGCCTTGCCAAAATTCTACCCAAGTAGGGGTGATGCGGTAACCTGCCCAGTATGGGGGGACGGGGATAGGGCCGTCTTTAAAACGTGTTTCGGCAGTCTTGAGCCCTTCTTCGAGGGGTTCTCTTGATGGAATAGGCCTGCTCTGCTGGGAGGCCCAGGTGCTTAATTGACTTTGACGGGGGCGTTTGTGGGCATAGGTTTCTGTGATGGCCTCTGAGAGTTTGCTTACTATACCTTGGATGATGACTTGGCGTTCGAGGGGAATCCACGGGATGACGAGAGCTACATGAGGGTTTTCGCTGATTTCACGGCCTTTGCGGCTTTCACTGTTGGTGAAGAAATCAATGCCGTCGGCACTTAAGTTTTTAATCAAAATGGTGCGGACCGAAGGGATGCCGTCTTTGGTAGCGGTTGCCAGGCTTGCGGCATTGGGCTCGAGCAATTTTGCGTCGATGGTTGCTTGCATCCATTGCTTAAGCTGTTCAAGAGGGTCTGCATCAAGATCTTCTTTGCGAAGGCCGCGTTGTGTGTATTCCTGGCGAAGACTTGTGATATCCATGGCTAAAGCCTAAGGATATCTTTAGGCAAAAGGCAAGGCTTAGGCGCGTGGGCGTCGTTTTGTGATTTCTGCTGGCTTAGGGCAGTTGCAATCGCCGCAGGTGCTCGATGTGCGGTGCTTCTTTTTCCAGAGGATATTTTTTAGGAAAATTAATGCAGTGATGCCAACGATGGCGTAGACTGCCCATTCTTGCCAATGATGTGCCATATTATACAAACCCTAAGAAGTGGCCGCCTTGGTAGACGATGAGTGCTGCGATGTAGGCAAGGGCCGTCATGTAGGTGAACTGGAAGAAGGGCCAACGCCAGGAGTTTGTCTCCCTGCGGACGATGGCAAGCGTGCTGAGGCATTGCATCGCAAAGACGTAAAAAACCATGAGGCTTAGACAGCGCAAGGGAGAGAATGCAAAGCTGCCATCGGGGTGTTTTTGGTCTTTTAGGGCCTCTGCTAAGGTGTGTGTTTCTGGCTCGTCTTCTTCACCTTCAACATTGTAAATGATGGCAACCGTACTCACGAAGACCTCTCTAGCGACAAAGGATGCAAGGATGGCGATACTTGTCTTCCAGTCGTAGCCAAGGGGTTCCATGATGGGCTCGATGGACTTGCCGATGTGCCCAGCGATGCTGTGCTCAAGCTGCATGGTTGGGGGGGTGCCTTCTTCTTGGCGAGGGTAGTTGAGGAAGAACCACATGAGGATAGAGATGCCGAGAATAATGGTGCCTGCGCGGCGCAAGAAAAGCTTTGAGCGATGAATGACTTCATTCAAAATGGGCATGAGGGACGGAATGCGGTAGGGAGGGAGCTCCATTACCGAAGAAGACACGCCGCCGCGCAAAAGCGTCTTTTTGAAGAACCATGCAAAGCCAAGGGCGCCTACGGTGCCCAAGATATACATAAGCAGAAGCAGGCCAGCTTTGGTGCTTGCAGGGGCTTCGGCGCCGGCGCTGATGGTGGCAATCATCACAAGGAAAACAGGTAGGCGTGCTGAGCAACTAGCAAAAGGGGCAACGAGAATCGTTGCCAAACGATCTTTAGGGCACTCAATGGTGCGCGTTGCCATGATGCCGGGTATCGCGCAAGCATACGAGCTGAGGAGCGGTATAAAGGCCTTTCCTGGAAGGCCGACGCGGTTCATCACTCGATCGAGCAGGAAGGCGGCTCGTGCCATGTAGCCTGTAGATTCAAGTAGGCCGATGAATAAGAGCAACATGGCAATTTGTGGTAGGAAGACGAGTACACTGCCAACACCTGCAATAACGCCGTTGACGATGAGGTCGGCCAGTTGGCCTGCTGGAAGGAGTGATGCGGTAAGCGTGCCGAGGTGATTGATGAGCCCTTCGACCCAGTTCATCGGTGTTTCTGCTAAGGCAAAGATGCTGTAAAAAAGAAGCCCAAGTACGCAGAGCAGACTGAGGCCCCCAAGCACGGGGTGGAGAAAGAAGCCATCTAGCCGATCTGTCAGCGTTTTTTTGGAGGCCGTGCCCGCTTTTAATACGACCGCTTCGCACAGCTTTTGGATGATTTTGTAGCGAGCCTCAATGAGCGTTTCGCGGCGCGCTTCGATCCTTTGTTCGAGTTTTTCTTGGGCGACTTCTAGCGGCTTGCCAAAAAAATTATGTTTAGAACCTTTAGCGAGTGTTTCTGAGACAGTCGAGTAGACATTGTCGAGGACAGAGTCCCCCTGTTCTGTTTGAGTGAAAACGCTTTTGGCGGGGAGCATCACGGGGCGGCTCATCATGAGGCGCAGTTCTAAGATGCCTGTTCCCTTGTGGGCGCAGGTTTCTACAATGGGCACGCCGAGTGCCTCGGCGAGCTTAGCCTTGTCGATGGTGTTCCCCTGAGCCTTGGCACTATCGGCCATATTGAGGACAGCAATGACGGGCAGGCCAAGTTCTATGATTTGTGATGCTAAGTATAGATTGCGCTCTAGATTGCTTGCATCGATGATGCAGAGGATGGCGTCCGGACGCGGGGTGTCTGCGCGCTTTCCTGTAAGAACATCAGCGACAATGGCTTCGTCAGGGGAATTGGGCCTTAGGCTATAAGTGCCGGGAAGATCGATAATCTTAAGAGGTTTGCCATGCTGCGAGTAGCAAATACCTTCTTTCTTTTCGACGGTAACACCGGGGTAGTTGCCAATTTTTTGGCGAAGGCCCGTGAGTTTATTAAATAACGTGCTTTTCCCTGAATTGGGGTTGCCGACAAGAGCAAAGACGGTAGCGCGGCAGGTTCTGTCTGGTCCGTCTTGAGTGTTTACCATGGCTCAACGAAGCTCCAGCTTTAGGCGGGGAGGACGCTGAGAAGGGCAGCTTCACTTCTGCGGAGTGAGAGTAGTGAGCCGCGGACTTTGATCTGGATAGGGCCACCCCAAGGTGCTTTGCGCAAAACTTCGACCAAAGTGCCAGGTAAAAGGCCCATTTCTTGAAGCCTAAGGACGCCCATGGCCTCATCGAGGAAACGCTCGATTTTGGCGGATTGGCCTGGTTTTAAGTCTGAGAGTGAAAGAAGCGTTTGCATAAATTAAACCCTTGTTGAGACTGAGTTTCAATAAGGTGTTTAAAAAAGTCAAGAAGATTATGTTTTAAGAGCGTTTTCCTTTTCCGATTCTGGCTTGATGTCTCCCCCTTCACCTTGCATGGTAGGGCCTTTCCTAATTTCCTATGAGTAATCGTTACGTTGTCATTATGGCCGGTGGGCGCGGGGAGCGTTTTTGGCCGCAAAGTCGTCAAAAAAGGCCCAAACACCTACAAGCCATCGTTGGGGAGAGTACCATGCTCGCTCAGACGCTGGATCGCTTGTCGGGGCTGGTCCCAGCTGAAAATATTTTCATCATTACGAATTGTGAGCAGCGGGCTACCGTTTTAGAGGACTGTCCTCAGCTCAGGCCAGACAATGTCGTTGGTGAGCCTATAGGCCGTGATACTGCAGCTGCTGTCGCTCTTGCAACCGTCCTGGTTAAGCGACAAGATCCTACAGGTGTCTTTGCCCTGTTGCCAGCCGATCATGTCATCCATAATGCCCCGGGATTTCAGGATGTTTTGGGCTCAGCTTTTGAGGCTGCAGAGCGCGAGCCCGTGCTGGTTACCGTCGGGATTAAGCCTACAGCGCCTGCCACTGGCTACGGTTATATCGAGCGTGCCGATATTCGCACAAAGCTTGATGGAGGGCGTCCTCTTTATGATGTAAAGCGCTTCGTGGAAAAGCCAGACCTTAAAACAGCAGAAACCTACCTTGCCTCAGGCAACTACTTTTGGAATGCAGGTATGTTTGTTTGGTCTGTCAAGGCGATTTCGTCTGCCTTTCAGCAGTGCTCTTCAGAGCACTTTTCCTTGATGCAGTCGATGGAGCAGGGTCTTGATGCAGGCAAGAGCCTTAATACCGTCCTTGAAGAGCTCTATCCAAAGCTCGAAAAGATCTCCATTGACTATGCCATTATGGAAAAGGCGGATAATGTCGTCACCGTTGAGTCTGATTTTGACTGGGATGATGTCGGTGAATGGCCTGCCGTTGCGCGCCATTATGAACCCGATGCTAAAGGCAATGTCTTGCGGGGTGATGTGGTAACCCAAGATGCCAAGGGCAATATTGTTATCAGTTCTAATGGCCACTTGACGGCGCTCCTCGGTGTTGAAGATCTCATTGTCGTTCATACAGAGGATGCCACCCTTGTTTGTCCGAAGGATCAAGCCCAGTCCATTAAGCAGCTCGTTAAGACCATTGAGGGTACGGCACGCTACAAAACTCACCTTTAAAGGACCTTGTAGGTGTGCGCTATTTAGGTATTGATTACGGAGAAAAGCGCATTGGGCTTAGTTTTGCAGATGAGCTTGGGGTTGCCTTGCCTTTATCTCCGATTGTTCTGGTTCAAGGCGCTGATGTCGTTGAGGCTATTGGGGTCGTTGTGCGTGAAAAAAAACCAGATGCTCTTGTTGTCGGTTATCCGATTAATATGGATGGCAGCATTGGACCTAAGGCCCAAGCGGTCGATGCACTGGCCCAAAAGCTTGAGCGCAAGCTTGGGGTTCCCGTACACACTTTTGATGAACGCTTAACCACTTCTCAAGTAGAGGCAGATCTTCAAAGTATGGGTATAGGCTCTAAGCCTAAGAGCATACAAGCGCATAAAAAAAAGCGTGCTAGTGGTGAGCTGGATTCCCGCGTAGCTGCGCTTATTCTTCAAGAATTTTTAGAATCTCAAAGAGCTACGGATGTTTAGAGAATGAAGCAGCGCTGGAAATGTTATTGCGCCTACGATGGGACGGATTTTCTCGGCTGGCAAAGTCAAGCGGGTGGTGACACCATTCAAGATATTATTGAGTCACGCCTTGAAGCTATTTTTAAAGAGCCCATACGCATCCATGGAAGCGGGCGCACAGACAGCGGCGTGCATGCGCGGGCGCAGGTTTTTCACTTTGATGCGGATTGGCCTTACGAATCAGGTGCACTCCTTCGGGCCTTTGCAAGTGGGCTCCCGGCTTCTATTCAGGTTTTTTCGGCGGAAATCGCATCAGGAGATTTTCACGCACGCTATTCTGCTAAGGGCAAGCGTTACGCCTATTATTGTGAGCTTGGTCAAACGTCACCTTTTGATGCGCGCTACACATGGTCGCTGTACAAGGTGCATCCTGATGTTGAGCAGATGAACACAGCAGCCCAAAAGCTTCTCGGCAGGCGCGATTTTACCGCCTTGGGTGCGAATCGCGCTGATGGGAGCAAAGACAATCCTATGAAAAATCTTCGCGTTCTTCGCTTTGAACAGGCAGGCACACGTTTGCGTTTAGTTACAGAGGGGAGTGGTTATCTTTATAAAATGGTTCGTGCATTGATGGGGACGTTGCTCAATGTTGGCCTTGGTAAGTTAAGCATCGAGGGGCTTGTTGAGATTTTACAGACTAAAGAGCGCACGCCCTTGGTGCACACAGCACCGGCACATGGGCTTTTTTTAGAAAAGGTTTTCTACGATGAATAAATCCCCATTTAGGGACAGCGATGACCTCATGCTCTTCGGTTTAGACAGCCGTGTGCATTCATGGCGCGGCTTTTGGCCTTTGGCACTCGTCTATTTTGGAGCTATCGCTTGTGCGGCATTGCTTGCACCTCCTGTTTATTGGGCTGTGGTGGCTTGGGCAGATGTAAGCCCTAATAGCCTTAATGCTTACCTCGCTAACAAGTCGTTTGATGATTATTTCGATCGCCTTCGTTGGGTTCCTGTACTGATTGCCTTTCCATGGATCTTTCGCTTTTGCGGGCTTTTTTCTTGGGATGCTCTTAAGGTGAAATGGAGCCTTGAAGGTAGCCTAGCGTGGTTTCGTTGGTTTGGTATGGGTGTGGTGCTTGTCGCTGCCATCGCAGTTTTACAAGGATTACAAACAGCGGTTGACCCGCACGAATCCTATCGACTGTTTAGGGTCTTGGGTGTTGTGTTCAAGGCGCTCGTGGGCGGTGTGCTCCTTGGCTTTCTTGAAGAAATTATTTTTCGTGGGCTCATTTTCCGGATTTTTTATACGGCAATGGCTCCGTTTTGGGCCACTTGCTTAAGCGCGCTATTTTTTGCTTACACGCACTTTAAGATGCCAGATGCTATTTGGGATGCAACGGATCAAGTCGTCACTTGGAAAAGCGGGTTTTTTGTAGGCCTTTGGACGATTTTAGGCATCACGCAAAATTTTGAACCTTTGCCTTTTCTGAACCTTTGCCTGCTCGGCCTCGTGCTCAACGTGCTTTTTATGCGTACGCGTAGTTTGATGCCTTGTATGGGTTTTCATGCCGGTGTTGTTACCGTGATGCTTTCCTATAAGAAGTTGTTTTTCATTCATGAGGACTCGATGCGTTGGCTTTGGGGTGGAGGCAAGATGGTAGATGGCTTGATGACGGGTATGCTTCTTGCAATGCTTTTGCTGATGCTCTCCTTGTTCCCAAAACGTGATGAAACATCGAATTCATAAATGGGCCAAACATGGGCTCGACTGGGTGTATCCTAGAGAGTGTGTTTTTTGTAGCACATCTCTTCGGACCTTGAAGGACTACTTTTATTTGTGCACGGCTTGTGAGGATTCTATTCGCTTTATTAAAGAGTCTCATTGTTCGACGTGTGGAGCTCCTTTTGATGGAGCTGTTGAGGGTATACGGCAGTGTGCACAGTGTGTTGAGCTTAAGCCTATTTTTTCAGAGGGGATGAGCCTTTTTAAGCTGCGGGATGCTGGCCAGGCACTGGTTCATGCCTTAAAATATAGACGTGGCAATTACCTTGTGCAGGACTTAAAACGTTTGGTTCAGTCCGTGCCAGAATTTTGTGATTTCCTTGCGGGCGCTTGTTTGATTCCTGTACCCCTTCATGCACGCAAGCAGGCTTCTCGAGGGTTTAATCAGAGTGAGGTGTTGGCAACCTCTTGGGCGGGATTATTTCCTAATACGCTTGTTGATAATACCTTAGTGAGAATTAGAGTGACAGCTTCGCAGACAGGACTTAGCCGCGATGAACGTTTTGCTAACGTTAAAAATGCCTTTGCAATTGATCGAAAAGCACTTTTGAATCCTTCTTGTCGTTATATTCTCATTGATGATGTATTCACAACAGGAGCCACTCTCAATGCCTGCGCACGGGTTTTACATGTCGCCGGTGCGGAACGTATTGGAGTTGCTACACTCAGCCACGGGTAATTTCTCATGACTTTATTCAGCAAGCCTAAGTATTCAACCGTCTCCGTTAAGAAAAAAGACATTCCTAAGGGTCTTTGGACAAAGTGCCCCGTTAGCGGCGAAATTGTCTACAACAAAGAGCTCGAAAATAACTGGATGGTTGTTCCCAAGAGCAAGTACCATTTTCCCTTAAGCGCTGCAAGGCGTATCGAGCTTCTAGTCGATGAGGGGACATTCCAAGAGTACGATGTCGACCTTGTTTCAGTTGATCCGTTGAAGTTTACTGGTGTTGCCTCTTACACAGACAAGATCGAGCAGTACACTAAAAAGACGGGCATGAAGGATGCTGTCCTATCGGGCATGGCAGAAATAGGCGGGTGTTCCGTTAGCCTCGCTGTCATGGACTTTAGCTTTTTAGGTGCGAGCATGGGTTCTGTTGTCGGTGAAAAAATCACACGCGCTATTGAGCGTGCTGAAGAGCGTAAAGTGCCGATCATTATCGTTTCTGCTTCTGGTGGTGCACGCATGTACGAAGGCATCTTGAGCCTCATGCAAATGGCAAAAACAAGCGCTGCTTTAGCGCGTGTTTCTAAGGCAGGCTTACCCTATATTTCAATTCTCACAAACCCGACAATGGCTGGTGTTATGGCAAGTTTTGCCTCCTTGGGGGATATTATTCTCGCTGAGCCAGGAGCGCTCATTGGCTTTGCAGGCCGCCGGGTGATTAAAGAAGCTACCCAGCAAGACTTGCCTGAGGGTTTTCAAACGGCAGAGTTTTTGATGGAGCATGGCCTCATTGATCAAATCGTTCCCCGTCTCGAAATGCGGGAGCGGCTTATCACGTTCTTGAGTGCTCTTTACAAAAAAGAAGCCTCTTAAGAATCTTATCTTATGGATTTTGAGGCAGCGGAATCCTATTTGTATCATTTAAGTCGCGGGGGTTCTAAGTTCGGCCTTGAGCGCATGCAAATATTTGCAGATGCATTAGGCCATCCTGAACGTGCTTATCCCGTTATTCACGTTGCAGGTACGAATGGCAAAGGTTCGGTTTGTGCGATGCTCGAGTCTATTTACCGCACAGCAGGCTACAAGACGGGGATGTTCACATCGCCTCATCTTGTTTACTTAGGGGAGCGTCTGCGCGTGGGGGGTGTTCCTATTGCACGAGAGCGCCTAGTTGATTATGTCGAACGCTTAGATGTTGTCGCAAGGCGCGCTGCTGGAGAAAATGCTGACAGGTTTCCCACCTACTTTGAGTTTATAACGGGCATGGCCTTTCAGTATTTTGCAGATGCCTCTGTTGATGTTGCTATTATTGAGACGGGCCTTGGTGGTCGGCTGGATTCAACTAATATTATTTCGTCTCCGGAACTGTCCGTTATTACATCCATTGGGCTCGACCACTGTGAAATCCTGGGAGATACGCTCGAAGCTATTGCCGGAGAAAAAGCCGGTATTATTAAACAAGGAAAGCCCATTGTCATAGGGCAGCTTCCCTCTGAGGCAAAAGACGTCATCGAGCGCGTAGCACGCGAAAAGCACTCTCCCGTTTTTTCTGTTGAAAAGCATTTTGGCCAAGATGTTCATGTCTATCCTGAGGTGTCGCTTCAAGGAAAGCATCAACGCCATAATGCAGGCCTTGCTCAGTGTGTCGTTGAGCTTTTAGACAAGCGTTTTCCTGGCTCTGTAGATGCGTGTGTCGAAGGCTTATCTAAAGTCATGTGGCCCGGGCGCTGGCAAGAGTTGATTTTAGAAGATGGTAAAACCTTAGTGCTCGATGCTACGCACAACGCAGAAGGCGCTCAGGCTCTTGAGAATAATCTGAGCGCCTGGGTGCAGGAGACGGGGGAGCGGCCAATCGTCTTTTTTGGGAGTTTGAGTAGTTCGCGTGCGGAGTCGATTCTCGATGTTGTTGCCCGCTACGCTTCAGAGATCATTCTTTTAAAGCCTGACCAGCCTCGAGCAACGCCTTTAGATGAGCTTGAGTTGTGTGTCCCTAAAAGTTTTTCAGGTAGAGTGAGTCACGGCACCATTGAGGCTTTGTTCCCAAAGCTTCGGTGGTGTGCTTGTGGAAATCCTGGGTCAAAGCTGCTCGCTACGGGCTCTATTTATCTGCTCGGGGAAATCCTAACACGCCTTGAAGGTGTAGATGGTGCATTCGCTTCTCAGGATCGGGTGCAGCCCGCTCCGGTTGCCTAAGTTGACTTGCATCAAAAAAGCGCCCAGGGTATGGGCGCTTTAGAGTTAAAAGATGGTTAGGTTTAGCCTTCTTGCTTTGTCTGCTGAGGAGCTGTTTCTGTAGAAGCTGTTTGCTTTGCAGGGATGACTTCTTTGAGCTCTACATCAAAGACAAGCATCGATCCTGCAGGGATTCCGGGAAGCTCTTGGCTTCCGTAGGCAAGTTTAGCTGGAATGTAAAGGCGGATTTGGCCGGTTTCGCCGATCAGCTGAAGGCCTTCACGCATGCCAGGGATGAACTTGTCGACCTCAAAAACAATAGGCTCACCACGATCATAAGTGCTGTCAAAAACTTCGCCGTTTATAAGAGCGCCCTTGTAGTTGATTTCTACTTTGTCGGCAGCGGTTGGCTTGGGAGCATTGCCTTCTTTAACGATTTGATAGTAAAGACCGCTTTCTGTTTGCTTGATATCTTTATTTTGCTTTCTTTCCTTTTCAATAAAGGCATCAGCAGCTTTTTCATTTTGAGCGGCTTGGCTGGCGAGTTCTTTTTTGCGCTTCTCCCCATAGGCATTGGCTTTTTGGTTGAGGAACTCTTGCATTTTAGGGCCAACGTCTTGTGGATTTGCAGGAGGAGGGGCACCTTCGCCTGCGGCCTTGAAGCCCTTGATGACACTTTTGAGTTCTTCTGGCGTAATGCCATACTCAACCAGGCCACCTTGTCTGCCAAGAAGCCAGCCATAAGTTTCAAGGTAAAGGGTTTCGTCTTGGCTCTCCTTAGCAGAGATTGGCGTGTTTTGGGTTTTGAGTGAGGCTTCTTGCTTCGATTCTGCAGAAAGGGACAAAGCCAAGAGGATGCCTGCGGTTGTTGTAACAATTAGGATTTTTTTACTTAGCATACAATTAATGGTAGATATGCGTTTTGGGTAGAAGGTCAACGCTATTTCGTTTATACAAAAGGCCTTTGCATTAAAAGCAAAGGCCTTTTGGTGTTAGTTTATTTTAAAAGAACTTTATTTAATCAGTGCTGCTCTTCGCAGGGATTGCAGGGATTGTAGGGCATTTTGTCACCACATGGATTGCATGGATTGTACACGCAAGGGTTACACGGATGGGAGCCATACTGCTCATCGGAAGCACTAACGCCGGTGTTTTCGGCTTGTGCGATGGAGTAGAAAACGAATAGAACGCTTATCAAG
>DCBD01000049.1 GCA_002313355.1 Opitutia bacterium UBA1116 | reverse complement strand
GGTGGAATTGGTAGACACGCCAGACTTAGGATCTGGTGCCGTAAGGTGTGTGGGTTCGAGTCCCACCCCGGGCACCACTTATAGGAAGTCTCTATAAGTGGTTTTTGGTTAAGAAGATTGACCCCTAAGGCGCTTTAGCTGAACTTCTTGTATAATTCCCAAGCAATTGCAGTTGCCAGTACACTGGTGAAGGCAGTTCGGCTGAAATTGAGATTCCAGAGTTTTTTTGCGATATTGGCAATAGCTAGGGCTATGAGCGCAGGATAGGCGATCTCCATCATGGCGCCAAGCCACACGGTGATGCCTGAGAAGCCCAGCATAGACATCGAAAATGTGATGAGTAGCGTGATTATCGCTGCCGGGTGACGCGAGATCTTGTTTTGAGTTATGTGTTCACTTAGGAATTCTGCAAATAAGCTCACGAGAATCGCGCATGTGGTAAGGCATGCCATGACAAAAACAACGCTAACGAGAGGAACGGAAAGCTCACCGATGTTGTGAGATGCGATGACGAGCAGCAATTGGTCCGGAGGCGTATCTTGCAGATAAACAGCATATTCGGCGCCAAGATAAACAAAGCCAACGTAGACGAGGCCAAGCAGCCCTGCTCCTATGAAGCTCGCCCCGAAGCTCATGCGTTCAATGCTGAGCGCGTTGGATTCCTTCATTTGGGCCTGCAAGTAATGTACTGCCGTAGCCGAGAAGAAGAAGGCAGCAAGAAGGTCCATCGTTTGGTAGCCTTGAAATAAGCCAATTTTAAAGGCCTCAAGATGGCTGGCTTCACTGATCGGTGCGCTGCTATCTCCCCATATGCCCAGTGCTATGAGTAGTACGATGCCAGTCAGCAAGATAGGAGTGAGGAATGAGCCGATGACATTAACGATATGTCGCCGTTTCCATACGATAAGCCCTGTTAGTACAGAGAACCCTATGCTAAAATAAATAAAAGGAAGGCTGGGGTAGAGCCAGTGAGCGGCTCCATAGGCAACGATGATGCAGCGAGCAGCTACCCCAAAGGGCCCCATAAGGGAGAGCATGACAAATATGAGCACTAAGGCTGGCCACTTGCCTAAGCAGGAAAAGTAAGTGTCGCGATCGCCGTCGTAAAGAATGATGCCAAAGAGCCCAAGAAAGGGCACAAGCACAGCTGTGATGAGAAGGCCAAGCATTGCATAGCCATAAGCATCAAGTGCTTGTGTGCCAATATAGAGGGGGAAGACAAGATTGCCTGAGCCAAAAAACATGGCGAACATCGCAAATCCTGCGATAAAAACCTTTTTGTTAAAAAACTTCTCAAACATAATGGTAAAACAAAAAAGCACATCTTTGCGAGATGTGCGAGAGAGATTGAAGATTGCTTGAGCCTATATCAATACCCGCACCTTACCCGACGGTAATGGTGATTGTGTTGATAATAATGGCTGTTGCAGAATGCATTAGAAGCGGAGGCTATGAGCTTAAGGTCCAGTTTGTCAACGGAAATTCTCCGGAATCGCCTTGACTCAGGTGTTTTGCCAAGATCCCATACCTTCACAAGTACATGAGTTTGCTTACATTAAACAATATTTCACTTCAGTATGGGGGTGCTGTCCTTCTGGATCGGGTCTCCCTTGCCATTGGGTCCAATGAACGGATAGGTACCCTTGGCCGAAATGGTGCAGGCAAATCAACATTACTTAAGGTCGTTGCAGGCCTTTGCGATGCAGACTCAGGGGAGCTAGAGTGGGGAAGGGATACTCGTGTTGCTTATTTGGGCCAAGAAGTTCCTCGCAAACAGGAGCTTTCTGTTAGAGCCATGGTGGCTCAAGGTTTGGGTTCTCATGGGGAGCAGGTATTGCGTTATGAGTCTGCAGAGAAGGGGGCTCTTGCTGGCGTAAAAAATGAAGACCTCGATGCGCTTCATCATTTCATGGATCATGAAGGAGGGTGGTCTGTGAAGGCAAAAATAGATGAAGTTGTTTCCCGGCTTGAGCTTGATTCTGAGGTTTCTTTTTCAGGCCTTTCAGCAGGGCTGAAGCGTCGGACGCTCTTGGGCAAGGCTTTGGTGAGTGATCCTAATCTACTGTTGCTCGATGAGCCAACGAATCACCTGGATATGGAGGCTATTCTTTGGCTTGAAGGCTTTTTAAAGAAATTTTCGGGTAGCCTTCTTTTTGTAACGCATGATCGCGTCTTTCTTCAAAATCTTGCGACCTCTATTCTTGATCTTGATCGTGGCATATTGACTCGCTGGGATTGTAACTACCCGACTTATCTGAGTCGTAAAGAGGAGGTTTTAGTTGCTGAAGAAAAGTCTCAGGCGGCATTTGATAAGAAGTTAGCCCAAGAAGAAAAGTGGATTCGCCAAGGCATTCAAGCTCGTCGAACAAGAAATGAGGGCCGTGTGCGCGCACTTAAAAAAATGCGTGAGGAGCGCCGTGCGCGCCGAAATCGCCAGGGGTTAGCCAAGCTTCAGACTCAAGCAGCGACTCCATCTGGGGTTAAAGTTATTGAGGCTAAGAAAATAACCTATCGTTATTCTGATATGCCTCTTGTTGATGGGCTTTCTTTCACTTTACGACGTGGAGATAAGGTTGGTGTCGTGGGGCCTAATGGGGCTGGCAAAACAACACTCATCCGTTTACTCCTTAAAGAAATAGAACCGGAGTCAGGGGCAGTTGAGCACGGAACGCAGCTTTCCATTGCTTATTTTGACCAGCTCCGTCGAGGTCTCGATGAGTTGGCGACGGTTTTTGATAATGTAGGTGAGGGAAGGGATCAGGTGCTTGTTAATGGTCGTTCTCGCCATGTTATGAGCTATCTCCAAGATTTTTTGTTTTCGCCCGATCGTGCACGCAGTCCGGTAAGTATGCTTTCGGGGGGAGAGAAAAATCGCCTCTTGCTGGCTAAGCTTTTTACGCGGCAGTCTAATCTCCTTGTGCTTGATGAGCCGACGAATGACTTAGATACAGAAACTCTTGAGCTTCTAGAAGAGTGCTTGTTGGACTATCCAGGGTCGATTCTTTTTGTGAGTCATGACCGTTCTTTTTTAAATAATATTGCTACGAGCTTGCTTGTGTTTGAGCAATCAGGCCAGGTTCGAGAATGCATTGGTGGCTATGATGATTGGTTGTCAGAGCAGATAGCTGTATCAAGCGAGCCTTTAGCGGACACAAAGTCTTCTGTTAAAAAAAATGAGAAACCTCGCACGTTGGCTAAAAGAAAGCTTTCCTTTAAAGAAAAAAAAGAACTTGAAGGTCTTCCAACAACCATCGAGGCCCTCGAGCTAGAACAATCTAGCTTACTTGAGTTTTTGAGTAATCCAAGTGACGATGCTCTTGCCTTAAAAGAAAAAGCTGAGCGTTTGGCTCGTTTAGAGACTGAGCTGGAGCAGGCTTATGCACGATGGCAAGAGCTCGAGCTCATTGCTTCTTGTGAAGTATAGTTTGTTGAATCCCAGGTGTCGATAGCTTCGTGGTAGGTGCTTAGGTTTTCCGTTGGAGAGAGTTCTTTTTTGTCTTCTGCAAAAAGATGTAGTCCAAGCATAAAGGATAGAAAAATATAGCTTGTTTGTTTCATTGGGTTTGCTTGTATAGCAGGAAATTCCGATTCATGTCTAGAAAAACTTCCCTTGTTTACGTTTTCTTTTTCTTCTTCCTTTCATATTTGGCCAATGCAGCTTTAGTGGTTTGCCTGGATGGGGGTGGTACCAAGACAAAGGTTACGGTCCTTAATAACGGGCAGTCGTGTCGCTTGCGTGCCTGTAAGACTCCTACTAATTCAATTGCAATTTCGGTTGATCTAGGTCCTGCAAATACTCAAAATGAGGCTCGCGAATGAGCTTTGGTGGATGCTTTATTGAAGCTCGAGTTTTGGAGTGAGTCTTGTCAGGGCTGGGTTCCTCTGTCTAATGTCGTTGATAATTTGAAGGTCGTCGCGGGTTTTGCCGGTGTAGGTGGACAGGCTAAGCGTGCTGCTTGGTCAAAATACTTTGAGGATCGGGGTGTTTGTTCGGGAAATATACATATCGATTCTGATGTCGGCATGACGCTTGCTGCACTCGATGGGCCTGCAGTTGTTCTCATCGCGGGGACGGGGTCTGTTGGTTTTGGTAAGGTAGATGATGGGGCTGGGTTCATCCAAGAAGGGGGCCTAGGGTGGTTTTTAGGGGATGAGGGTAGTGGTTTTTTCGTTGGGAAGCAGGCCATTCGTCTAGCCTTTACTCAGGGCGTGAATAGGGCGGACCCCTTTATTACGGCCGTTTTAAAACAATACGAAGCTGATTTTGGTGAGCTTTCCATGGGTGCATTGCATGCAAATATTGTAAGTGGTGGTTTTTCGCCCGCTCAAGTTGCTGCGTTTGCGCCGATTGTTTTTGAATTTGCTAATCAAGGCAATGGGCTTGCAGTGGGTATTGTGAGTGATGCAGCCTATGCGCTTGCTCAGCTTTTAGCTAAGGTTCTTGGCCAAATGGATGTCCCCAGTGTTACTGTATATTTGGTCGGGGGGCTCTTTCGAGATGAAGATTTTCTTGCTGGCGTTCAAACTAGCGAAGCACTACGGTCTGCAGCTCACCAAAAGATCGTTTGGAATTCAACTTATCTGGCTCCGGACGCTAATCCTGCAGAAGCATGGGCGGTTAAGAACCTTATAAAATAAAGACTAGCAAGTCGTTTATTTTGTGGGTAGGAGCTAATCGACGTTCTTATAGTAGTAGTGTAAGAAGGTATCAATTTTCTCGGGGAGCTCCTTCCCTAGGGGTGTCTTCTTGTAATATTTTTGTAGCTCGTTTTGGTCTGCTATTGTTCTGCGCTTTTTATCCGTGCTTGCTTTCTTTTTGCCTAAGCTGGCCACTCTTTTATCTTCTCGAGTTAAAAAAGAGAGGCGTCGTTCTTGGATGCCTTTAGGAGTTGCAGTTTCTTGCTTGTCTATTTCCATTGGGTCGTTCTCTCTGAAATTCAAAATGCCCTTAACCAAGGTAATATACACCGAAATGTCTTTAAATTCAAATGGGTAGCGTCAGTAATAATTAAGATTCTTTTATCTATTCGGTGAGGTCGCAATTTATAATACCCGGACATCCTCTCCTGTTGACATGTTGGTAGAGCTGTGTCATCTTAAGTACTTCATTTTCAGAGTTATGGCTGATCGAAATCACGATGATTCCTGGCTTCCTGGCCTCGCGGACTTTCTTCGTAAGCAAGAAGGGGCTGAAGCCATTCTTTTTGATGCCGACAGCCAGAAGATTTCAGTGGCAACTTTGGGCCCTATTGACACGAAAGAACTCGAACGCAATTTAGCCGCAACGTTAAAAGCCATCGAGTCTTCACTTGTCAATGGCGGTGATAATGGAGCTGTTCCTTCCAGTTATAAAATAAGCCGTGTTGGCGGCAAAACACTCCTTGAGCTGCCCTCTTGCTATACCGCACCCAAGCTCTGGCAGTGGCGTGATATGCCTTGGCCAACTGAAGCAAAGGCCGCGGAGGACTATGAGCATGGTGAGCATGAGTGGCAGTTTTTAGCAATACTGGCTGGCTTATGCGGTATTTTTGGTGCCGCTGGATTTTTTGCTCACACTTTTAGCCTTGGGCCCGATTGGCTCTCTATTGTCTTTTTCATGCTGGCAATAGTTGCTGGTGCTTGGGAGCCTGTTCAAGATGTCTCCCACAATATTCGCAAGGGGAAGCTCGATATCCATTTTCTCATGCTTGCTGTTGCCGTAGGTGCCAGCTTAATTGGCGCATGGCAAGAGGGGGCTCTTTTGCTGTTTCTATTTTCTTTTTCCGAGGCCCTCGAGCACTTTGCGCTTTACCGCACACGTCGAGGGATTGATGCTCTGTTTAAATCAGCTCCTCGCGAAGCCCTCATTTTGGAAGATGATGGCTCAGAGCGCAATATTCCCGTAGAAGCTGTAGAGCCTGGGCAGCGCATGCGTGTTAAGCCGGGTGATGCTTTCCCCGTTGATGCTGAGGTCGTCGAAGGGGAGTCTGCAAGTGATGAGTCTAATATTACCGGTGAAGCAGCGCCTGTCGAAAAGCGCGTGGGTGACGAGGTCTATAGTGGCACGATTAACCTCTGGGGGGCTTTAGTGGTTAAAGCGCTTCGTCCTGCTCAAGAAAGCTCTCTGCAAAAAATTATTCGCTTAATTCAAGACGCCCAACATTTAAAGGCACCAAGCCAGCGCTTTACAGAGCGTTTTGGTACTCATTACACTTATTGGATCCTCGCTGTCACCACAGGCATGTTTTTTGTCTGGTGGCTAGGTTTTGGTGTGCCTCCTTTTAAAAATGTGGGTGGTGAATACTCCTCTTTTTACCGCGCGATGACTTTGCTCGTCGTTGCAAGCCCGTGCGCTTTAGTCCTTTCAATTCCCTCAGCATTTCTTGCTTCGATTGCATGGGGTGCTCAGCGCGGTATTCTTTTTCGCGGAGGGGCTGCTATCGAGAAGCTTTCAGAGGTGAATGTTGTCGCCTTAGACAAAACAGGCACGCTGACTACTGGCGAGCTTTCTGTCGAAAAGGTAGAAAGTTTTCCTCCTGGTCACGAAGAAGCAGTTCTTGCCTATGCTTATTCTTTAGAGAAAAACGCGAATCACCCACTCGCGCGTGCGATTGTTCAACATGGCAAAAAAGAAGGCGTTGAAGAGCGCGAGGTGGACGGTTTTCGTTCTATTACTGGCTCGGGTGTTCAAGGGAATGTTGATGATGGCCTATGCGTGATTGGTCGCCGCGAGCTGCTCGCTGAAGGGCCCCTTAAAAAGTGGGCTGAGGATCTTCCCGATCTCCCAGAAGCTTACACAGAAGTATGGGTCGTTTATAAAGACCTTTTAGGTCGCTTGCTTTTGCGCGATCAGATTCGCGAAGAGTCCAAGCCTGTTCTCGAGCGTCTTGGTGGCCTTGGTATCCGCACTGTTATGCTAACAGGGGATCGCCGTGAAGCTGCAGAGTCTGTTGGCAAATCCTTGGGTTTAAGAGAGGTGCGAGCGGGCTTAAAGCCAGAGGATAAAGTGGCCGCAGTACAAGCCTTCACTGAAGAGGGCAAAAAGGTCGCCATGGTGGGTGATGGAGTGAATGACGCTCCCTGCCTTGCTGCAGCCTATGTTGCTGTTGCGATGGGTGGCCGGGGGACGGATGCAGCTCTGGAACAAAGTGAAGTCGTCCTGATGAATGACCGCATTGATAATTTCTTAAATGCCTATTGCTTGAGTAAACGGGCTAAGCGTATCATTCGCCAAAATTTAGCCATCTCTTTGGGGACGATTGGGGTTATGGTTGCTGCAGCCGTTTTTGGCTTAGTCCCGCTAACCTTGGGTGTTTTTGCTCATGAAGGGTCAACCGCACTTGTTTGCTTAAATAGCATGCGTCTGCTTATCTTTGGTAAAAAGGAAGTGTAGTTATGGTTAAATTTAACTACCCCTCAACATCAATCCATACAAGGGATTCCTTCGGTGTGCGGTTAAAGAGGTCAATCATATCTTCATTTTTTAGCTGAACGCATCCTCCGCTTGCAGGGGTGCCAATCTTGTCTTCATGATTGGTTCCGTGGATGTAGATATAGCGGTCAAATGAGTCCTGTCCGGGCCCTTGGTTGAGGGTCGGCTCAAGTCCTGCTAGCCAAAGAATTCTACTTGTGATGAGATTTTTAGCACGTTCTTCTTCGGGTTCTTCTTGGTAGTGTTGCCCTGTCATGACACGACCTCGAAAAACGCTACCTAGAGGCGCGTTCTCGCCAATTTTTTCTACAATACGGTGGAGTCCCCAGGGTGTGCCGAGTGAATTCTCTTTGCACGAGGGTGGTTTACTGGACGTAGAGACCGGATAATTTTTGAGAACTTTGTCTTGCTCAAAGAGATGGAGTTTTTGCTCGCTAATGGAGATGTAAATGCGATGCTGAGTGAGCTCGAGGCCAAGAGCCTGGCAGCGAGCTTTGAATGCTTTGGGTATTGTAGAAATAGATGTCATGAAGAGCCTATCCGTTGGTATTGTGGGTGCAACAGGCCTCGTCGGTCAAGAATTGTTCCATGTTTTGAAAAAACGAGGTTTCCCTGTAGGCAAGCTTCGGCTTTTTGCCTCCGCCAATTCTGCCGGGAAAGTATTACACGATACCGAGCTTGAACAGCTTAGATCAGGGTGTTTCTCGGGGCTTGATGTTGTTTTTTTTGCT
Source organism: Opitutia bacterium UBA1116 (assembly GCA_002313355.1). Classification (GTDB taxonomy): domain Bacteria; phylum Verrucomicrobiota; class Verrucomicrobiia; order Opitutales; family UBA1977; genus UBA1977. Next base: position 17,603 of record DCBD01000049.1, on the reverse strand, counting down.
GCTGGGTCTGACGTCAGCAAGCGCTGGGCTCCTGAGGCGGTATCTCAGGGCGCTTTTGTGGTTGATAATAGCTCAGCTTTTCGGATGGAGGAGGGCGTCCCGCTCGTGGTTCCTGAGATCAATGCCCATACCATGAGCGCTAATACCAAGCTTATTGCCAATCCTAATTGCTCTACTATTTTAGCCCTTGTAGCCCTGGCGCCTTTGCACGAGGCTTTTGGCCTTAGGCAGCTTATTGCCTCTACCTATCAGGCCGTTTCAGGAAGTGGGAAGGGAGGTGTCGACGCCCTCAGTGCTGAGATGCGTGCTTGGTGCGATGGGTGTACATTAAGCACAGAGCATTACCCTAAGCCCATTGTCTTAAATGTCATTCCACTTGTAGATACTCTCTTGGAGGATGGCTCTAGTAGAGAGGAGTGGAAGCTTCGCGTAGAAAGTCAAAAGATCCTTCAACTGCCTGACCTTAAGGTCGCTGCCACCTGCGTTCGAGTGCCTGTTATGCGTGCCCACTCCATGGCGTTGACGGTTAGTTTTGATAAGTCTTTTTCCCTTGAAGAGGCTAAGGACTGCTTGCAGGTAGCTGCTGGGGTGTGTTTATACGAACAAGAGGCTATTCCAACACCCCAAGATGCCTCGGGAGTAGGGGATTGTATTGCTGGTCGTTTGCGTCTTACTGATGTGCTTCCTAATGGCCTTGCTTTGTGGGTGTCTGGGGATCAACTCCTCAAGGGGGCTGCTTTAAATGCGGTTCAAATTGCTGAAAAGGTCTTTCTATAAAAAAGAGTTAAGAGTAGTGCTATTTTTAATATTAATTGATTGATATCAAAAATTAATAGGGTGTCTCTTGGAAAAAAGCATTCACTCTTCAAAATACAGTTTACACTGAAGAAGGCTCTGTCATAGACTTTGCGCACTATGCTTAACTCTTCCCCATTTCTCCGCATTTTTTGCCTTATTGTTTGCGTATGTGGCTTAGTGCTGCCTCTTGAAGCAGCTCCATACAAGTACAAGAAGAATAGATCAAGTGATGACAGCACAAGTTCCGCGTCTATGGCGAGTGCATCTACTGGCAATCCTTGCGCTCCAGCAAAGCCCATGGAAAGCTCTAAAGCCATGCACGGGCTTGACGGTCAGCTGATCGGCTACGCTAAATTTCCTCCTCTCAAAGGCTTTTCTGAAAACCTCATGAATGTTGTTCGCCAGATTTACCCTGGCCAACAAACTGAGATGATGCCTTTCCTGCTTGCTGGGTTCTTGGGCTACCCGAGCTATCCTGGCCTTTCTGAAAAGGAAAACGTTACTATCTTCTTTTATGGAGATAAGGGCAATGCCGTTCCCGTTATTCTCCTTCAGCTCAATAAAGATTCTCAGATCCGCACGATGCTTCCTCAGATGGGTTGGGTCGTTGAAGACCACGAGATGAACAGTACTGTGTGGACTTTGCTCGCCCGCTCCAAGCAAGACATTGCTTTAGTTGGAGACGCTACATCTTTCAAAAAACTGGTTGACCTTAATCGCGAGAAGGGCGAATACCAAGCAGAGCTTCGTTTGTTTACGGATTACATCAAGCTCAGCGAGCAAACGGTGAAGCAAGCTGTCCGCAATCAGGGCCAAGCTTCTGAGTCTCACCCTGGAGACAAGAGCACTATGCGTCTTGTAGACCTTGCTCTCGATGAGCTCGAAAACATGAAGTGGATGTCTGTTGGCATGGATTTAGGTAAAGAAACGGTCACCGTTGGCTTTGCTGGAGAGGCCAAACAAGACACTCCTGAAGGCGCCTTGCTCAGCGCTAAAGTGGGTGGGCCAGTTCCTGTAGCTAAGTACATCCAATCCAACGAGACGTTTGCTTTCGCAGGCAAGTATGATCCTCAAGCATTCCTAACTTACTATAAGGTGCTTTCTGACAAGGTTAAAAAGCACGTTAACGAGCAAGGAAAGAAAACCTTCGAGGCTATGGATGCTATGATGGTAGATATCATGCCTAGCGCAGAGGGGACGTTTGCTGGGGTCGCAAATCTCCAGGACAATGGCTCCTGGGATGCTCGCACGATTAACGGCGGTAAGTGGACCAATAAGCAACTCGCTGCTGCTGGGGATACCTACTACAATACTGTCATGCCAAGTCTTGCAGCACACTTCATCACCATTCGTGATCTCCCCATGACTTATCAATACAACTTTGAGCCAAAGAACTTTGTTTTTGATGGTATTCCTGTTCACAAAGCTACTAGTACATACACCTTTACGGTGGAGTCTCCTGCAGTTCCTCTCGCTCCTGGAGAGCCTGCACCCAAGCCAGAAGTCATCAACAAAGAAGTTGTTGAGTATCTCGCTGTAGACCAGGGCAACTATCTTTATGCCAACGATAGCGATGGCATGAAGACGCTCATTACTGCCGTCAACGATGGTAAGGCTGTAGACAATAACGTAGGTAGCTTTTATAAGCCTCAAGCGGGCAAGCTTTTGGATTATCGCGTGAACATGGTTAAGTTTGCTCGTCAAGCAAGTGGTGGTGAGGATCTTGCCACACGTAATCCAAAGCTCGCTAAAGGGCTCGAGGATCTCGAAAGCCAAAACTTAGCTCCTGTTACCGGAGAGGTTGAAGCTGGCGATCGTGAAATTAAGGCTTTTGCCCGCATCCCAATGGAAACTTTAAACAAGCTCGCTGTACTTGTACAGCAGAGTCGTGCTCAAGAAATCGTTGAGATTGATGTTTTGACCATGGAAGAGGTAGATGTAGTTCCTGCAAGCCAAGCAGGTTCTCAGCAAGGAGAGCCTAGCCAGCAGCAGCCCACGTCTGGTTCTCCAGCCCAACAAACAGCCCAGTAGCTTTTATGGCTGTAGGTACGAAGGCCCCTAGGGGATCTAGGGGCCTTTTTATATGCTTATGTTTAATCAAAAAATAAACCATTGCCTCAATCCCTTGTTTTCTGCTAAGAGCTGATTTTATTGTTATGACCGTAGATATCGCAGTATCACAGGAAATATCTTTAGTGGACCAGGTTGCTGCACTTACTGAAGGCTGGGATAAGCGTCCCTCATGGGATGAGTATTTTATGGCAACGGCCTTCTTGATTGCTTCACGATCCTCTTGTGAGCGCTTAAATGTCGGCTGCATTATTGTGTCTAGTGGTTTGCACAAAAACCGCATGATTGCTGCAGGTTACAACGGCTTTCTGCCAGGGGCACCTCATACTTCACGCGTTCGCGATGGTCACGAACAGGCGACAGTACACGCCGAGCAGAATGCCATTACAGATGCTGCAAGACGCGGTGTAAGCGTCGATGGGGCAACTATTTACTGTACGCACTTCCCTTGCATAAACTGCGCCAAGGTAGTTGCAGCATCGGGCGTTAAAGTGGTTAAGTATCATCTTGATTACCGAAATGATACGTTAGTCCACGAGCTTTTAAGCCAATCCGGGATTGAAATCACCCAAATTTAGTGAGATAATCTAAGTATGAAGGGGCGTTTGCAGTTAGATTCAAAGAAAAATAGCCTGGCTGGGGTTTTGCTTCTCGCTAGCCCAAAGCTGCTAGATCCTAATTTCAAACGTTCTATCGTTCTTGTGTCCGCTCATTCAAGTGATGAGGGGGCTATTGGCTTTGTCCTAAACCGGCCTTTGGGTAAGACCCTAGGGCAGCTAAAACCTGAGTTTTTATATGGGTCACTTGCTCAAGTTCCTGTATATCAAGGAGGTCCTGTCAGCCAGGACAAGATGATTTTCGTTGCTTGGCGCTGGCTGGATGATGAGCGTGCCTTCAAGCTCTTTTTTGGCCTTACTGAAGATAAACTCTTGGGGGTCATGGCTCAAGAGCAGGATCTTTCTGTCCGGTGCTATATTGGGTGCTCTGGCTGGTCTCAGGGACAGCTCGAAGGTGAACTTGCTCAGGATGCTTGGGTTCCCACACCTGTCACCAAAGAGGCTATTTTGTCTCAGGGTGGGGAGGGTCTTTGGCGTCTTATGCTCGGTCAAACCATGCCCGAAACGCTAATTTCAGGCCTTGTCCCCAAAGACCCCTCCTTAAATTAGGGATTTTTAACAATAAATAGTCGAAATACGTTGACAGGGCTGTTTTTATACCTTTTTCTCCTGCTTTCTAAAGCATTTTTGATTCCATGAAAGTCGCATCTTCTATTAAAACTTTAAAAAATCGCCATCCAGATTGTCAGGTAGTACGCCGCAAAGGCCGTCTCTATGTCATCTGCAAGACCAATCCTCGCTTCAAAGCGCGTCAGGGCTAATTCTCTAATTACCAATTTCTTACGGATCGTGAAAAAAGATATCCATCCAGAATACAATCCTGTTTGCTTCGTTGATGTTTCATCCGGCAAGCGCTTCTTTGGTCGTTCTACTTTGCGCTCCAAGCAAACAGAAACGATCGACGGTGTTGAGCATCAAGTCTTCCTGTGTGATATCACTTCAGATTCGCATCCTGCCTACACCGGCGAAAAGCGTTTTGTAGATACAGCAGGTCGCGTCGAGAAGTTCCGCAGCAAATTCTCACGCAGTCGCAAGTAAGGATTTTAAACTTTATTTCATGGTGTGGAAAGGCTTCCCCGAAAGGGGGAGTCTTTTTTTTGCTTAGTCATGACTTCGTGAGGTAGGGGTGTGGTAGGACACAGTACGACCACCGTGCGTACATGTGTTTAATTTCTGGCTATCAGCTTCTTATGTTTTTATGTTCACAAGAGACAAGTGTGGTCGACCACACTTGAGCTGGCTAAAAGACCTCCACAGACCTATGACCTCGGAGCTCTTATTTTTTCTTTTTCGGCCTCTTTTTCTTCTTCAAGACGCGCTTTTTCACGTGTGAGTTGCTCCCGAATTGCTTCAGCTTCTGTCAGATTTCCGGATTGCAAGGCATTATCCAGTTGTTTTTGCAGAAATACTTCTCTTTCAGCAACTTTTGCTGTGTAGCGTATTTGGATCTCTGCAATAGCGTCTTTTTGAGCGGTTGTCAGAGTTTGTGAGGGTTCATCAGCCTCAAGTTTTTCCATGGCCAGTTCGTAAGCACTTTTCATGGAAGAAAGTTTCATAAAAGAGGGCTCATAAAGCAACCCAAGATTGTGGGGCAATCGCTACGGCGATCCACAGACATACCGCCGCAGGCGGCAACCAATAGTGATATTTTGGTCTTTTGTTTCTATGCTTGCGCTGGATTAGGATGATCAAAATAAGGCTTCCAAGTCCAATCCAGGCCCATGCGGGTCCGCGCAGTGTTGCTTCCCAAAAAAGTCCATGCAGCTTCATGGTTCCGAGTGCAAGTCCTTGTAGGCAGGTGATGAGGCCTGATGCTAGGATATTGAGCCCTGCTGAAATCCACCCTAAAAAGAAAAGGCCAAAGAAAATGGAGAAGAACCCAAGCACGATCGTGAGTGAGGCCAAGGGTACGAGTATGAGGTTTAAAAAAATGCCTCCGGGTGAAATAATGTGAAAATAGGCAACGATAAGAGGTAAACTGTAAAGTGTTGCACTCCAGGTGATTGCAGCTGATTCGAGACTGCGATCAAAGGCCCACGTAAGGGCTTTGCGACCTTGTGAGATACTGGATTTGGGCACGAGATATGTTAATCGGTTAAGCTTGGTTTTGAGTGCCTTAGAGAGTGGAAGTCCATAGAGAAGAATGCCTGTAACGACAGAATAGGAAAGCTGAAACCCAGGTTCCCACAATTGCGCAGGAGACATAAGTAGGGCAATCAGTGCCGAGGCAACTAGAGCTGCAAAGGGTGCAGGCCTGCGAAGAGCAATGTGAGCGCCCCAGAGAAAAGAAGCCATCAAGTATGCACGCATCGCAGATGCACTGGCTCCAGTAATAATTACATAGGCCAAGAGTATTCCTAGTCCAAGCAAGGCCCCAGAGATACTAGATAAGCGGAGCCAGCGGAGCACAAAGAAGAGTGCACCGGCAATCACCCCGATGTGTAGCCCACTGATAGCGAATATGTGAAATGTGCCACTTTGGACAAAGGCCTCTTTCATACTGGGGTCCAACGTGCCTTTTTTTCCAAGAAGCATCGCAGTGTAGATGCCTGAACTTGTTTCAGGCCTCGAGCGCATGAGTATTTCAGTTAGGTAATTTTGTGCTCTATTAATACCTTGAGAAATAAGTCCAGCTTTGCTTTCGCATTTCAAGAGCTCTCCACGGTACAGCCGAAAGTAGGTTCCTGTATGGCTTAAGGTGTTTGTATAGGAAAATGCTTTTGTGTTTGTGGGTAAGGGTTCAATCACGCCGCGAACTTTCCACGTTTCTCCCTTGTGTGCTGCATGCGCTTCGCCTTTGAGAACAAAGGCGACTTGTGTGCCTTGAAGATAATCGACGTAAATGGGTGCTTCAACAATGCGTCCGCGCCCAATATAGCGCCCAGGTGCGTCCTGTCGCGGGTAGAGTTTGGTAATTTTAATGCTGAGCTCACTTTCTCGTGGGGGTAGTTTTGCCTCTTCCGGTCTTTGCGGGATTCTGATGCTTGTATAAGCGATAGCAAGTAGTACTCCGGCGGCAATCCAGCTTATACGTTTGAGCGATTTGTAGCGAACACAATAACCTATAATAAGACATAAGCTGGCTAGTCCGAGCAACATAGGGATTCCCATAAAGTTTGGAAATAACCCTTCGAGTAGGATGCCTCCCATTAAGGGCAAGAGCCCCCAGAGGAGGGGCGCGCGCGTTGATGCTGGAGACATTTCCATAGCAAGATGGATCCTATGAATCCACTCATAATAAAGTCAAACTTGCTCTCTGAGGCGTACTTATAAAAGAAGGCTTGCTGGCCTAAGGCTTCTTTGGGACAGTTGAGTTATTACCTTGTTGGAGGAATTTTTGTGGACTTATTCAACCAAGAGATACGTGAGCAAAGTAGCCAAGTTTCCGAGGGCCATAAGCCTCTTGCTGCTCGGATGCGGCCTCGCTCTTTGAAAGAAATTGCTGGTCAAGAGCACCTTTTGGGGGAAGATTGCCTGTTACCAAAACTCATTCGCAGTAACAACTTTGGTAGTATTCTTTTATATGGGCCTCCTGGCTCAGGGAAGACGAGCCTTGCAGAAGTTATTGCTGCTGAAACACAGAGCAAGTGTGTTCGGCTCAATGCAGTTCTTTCCAATGTTGCTGAGTTGCGAGATGTCCTGCGCCTTGCTCGTTATCAAGCTACATCGCGTACAGTTGTTTTTATTGATGAGATTCATCGCTTTAATAAAGCTCAGCAAGATTTGTTGCTTCCTGATGTTGAGACTGGGAATATCCGCTTGATTGGGGCAACAACGCACAATCCCGGCTTTTATGTTAATGCACCCCTTCTTAGCCGAAGCCATCTTTTTCATTTAGAGCCGCTTTCTGAAGAGGTGATTGTCGACGTTCTCAAGGAAGCCCTCGTTGATGAAGACCGCGGGCTGGGTTCTTTCCATTGCACTGTTAAGGGAGAGCAGCTCCTTTTTCTTGCTAAAATGAGCGATGGAGATCTTAGGCGTGCACTCAATGCTCTGGAGACGATTATTCTGAGTAAGCCCATGGGGAGTGCTCTTACTGAGGATGATATTCGCAGTTTTGCTGAAGAGCGTCAAATTCGCTATGATGCTGATGAAGATGAACACTATGATACCATTTCTGCCTTTATTAAAAGTGTTCGTGGGTCTGACCCTGATGCGGCACTTTACTGGCTTGCTAAAATGCTTGAGGGAGGGGAAGATCCTCGGTTTGTTGCGCGTCGCCTGGTTATTCTCGCCTCTGAAGATGTGGGTCTCGCCGATTCACGAGCTTTACCTTTGGCTGTAGCTACATTTCAAGCTTGCGAGCAAATTGGTATGCCCGAGTGTGCGCTAAACCTCGGCCATGCAACGGTTTTTCTTGCAACTGCGCCTAAGAGCAATAGCGCTTATTTGGGTATTAACGCTGCCCGTGAAGCTATTCGCAAAGAGCCTGTTCAGCCGATACCTCTTTGGATTCGTGGCAGTAGTGGCTCTGTGGCAAGAGCCCTTGGTCATGGGAAAGGCTATGAGTACAGCCACGATGCAGAACATGGGATTACCGGTCAGGACTATATGAAGCAACCCATACAATTTTACTTTCCTAAGGAAGTAGGGGCTGAGGTTCATATTGCTGAGCGCCTTGCTTTTTGGAAGGATTTGAAGGCTTCTTTAAAACGTAAAAAGTAGCTATTTATTTTGAATATAGCATGCAGGGCTGTTTTAAAACACTGTATGTTATTGTAGTTGTATCTCTATCTGTTTGTCCATGAATGGGATAAGCATATATAGGGTTATTTGCCTAACTTCACTTGAAAAATAACCCTACATATGCGAGATTAAGTAATTACTTTAGTGTATAGCCCATAAATAGACCAAGGATTTTTAATGCGAGATTATATGCATCAATGGATAAGAAGATTGGCAGGAGGGCTGCTATGGTTTTTTATTGCTGTGGGGTTGACGATGGGTCTTTTTGTGGGGATTTTCACAAGTACCGCCGTTTCCAATGATGGCTCTGGTGCCGAGCCTACTCCTGGGATATACAAAGTGTCTTTGGGTGAGCCCATGACAGCCATTGTGCCGACTAATAAAAATAAGCAGGACAGCAAACCTTTAAGTGTGTTTATTCAAGATCATTTGCTTTCAGGCCCTGCAGTTATTAGTTACCTGCTTAGTTTTTGTGTCTTGGGTATTGCTGTTTTTTGGCATCGTATACGCCAGACTCTGCATTGTTGATGGATAAAGGTAGTTGGCAGTTATGTTCATGCGTGTTTAACCGCTTGCTTCTTTTTGGCTTTTTTGGCACAATGAGCTCCTATGTCTTACAGGCGTACATTGGGGTTTTTAATTTTATTATTTGCATGCTGCATGCCTCTTCTCGGGCTTGCTGGTGGCGTATCTTCCGCTGACAGCGCGGGCGTTGTAGGCTCAAGCGTGTATGACGATCCTGAAGGAGGGTCTCTACTGGAAATTATTCTTGGCCGTATTTCCCAAGATCCTTTTAATCTTGTGGCAACACTCATCTTCTTTGCTGCGGTTATCCACACATTCTTTACGGCAAGATTTAATGCTTTAGCCCATCACTTTGAACAGGTTCACAGAGAGGCTATTCTCAAGAGTGGTCGTACTGCGGATCAAAAACCCTATATTGACGCAAAAGATGATGTTAGCTTTCGTGCGACGTTATTTCATTTTCTCGGCGAGGTAGAGGCTATTTTTGGTATTTGGTGTATCCCTCTGGTTATCTCAATGGCACTTTTTTATGACTGGGGGGCTGTTGTCAGCTACTTTAGTTCAGGGGTGAATTACACAGAGCCGGTCTTTGTTGTCATTATTATGGCCATTGCATCGACGCGCCCAGTGCTTTTCTTTGCAGAGCAGTGCCTCAGTAAGGTAGCTTTCCTAGGGGGGCATTCTCCACTTGCTTGGTGGTTTGCGATTTTGTGTATTGCCCCAATTTTAGGCTCTTTTATCACTGAGCCTGCTGCGATGACAATCGCAGCCCTGCTCCTTGGGCGACAGTTTTACAAGCTTGAGCCTTCAAATCGCTTGCGTTATGCGACCCTGGGTTTGCTATTCGTTAATATTTCGGTCGGTGGTACGCTCACACACTTTGCTGCCCCTCCCGTCCTCATGGTCGCGAGTACCTGGGGTTGGGATCTTTTCTATATGCTTCAGCACTTCGGCTGGAAGGCTTGCATAGGCATTTTTATAAGTACATGCGCGTATGCTATCATTTTTAGGAAAGACCTGATTGAGCTCAATACACGCGCTCGTAAGATTGAAGAAGATCGTGCCAAGCTGGGTACGGTTGTCCTAAGTGAAGAGCCTATTCCCCACTGGGTAACCGTCGTTCATTTGGGTTTCTTAGCGTGGACGGTGTTCACCTTGCATCAGCCTCCCTTATTCATCGGTGGGTTTCTTTTCTTTATGGCCTTCATTAAGGCAACGGCTCATCACCAGTATGATCTTAAAATCACAAAGCCTTTACTTGTCGGTTTCTTCCTCGCTGGTTTGGTAACGCATGGGGGTATGCAGGCTTGGTGGCTAGACCCTGTCCTCAGTCGCCTCGGGGAGACACCACTCTTCATCGGCTCAATTGTGCTCACAGCTTTTAACGATAACGCTGCTATCACTTACCTTGCTTCGCTTGTTCCGGCTTTTGACTCCAATGTTGTCCTTCAGCAAGCTGTGGTTTACGGGGCTGTTGTTGGCGGTGGCCTTACGGTCATTGCTAATGCGCCTAATCCTGCTGGGCAATCAATTTTATCCCAATACTTTAAAAAGGGTATTTCGCCTATGGGTCTCCTCGTTTCGGCCTTGTGCCCAACGGTCATTATGGCCCTCTGTTTTTATTTCTCTCCTTATTAATTAAGCCCTTTTCCCTTGTCATTGTAGGGCTTGTAGGCTTTAATAGAAGACGGTCTTAAGGCCCGTTTTGCGCCCCTCATTTATTTTTACCCTTTTTTCCCTCCTCATGAAAGCTGTGTCTTCTCGTAAGAGAGATTCAATACACTCAGTGTCTCGTATTCCTGACTTGAGTGGTTTTTTGGAGCATCCTGAGTCTATTTATGCCAGTTTTTTAGAGGCTGCTAGTGAAGGCGTTTGGCTTGTAGATGCTTCTAATTGTATCCTGATGGCCAATGCATGTATTGTCGAGATGTTGGGCCGTGAGGCTTCATCTATGCTTGGGAAGTCTGTATTTTCTTTTATGTGCGAAGAGGGTGATGTCATTCTTTCTGGCAGCAATCCAAAAACCTATCAGTGGCCTAAACGCCAATGTTCGACTCAGTTTCTCGATGCAAGGAATGCCCCCTTTTGGGCTCAGCTTTCATCCAGTCCTTTGTACATAGGTGACGATTATGCAGGGGCCATTATCATGTTGGCTGACGTTCACGTTCAGCAAGAGACCCATGGTGCGTTGAGCAAGAGCTACGAAATTCTCGAGGCTCAAGTGGATGCAATCCCTCAGGGCATTCTTGTTATCAGTGAAGATAAGGCACCGATTAATTTTAATAATCGCTTTGCTGAGATGTGGTCTATGGAGGGAGATGGTATGGAAGCCTTTAATGGCGGGAAGTTGCTCTTCTACTTGCTCTCAAAACTGCAGGTTCCGGATGCTTTTCTTCTCAAGGTTGAAGAAATCTTTGCAGCTCCCAATGATGCATTTAGAGAAGAGCTAGTCCTTCAAGATGGGCGTATTTTTGAGTGGCGTTCGGCTCCTGTTATTACCAAAAACGATGAGCATCATGGCCGTATATGGTCCTTTTCAGATGTCACTTTGGAGAAGCAGCATGAAGACGAAATTCGTGCTGAAAAGGAAAAAGCCGAAGACCTGAATCAAGAGCTTGAGGCCCTTAATGGTGAGCTTGAGTCTGCTATTGCTCATGCAAACCAGTTGGCCATCGAGGCAGAGCTTGCAAATCAGGCAAAGAGTAGTTTTCTCGCTATGATGAGCCACGAGATTCGCACACCCATGAATGGGGTGATTGGCTTTACTAATCTTTTGATGGATACGGAGCTTAACGAAGAGCAGCGTGAATATGTTGATATTATTCGTTCGAGTGGGGAATCGCTTCTTTCTTTGATTAATGACATTCTTGACTATTCAAAGATTGAGTCTGGAAATCTCGAAATGGAGGACCTTCCTTTTTCTCTAGAGTCTTGCCTTAATGAAGTGATCGAGCTCCTTCGCTTTAAGGCTGAAGAAAAAGGCATTTATCTTCGTTTGTTGATTGATGGGCCTGTTCCTAGAATTGTTCATGGAGATATTAATCGCTTAAAGCAGATTTTAGTTAATCTCATCAATAATGCTATCAAGTTTACTAGTGAAGGTGGCGTCGAAGTTATTGCAAAAGGAAGCAAAAAAGGAAACGCTTCTAAAGAGGGAATGCATGAACGCGGATGCTCTTTTTACGAACTTCAGTTCTCTGTTAAGGATACAGGTATTGGGATGTCGAAGGATCAGCTTGGGCGTTTATTTCGTCCTTTTGCTCAAGCAGACTCTACAATTTCACGGCGTTTTGGAGGGACGGGGCTGGGGCTCGTTATCTCTAAGAAGCTTGCTGAAGCCATGGATGGTAACATTGGAGTTGAGAGTAAAGAGGGGCAAGGAAGCTCGTTTAATTTCTCCATTTGTGTCCCGGCAGAAGAGTATGATGCAGAAGAGGAATCGGCGAAGACGGTTCGGATTAGTTTCTTCCATGACCTAGGAGAGCGTTGCCCGCTTAAGATTCTCGTCGCTGACGATAATGCTACGAATCAAAAAGTTATTATGCATATGCTCAAAAAGATGGGTTATAATGCAGATCTTGTTGCCAATGGTCGAGAGGCTGTCGATACACTTGCAAGCAGCGATGGCTACGATCTTATCTTTTTAGATGTTCAAATGCCAGAGATGGACGGTATCGAAGCTACTGAGTACATTCGAGCTGGCAAGTCTGGTGAGTCTTTCTCCAAAATCCCCATTATCGCCCTTACCGCTTATGTCATGCAAGGAGACAGAGATCGCTTTCTTAAAGCCGGTATGGATGATTACCTCAGTAAGCCTATAAAGATTGACGCTTTGGCTACCGTCCTTGAGACTGTCGCCACACAAAAAGCAGAATCTTAAAGGCAATGCAGGGAGTACGTTGTTGGGCAGAGATTGATTTAAGTGCACTGAGGCACAATGTTGAGTGCGTTCGTGGTGCTTTGACTGCGGGCACCGAGCTTATTGCTGTCGTTAAAGCGGATGCTTATGGCCATGGTTTAGAGATCATTGCTAAAGAGCTTTTGGCTCAAGGCGTTGATGTGCTGGCTGTTGCAAGTCCTCGTGAGGGGGCTCAGCTCCGTATCATTGCTCCCAATGTAAGGATCCTTGTTTTGGGCCCTGTGCTCCCCGATGAGCTTGATCTTGTTTTGAGGCATGATCTTGAGGTTATCGTTTCTTCTTTAGAGGATTTAGCTCTGTTTGAGACAGCGGATAGGCCTGTTCGCCTTCACTTAAAAATGGATACGGGTATGGGTCGTTTAGGGGCAGAAAATGGTATCTCTTTGGGCGAGCTTTATACAAGGGTTCGTGCGCATCCTAGGTTTATTTTAGCGGGTATTTGCACGCACTTTGCCGCAGCCGATGAAGACTCTACGCTTACACTGGAGCAGCGAAAACGTTTTTATCAGGCCATGAAGGCTCTCCCAGGGCTTGATGTATCTACGCTCTTGATTCATGCAGACAATAGCGCTGGTTTGGATTATTTTGATGCTTCAGGTCCGTGCAATGGGGTGCGGGTTGGGCTCGCTCTTTATGGCTATCCCCCAAGCTCGGTCGAGCGCTTTAACCATGTATCTTTTAAGCCCGTGATGAGTGTGCATGCCCGCGTTGGCCTGGTTAAGCATTTACCAAAAGGCTCAACAGTGAGCTACGGTGCTACGGTGCGCTTAGCGAGAGACTCTCGCCTGGCAGTCCTTACGATGGGTTATGCTGATGGGTTTCCTGTGAGCGCAAGCAACCGTGCTCAGGTTCTGATTCAAGGCGCATGCTGCCCTGTGCTTGGGCGTATATGTATGGATCTTACGGTTGTCGATATCACAGACCATCCCGGTTCCGTTGCTCGGGGTGACTTGGCAACTTGGATGGGCAGCCAGGGGGATGTATCTATTGACGCTGAAGAGCTCGCTAGGCATGCAGGGTCCATTTCTTGGGAGCGCTTATGTGGGGTTTCAAAGCGTGTTCCGCGTGTTGCTAATGAGTATTGTGTTCATACACAAAAAAGCGACCCAACTATGAAGTAGGGCCGCTTTTTGTTTAAAGGATGTAGTTTAGTAGCTCTTTTGGTTGGCCTTGGTCTTTGACTTTGAGCCATTACTATTCATTGTAGGAGGAAAGCTTTTGAGTGCTTCGCCTACAGATTTTTTGATGGAAGCTTCTGTCAAATCGCGACCTTGGATGGCATAGAGGGACCAACCGCGCCAGATACGCTTGCCGGTTTTAGCATCTTCGATACTGATTTCTAGCTTGCTCTCGATGTTTGAACGAGTGTTAGCAGCAATGTTGGAAGCACTGCTGTCCCAGTTGTCGAGGGTGTTGCTTGCAGAAACCCACCAGATTGGGGTAACTGTAAAGTCTGCACCGGTGTCTACAGAGGTAAAGCCTTTCTTCTCAAGGTCCATAGCGATGACACTTTTTGTCATGTCTTTGTAGAGACCACTTGAGCGATAAGGGTCTAAACCATTGGCAGCAACAGCTTCTTTAACTGTGAAGGTATGAAGGTCCGAGAAGTTAACGCCCTTTTCAGTGACGTAATTTTTGGACTGCATGCAGCCTGCAGCGAGCAAACCGAAGCTTGCCATGGCAAGGAGGATTAAGCGAAGGGGTGTTTTCATAAGAGGTTACGAGTTCTTGGGTTAACGATTGAACTAAGGAAGATGTTAGGGATTTTCGCTTAGAAAGAAAAGCAAAAAGTAGGTTTAGCCTAGAGAGGGACGATGTTTATTGTGCTTATGTCCTTGATGGGCTCAGGGTTTTCCTGTTGGGCGACAAGATTGTCTACGTTAGTATTGCGTCCTGTCGTAACGCCTGCTTTATCAATAGCATCAAGGATATCCTGTAGGAGCGCGCGCCAGTCCTCAAGGTCAAAACTATCGCTCCAAAGAGTGGCTTTAGCTTGATCCAAATATAGAAGTGCTTGATCAATAGCGTCGAGAGCAACTTCGTCGCCGCTTAAGGTATGAGCATCTTCCGCTTGAGTGTAGGCATAGCCTGCTTGGTCTAACATTTCCCGGATGCGGGTGACTTGGCCTGAGTTTTTGATATCAAGACTTTGATATCGTTTATGGAGGCGTCTAACGATCTGGTTTCCTGCGGCAAGTAAGTTATCTCCCGCAGATTCATAACGGTTTTCTTCTAGATCTTCAGCAGCGGTAGCCCAAAGAGGGCTGGCAACAAGATAGTAATGACTATTTTGAAGTTGTTCACGTTCAACATTGCTCGCTATGGTTTGAAGCGGGAGGTAAGCAATAATGCAGAGCAGTAGATAAGGGCGAAGTGTCATTGGATACATCTTGGGTTGGGGTTATTTAAAGGCCGTTTCGGAACCTATTAAGAGTATTATCCTTTTGCAGCTCATGACTATCAAGATTGAATTTTTCAACTTTTTGAGCGCTCGCTACATTAAGCCCTTGGATGGGTTGTGCCTTTTCTCGTTCGGCTCTATCAGCGTAATCGTGGATGCGAGATTGATTGATTTTTTCTAGCAGGTCTTCGCGGAGTTCTTTAGGTGAAAGGGTGCTTTCGTGGTGTTCGCCAGGGCGATGGATGCACTCCTTGGTCTGTTGCATCTTTTTAGCCATTAATGGCTTGTTTGCTGAAAGGTACATTTGGGCGGCACTATCATAGCTCTTGCAGGCGATAGCACAGCCCATAAGTAGCGCTTTGCGAAAATCTTTATTTTCACCTAGAGTTTGCTCTGCATCGAGTTGAAGGAGCAGCATTCTTTCGATCGAGTTACGGTAGGTGTCTGCGATTCCTTCAGTAAGTTGAGCTGCCTCAAAATAGTATTCAGCAGCTTTTATTGGTTTGTTTAGATTTTGTGCAAAAGAGGCTGCATCTAGTTTTTCATTAACGCGACACATGGTATCGATGGCACGACCCCATTCTTCATCAACAATGTTGGCAGCGTCATTTAAAGAGTACTGGTTGAGGGTTGGAACTTCATGGGTGCCGTAAAGGTAGTAGGTGCTATAACCGATAAAGCTGAGTGCAGTGAGTGCTGTGATGAGGGTCTTTTTTCTTGTTGGAGAATAAGCTTGGGCAGCAGGGATTGCAGTGAGGAAGGAAGCTCCTGCAAGGAGGATTAAGATAGCTTTTTTCATAGGATGGAACTGTATGTTGTAGCCCAGTTCGTCAGAGCTCCATGGGCTTGTCAATCCTCCATTATCATATGATTCAGTCTAACAATCAATAGTCTTATGCCGTCTTGAAAATTCAGTAAAATGCTTTTGAATAGCTTGGGAGGCTTGCAGTCTTCATTCATAAATAAAAACCGTCTGAGTTAAAGTGTTCGTTGTAATTTGTTGTGATCTATGTGTATACGTGCGCTTTCGTTTTGCCATTTTTTAACAAAGTCTTATAGTGAAGTATTGTGAGTAGGGATCTCCCTATTGCATGGTAAATTAGACCTCGTTGACCCTTATGAAAATTGGTATTCCAAAAGAGATTAAAAAACAAGAAGCGCGTATCGCTCTAACACCCGCTGCTGTGAGAGAGCTGATCAAAGAAGGCCATACGGTGTATGTTGAGTCTA
This sequence comes from Opitutia bacterium UBA1116, assembly GCA_002313355.1. GTDB lineage: Bacteria > Verrucomicrobiota > Verrucomicrobiia > Opitutales > UBA1977 > UBA1977. The sequence continues at coordinate 1,357 of DCBD01000049.1, read as the reverse complement.
CGGCTGGCGATGGCGCCGGCTTCCCAGATGAGTCTTATCGGGCAGTGGGTGCGCACCTACTCAAGACACATGGGGAAGTCTTTGCTGATGCAGACATGATCGTCAAAGTTAAAGAGCCTCAGCCTGAAGAGTATCCACTTTTGCGTTCGGGACAGTTGCTCTTTTGTTACCTACATCTTGCCGCAAGTAGGGAGCTTACCGAAGCCCTGGTGAATTCAGGCGTTACGGGGGTTGCTTTCGAAACGGTAACGATCAATGGCCGTTTGCCTCTGCTTGAGCCTATGAGTGAAATCGCCGGGAGGATGTCTGTCCTCGCCGGTGGGCATTTTCTTTCACGACATGCAGGGGGAAGTGGGGTTCTCTTAGCAGGAGCTCCAGGTGTGCTCCCTGCTAAGGTAGCTATTCTTGGCGGTGGAGCAGCAGGGCTTAATGCGGCACGTGTTGCAGCAGGCATCGGGTCAGAGGTTACTGTCTTTGAGCTTGATGGCAGTCGTATTCGCTACATTGATATGCATTTTCCTGAAATCAGAACGGCATACTCTAACGAGCACAATGTTTGCGAGGTACTTACTGATGTCGATCTGTTAGTGGGTGCGGTTCTTGTTCCTGGAGCAAAAGCTCCAAAGTTGATTACTCGAGCGATGCTTGCAGAAATGAAGCGGGGAAGTTTACTGGTCGATATTGCCATTGATCAAGGCGGGTGTGTTGAGACTTCGCGTGTAACAACCCACGAAGATCCAACCTTTATCGAAGAGGGTATTGTGCATTATTGTGTTGGAAATATGCCGGGTGCCTACCCTCGGACATCTACGTTTGCGCTAACCAATTCCATTGCACCATTCGTTCAGCTTTTAGCGCGTTTAGGCCTTTCGGGTGCTTGCCTTAAGCAACCATCACTTGTCGACGGTATTAATGTATTTCGCGAATCGGTGACGTGCCCTGGCGTTGCCCATGCCCATGATATGCGCTATGTTGATCCGCTAACACTCATGGAAAATTAATCCCATGAAAGTTGTCATCGCTGACCGTATAGCACCCGCAGGGGTTGATTTTTTAAAACGCCAGCCAGGGTTTCAAGTGGTTGAGGCTTATGGCAGCGCTTCGGATGTCCTAAAAGAAACCTTACGCGATGCTGTGGCAATCGTCGTTCGCAGCGAAACCCAAGTAACGCGTGAGCTCATGGCGTCAGGTCCATTGTTGAGGATCATTGGTCGAGCAGGCGTGGGTATTGATAATATTGATGTTCCAGCCGCGACAGAGCGGGGTATTGTTGTCGTTAATACACCCTCGGGTAACACGACGGCAACGGCAGAGCTGACGTTTGCTCACTTGATGTGTGCTGCGCGCCCAATTGTCC
>DCBD01000044.1 GCA_002313355.1 Opitutia bacterium UBA1116 | reverse complement strand
CAAGCAAATTATTCAAAAGGCGAAGAGGTCTCATCTATCGATGCCTTGCACGAATAAAAAACGCTTTCTAGGGCAGATAAACTGTCTAGTAGCTCTCTTCCGTCAAACGGACTTTACCCCGAAAGATCCAATAAATACTGACGGTGTAAGCGAGCACAATCGGCACCCCAATACAGGCAATGATAAACATAATGCCAAGTGTCTTATCTGTAGAGGCTGCGTTATAGATGGTTAAGCTATTTTCAAACTCAGGGTATGAAAACACCATATTAGGATACATGCTCAATCCAAAAAGAAGCATTAAAAGCGCCATAGCTGTACACGAAGATAAAAATGCCCTGAAATATTGTTCGCGCTGAATTTCACGAGGGATATTAAGGACAACCAAAACATTAACCACTAAAACAACCAGCGTATAAGGGCGATCCTGGAGAATTTCAGATACGTGCGGAACAAACCAAAGCGTCAAAACATTGAAAATAATGTAGCAGGAAATGAAAAATGTAATCGTTTGCTTCACCCAACCCTTGGCAAGTTCTTGAAGCTCACCTTCTGTTTTCATCACAGTATAAATGGCTCCATGCATCATGAAAAGAGCTACTGTTGTAACGCCAACAAAAAGCGAATACGGATGTATCTGATGCCAAATGGTATCTGTAAACTCAAAATGCTCATTAAGAGAGATGCCATAAAGAATATTCCCAATAGTCACCCCGATTAAGAAAGATGAAAAAATACTACCAAAAGAAAATGCTATATCCCACATTTTTCGCCACCACAAGAAATGCGTCTTACTCCTAAACTCAATCGCCACGGCACGAAAAATTAAAGAGAATAAAAGCAACATAAACGGAAGATAGAATCCTGAAAAAACAGTTGCATAAACATGAGGAAATGCAGCAAACAAGGCTCCTCCTCCCGTAACAAGCCACACCTCATTACCATCCCAAACAGGACCTATGGAGTTTAGCATAAGCCTACGCTGCGTATCTGTCTTTGTAAACAGATGAAGAGCGCCCACGCCAAGATCAAACCCATCGAGCATAGCATAACCGGTGAATAAAACCCCAACTAAAATAAACCAAATTGTGTTATAATCCATGATGTTCTTTCACTATGCGCGAGGTTCCTTGAAAGCTTTAGAAAAATCACCCTTATGGTCTTCAACGGCTTCATCGTGACTGGGCCCTGTATGAATTTTCTTAGTTAACAAAAAGATAAACACAGCAAAAAGCAGAGCATAAATAAGGGTAAACATAATCAGAGAGGACAGCACTTGCGAAGCCACTACAGCCTGGGAAAGGCCCTGAGAAGTCCTCATAAGGCCATAAACGACCCAAGGCTGACGCCCCATCTCAGCAGTGAACCAACCAGCTTGATTTGCAATCTGTGGAAGTAACACGGAAAAAACGAGTACCCACATAAAAAATCGAACATCTTTAGCTTTAAGATTAAAGAGACGTTTGCGCCATAAAAGCCAAAGACCCCATAAAGTAATGCCTATAAGTGCTGTGCCAATAGCAATCATCAAGTGGTAGGTCTGAAACACAACAGGAACATTCGGCCAATCTTCTTTAGGAAATGCACGAAGCCCAGTAACAGGCTTATCAAACTCATGATAGACAAGAAAGCTGAGAAAACCCGGAATTTGTAAGGCTTTCGTTTTCTCCGCATTCATATCGACCCAACCAACAATACCAAGAGGAGCATAAGCTTCCGTATCAAAAAGACCCTCGAGAGCAGCCAGCTTCAAAGGTTGATTACGAGCCACTCCGCGGGCCGTACTATCCCCACTGGCAAGCTGCAACAAGGAGGCCACTAAAGCCAGGCCAAGCCCGACCTTTAAAGAGGCTTTAGCAAACTGAATATGACGCCCCTTTAGGAGATAATATGCACTAATGCTAAGCACCAAGAAGGCGCCGGCAAGCCAGGCCCCTAGAACCACGTGCGCGAGCCGATCCATCGATGAAGGATTAAATATCATCTCCCAAAAATTATCAATCACCGCGCGCGCATGTGGGATATCTTCTGCCTTTAAAAGGTAATCAGGGGGCATGATCTTGTCGTAAACCTCAATATGATACCCTGCAGGTGTCTGCATCCAGGAATTTGCAATGACAATCCAAACGGCACTAAAGTGAGACCCAAGACAAACCATGCACGTAGCAAAAAAATGCATCCCTCGGCTAACCTTGTCCCAACCAAAAAGCAAAATGGCAAGAAACCCCGATTCGAGAAAAAAGGCAAAAATACCCTCAGCGGCGAGAGCGCTCCCAAAGACATCTCCCACAAAGCGAGAGTAGCTGGCCCAGTTAGTCCCAAACTCAAACTCCATTACAATGCCTGTAGCCACACCAATAGCAAACGTGAGCCCAAAAACCTTGGTCCAAAAATGGGCCATATTGTGATAGAGGACATTTTTCGTCTTCAAGTACATTCCCTCCATCACGACGAGGACAACACCTAAGCCAATACTCAAAGGCGGATAAATGTAATGAAAAGCTACCGTAAAGGCGAACTGTATCCTCGATAAGATTTCAACATCCATAATTAGGGCAATCAGGGCTAAGACACTTAAAGACTTAATTAACAAGGTAGAGATACAAGATCAAGCTCAAGTTAACCTAAGGAGCACAATATATAAAATCGTTCATCGAGAAATCGTTTGCCATAATAGAGCCCCAACGATACACCCCCATTATGCAAACAATCGACCTTACCACCCAACTTAAGCATGCCAAACAAGTTGCCATACTTGCGGGAAACTCTCTCGCAAAAAATATCCCCAGCTATCGAACCATCAACTTTGAAAGCTCAACAGACGTAAAACTTCAGGCAGATGTAGAATCTGAAAATCTTATCAGGGAATACTTAGGCAATAACAGCCCCTATCCTATCATAGGAGAAGAGCAAGGAGGCGCTCACGAACTGCTTCATAAAGATGAATACTACTGGGTAATTGATCCTCTTGATGGAACCTACAATTACCTGCGCGATATGCCCTTTGCCTGCGTTAGCATAGGGCTCATGAAAGGGCTTAAACCCATTCTTGGCGTCATTCATGACTTCAATCTCAAAATCAGTTATTATGGAATCGCGAGCAAAGGCCTCTATATTAATGAAACACAAGTTCAACCAAAATGGGCAGAGCAAACAGACCAAGCCTGCCTCATGACAGGATTTCCTGCAGGAAGAAGCTATGAAGCCAAAGCCCTTGAAACATTCGTCTCCCGTGTACGAG
>DCBD01000115.1 GCA_002313355.1 Opitutia bacterium UBA1116 | reverse complement strand
CCACCGTATAATTTAGCCGATCCTCAGACCCCATGCACCCTGCCACCATAGCACCCGTAGCAAGCCCTATCCCAATGTCCAAAGGATACGCCTCCTCTGCATTGAGTTTTTTGCGAACTTCGACCATTTCCAGAGCACAACGCGCTGCATTCTCAGCGTCACCACCGTAACTGCGCGGTACGCCAAAAATGACCATGATGGCATCCCCAATAAATTTATCAACCACGCCATGGTGTTTATAGACTACTTGGGTCATCGCAGTCATATGGCGATTGAGAAGACGGATGACGTCGGCAGGATCCATCGATTCAGAGAGCTTGGTAAAACCACGAATGTCACAGAAAAGAACGGTTGCTTCACGCTCTTCCCCTCCAAGCTCTATAGCCCCTTCAAGAAGGCGATCAGCGACCTCCCTGTCAGTCACCTGGGAGAGGACGTGGCGATACTTGTCCTTTAAGGCAAGATCTGCAGCCATAGAGTTAAAAGATTCGGCAAGGCGACCGATTTCATCGCGATTTTTAACGTGGACGCGCACGTCATAATTGCCACGACGAATTTCTTGAGTACCTCGGACAATCTCAAGGACGGGCCGCGTCATCCGGCGAGAGGCAAGAGCACTGAGAATCAAACCAATGACAGGAACCAACGGAACCACCATAAATATGGCGATTTTGATTTTTTGATTGAGCATGGCCAAATCATCCATGGAAAATAAAGACAAGGTATAAAGGTCCGGAAACCCCTCTTGGACAGGGATTTTTTTAGCATACACGGCCTTGTCCTCCTGCTCCCAACCCAGAATAGAGGAAAAGTCATCCCTTTTATTGAGCTCATGCTTTACCTCGCCAAGAAGGGCATCAGGGATGCCATTAGCCCCATGTAAACCTTGAGAGACAATCAAACCATGCTGGAGCTGATTACTCTCACCAAGGAGAGTCTGAAGGTTTGTCAAAGGGATACCAAAGACCATTTTTCCAATAATAGGGCTATCTTTGCCTTTAGCCTCAAGATCCGTAACAACGGCCTCGTAAAGAATGTCCCCCTTATCTGAAGCGAGATTGAGATAGCCGATACGCTCTCCGCCACTGGATGCAAGTTCTTTAATATCTTTAGCTAATGCGTCCTGCATAAGCTTTAAACGCACACCTGCCTTATTCTGTTCCAGGCCATAAATGCGCCCTTGACTATCTACATAACGAAAGAAGGGTTTTGTTGGGACAAATTCCCCAAAACCAAGCCCGTGGTTTTCAAACACTGAAGCTGCCGCCGAGGCAAGGCGGTTGTTAAACTCTGCAGGGTTTGATTGGGCCAGGGGAATGAGAACTTGAGCCTGATCCATGACCTCTGCAATAATGCTTTTTGCTTCAGCGAAACGGCTTTCCTGACGTGTTAAAAAAAGCTGCCATTGGCTATTAAATTGATTGCGTAAAAACGTGTGGTAAGTCATCCGTACTTCTCGCTTAATGAAATAAAGGGTTGCCAAGCACGACCCAGCGACCATCACCGTCATGGCGATCGTCAACTTCATGGTTACACTTAAGCTGAACTTTTTCATAAATAAGCTAAGGGCAGTGGGGATAACTTTATTGCTAAACTAAGCCAAAAAGGCCCGAGTGACAAGTGCCTTTATGGACTAGGAAAAGCATCTTCTACTTTAAGCTTAGCACTCCCATCCCGGAATTGAGCATCTATCAGCTGGCCTGCTTTCAGCTGTGAAGATGCGTAAATGCACTGACCTCCTTCATTACGAATCATTGAAAAACCACGCTGAAGCGTCTTCTCCAGACTGACAGCATCTAAACGTTTTGCAAACCCTTGAAGACGTGCCTGAAGTAAGCGAATTAAATGAACCGGCCTATGCTCAACAAGGGAAGCTCTGCGAGAACGCAATATAGCTTTAAGCTGCCAAAGATGCTTCTGCAGCAATGCAACTAAACGACGAGAAGCATCATCTACTTTCAGCGCTTGATATTCAAACTGCTTTTGAGGAGATACAGCAAGAAGGCATCTTTTCAGGTAAACGATGCGTTCAAGCTTGTCATTGAATAAACGGACAACTTTAGCTTCTAAAGCATTTTCTGCAGATGTGCAGCGTTGCAAGCACCCAACATAATGACTCGTGATTAGCTCTGCTGCTCCAGAAGGCGTTTCCGCGCGAGCATCGGATGCAAAATCACACAGGGTAACGTCCGTCTCGTGACCTACAGCAGACAACGTTGGGACTGTGCATAAGGCTACTGCACGAACAAGCAACTCCTCATTAAAAGTCCACAAATCTTCGAGACTTCCTCCCCCTCGAGCTAAGACTAGAAGGTCAAGCCCTGGGACTGCCTGAGCAAGGGCTAATTGATCTACAATAGAAGGCACCGCTTCATCTCCTTGAACTTGGGCAGGGAAGACGATTAATTCACCTTGCCAAAAACGGCGCTTTAAGATGCTGATAAAATCACGAATCGCAGCTCCTGTGGGAGAGGTGATAATGCCAATGCGCCTTGGGAGAATTGGAAGGGGCTGCTTGGACCCTCGATCAAACAAGCCTTCTTCCTCAAGTTTTGCTTTTAATGCATCATAAGCCACACGTAAACGCCCAAGACCGTCTTCAAGCAAGGCTCGAGCGATCATTTGGTAGCTACCACGAGGCTCATAAAGACTAAGTTCACCATAAACAATAAGCTGCATACCATCTCGAAGGTCTATACTCTGACGAGAGGCATTCCCTCGAAATAAAACAACAGAAAGCTGACTTGCTTCGTCTTTTAACGTAAAATAAACGTGCCCACTGCTTTGTTTCCTTAAATTGGAAACTTCACCACGCACCCAACAAGGAGGCACGCTTCCCTCAAGGAGGGACTTTAAGCGCTGCGTAAAGCCTCCAACGGTCAAAACTTCATCAGACCTCGGAAATAGACGAGAAGATACTGCTTGCTTTGTCGACATATCCAAACAACAGAATACTAAAAGAAAGGCTTAACCCAGGACAACCCTGAATAAAGATCTCTAGGGAAGATGTTGGGCCCACTGAGTATAATAATCTTCAGGAGAAGCAGGTGATGCCTCTCGAATAGGATCAACGCCTTGAATATAATGCAAACGGCTAATACGCAACCAGTAAAGAGGAGTCACCTTCTGTTCGACAAAAACTTCCCGAACAAAATCATCTCCAAGCACTTCTCCAGCTGCAGACGTTGTGGGTGTTGCCACGTCAGTTATAGGGTCATACTCGAGACGCTCTTGAACATAAACAGGCGGTGCATGAGGCTCGCTCAAATAATAAGCGAGCATTTCTTTACGTGCTTGAGCGCGCGCAAAAGAGATCGACTCGACACGAAAAGGAATCCACATCACAGGAGCATCACAAACCATCAAAAAACGCTCCTCCGAATGCTGATCCAGAAACCTCTTGGCAAAATGCATCTCACGTGTGGGAAGGCATTTTTGAGAATAAACGTGCGCAGCCATTGAGGGCAGTGCAATCGTAATCCAAGCCAAAACAACCATCCCGGCAAAACCGCGCTTTAAATATAAATACTTAGAAATACCATAAACAACAACAACGGGTGCAAGAACGAGAGGGATATGCAATGGCAGTGTTAAGCGAGAGACGACAGGGTCATCGAGTTGACCCCAGTAATAACAAAGATAAAGAGACATTAGCCCCAAAAACCCAAAACTAAAAACACCCAAAACACGTGATGCGGTAGGCATTTTGCTCCAATGACGCAAGCCCTTTAGCCAATAAACAAAGAAACATACGAAGCCAAAACCGCCCACTAAACTGAGAAACCAAGAATTAGGATCCTCCTGATTAATGCTGAAAAAAAAGTAGAGTGTATGAGCAAAGTTGTCTGGCAAATAAGCGAGAGAGAAGGGATGCTCAACACCTGGCTTTGAAAGAAGCTCCCAAAGATTTTCATTAAACTCAAAAGCCTTATGCTGCCAAAGATAAGGAACTAAAAGAACAGGAGCTAACCAAAGACCCCAAGTAATAGTAATCTTTCTTAGCTCATACCATTTAAGCACAATAATAATGCCCACAGGAAGCAGGAACAAGACCGTCTCATAACGAACCTGAGCCCCTAAAACAAAGGTGAGAGCAAGCGCAGACAAACAAGCCTTGGATGGGTTATCATAGTAACGCATAGCAGCATAGAGGATGAGAAGAATCATCACCATATTCAGCAATTCGAACCCAGCGCTATTAACCATCTGAGCTAAGAGCGGAATGCTACCCATCAACACAACAGCAAT
>DCBD01000114.1 GCA_002313355.1 Opitutia bacterium UBA1116 | reverse complement strand
CATTGCAGCTTCAGCTTCAATACCCCCTACACCCCAACCAACAATCCCCAAACCATTAATCATAGTGGTGTGAGAATCTGTTCCGACAAGAGTGTCCGGATAAAAAAGAAGCTCGTCGTTTATTTTTTTCTCAAAAACAAGCCTAGCTAAATGCTCAAGATTTACCTGGTGAACAATCCCAATGGCTGGAGGGACAACACTTAACGTCTTAAAAGCACTTTGGCCCCATTTCAAAAACTCGTAACGCTCATAATTGCGCTCAAACTCACGCTCTAAGTTATATAAAAAGGCCTCAGGACTACCTGCTCGATCCACCTGAATTGAGTGATCAACGACAAGATCCACGGGAACCAATGGCTCAATCAAGGCAGGATCCCCTCCAACAGCATGCACGGCATCACGCATTGCCGCAAGGTCAACCAACAGTGGGACCCCTGTAAAATCTTGAAGGAGAATTCGCGAAACAACAAATGGAATCTCATCGAGGGCTGGTTTTGTTGCATTCCACGCTGCAAGTCGGCGCACATCCTGCTCAGTAATTGTCTCACCGTCACAATTGCGCAAAACGGATTCAAGAACAATACGAATACTAACAGGCAAACGACTAATAGCACCTAACCCCGCTGCCTCAAGAGCAGGAAGAGAATAATAATACCCTTGCTTGCCTCCCTGCACTGCTAAAACCTGCAGGCTATTAAAGGGGTTTGCTAAGGACGTACTCATCATAAAAACAACTAAATAGCAGCTCTAACCACTTCAAAGTCTGGAAGATCCTTAGGATCTTCACTCGACCAAGAATACCGGATTACGCCATCTTTGCCAATGACAAAAGCCGAACGCTTTGCCACCTCCTTAAAACCCGCAAAATCTTCGTAGAGAACATCATAAGCCCCAGAAACACACTTATTGAAGTCACTTAGCAGAGGAATGGCAATATTATGAGCATTAGCCCACGCTTCTTGAGCAAACGGGCTATCCACGCTAATGGCAAAAACATCCGCATCTAAAGCGGCATAAGCATCTATACCCTGCGAAACCGTGCACATTTCATCCGTACAAACACCCGTAAAAGCAAAGGGGAAAAAGAGCAAAATCGTGCTTCGCTTACCAAATCGCTCGCTTAAGCGAATATCTCTGAGACCAGATTCTGTTTTTTGCTTTAGGGTGAAGTCAGGAGCTTTAGAATTAATTGTAAGTGCCATAATCGCCCAACTTTATCACGACTTATGGGCATTTTCAATCGCTTTTCCCTCAAGATTAAAGATTTTTTCTTTACGGATTTGGCATCCCGCCTACATGCTATAGTTAAAATTATGGACGCATTAAAAGCTATTGAACGCAACACAGACACCATCATCGGCCAAGCATCACTCGAAGAACGCCTAAAGTCCGGCAAACGCCTTCGCGTCAAACTAGGCGTCGACCCCACCCGGCCTGATCTCACTTTCGGGCATATGGTCGTCTTCAACAAATTGCGCCAGTTTCAAGAGCTGGGGCATGAGGCTATCCTAATCATTGGCGATTACACTACGTTAATTGGCGATCCTTCAGGAAGATCTTCAACAAGGCCTGTCCTCACCCGAGAAGAGATTGAGCAAAATGCAAGCACCTACTTAGATCAAGCATTTCGCATTCTTGATAAAAACAAAACTACAGTCTACCATAATAGTGAGTGGTTTATGCAAATGCGCTTTGAGGACTGCCTTAATCTTGCTCGCAAAATGACCGTTGCCCAAATGCTCGAACGCGATGACTTTAGCAAACGTCATGCGGCCAACACCCCCATCTCCATCGTCGAGTTTCTCTATCCACTACTTCAAGGCTACGACTCCGTCCACATCAAGGCTGACGTGGAGCTCGGCGGAACAGACCAACTCTTCAACCTACTCGTAGGGCGAACCCTTCAAAAGGACGCTGAGCAACCCGAACAAATCGTCATTACAATGCCATTGCTCGTCGGGCTAGACGGGGTCAAAAAAATGTCCAAAAGCCAAGACAATTACATTGCATTCAGCGATACAGCTAAAAACATGTTCGGAAAAATCATGTCCATCAGTGACACCGCCATGTGGGATTACTATCAATATCTTTTAGAGTGGGATGATGCCGCTATCACTGAATGGAAGGAAAAGCATCCCATGGACGCTAAAAAACACTTAGCACAAACCCTCCTAGCACGCTTCCATGGAGATGAGGCAGCTGACTACGAACGCCAACAATTCGAACAGGTATTTTCTCAACGTGAGCTGCCTGACGACATGCCAACATTCCCTTGGAGCAAGCTTACCAAAGCACCCTCAGCAAACCTTATAGACTTACTTGCCGCAACAGATCTGTTCCCAAGCAAAAAAGAAATTCGTCGATTAGTCGAACAAGGTGCTGTCCATAGCAATGAAGAACGCTGCAATGATATTCGTTATGAGCTAGCACAAGACCAAGCGCCTTTTATCATTCGAGCGGGCAAACGTACATTTCTGAAGATCGAAGCTTAATGGCCCATATCAAAAAAAAGAAGAAGGTTGACTATGAGGCCCTCGGGTCTGCATTTATGCGCATTCCCGGCATGGATGTTCTTGCTGCACGTGCCCTTTTAGACCTTGGCTTCTCTGAAACTTACCAACTCTCTGGCCGATCCCCAGAAGTTCTTTTTGAAGCGCATAAAATAAAAAAGCCGGATGCGCCCATCCACATTCTTTGGGCTTTTCGCATGCTTGTATACGCTGCAGAAAACACAGAAGAGCTAGACCCAAAGAAACTCAAACTCTCCTCTTGGGCTTAGCTACCACCCAGGTAGCCCAAATTTTAGTAATCTAAATCTACCACGTTCTGCTGCTCAGCAAACTGATCAAAGTACGGCAAAAGATTTTCGGCATCACTTATCTGCCCATCACTGTAGCCAGATCCAGCAAACTCAGCATCAAACTGACCTTCAATAACACCCTCATGATCAGCCTCAATAACATCAACATGATCCACCCCAAAAAGAGGCCCCTTAGGATCTATATTTAAATCTGAACGCCCTTCACCCAGCATTTGATCGACGAGCTCCTGATCAAACTCATCCAACTCAATATTGTCTATCTGATCTTCTGAAAAAAGAGCATTGTAAATATGTGGCCCAGCTTCCTCCCCCGCCTTTATCGCAACTTTAGAACTAGCGAATCCAAGGAGGAATTTGAGAACAGGACCGCCACCTGGAACTAAGTCAGATACAACTCCAACTGTAAATTCTTTAACTCCGCCTGCAAATCCCTCGATAAGATCTCTACCACTAACATCAACAAAGCTTTTAAATGCCTCTTTAGGGTTAGAAGCTACAGCTGCCCAGTCTACCCCAGGTTGATTCCACCAATCCACCCAACCCTCAACATCCGTTGCCCAATGATAGGCAGGTTGCACGACCCAGTCATTTGCAAATTGTACAACAGGGCTCCCTATGTAATCCCATTCCATCTGCAATATCTGCCATTGCATATCCCAATAAAACTTCGATGGCACGGTTATGGGTTGGGCTGCCCACATTATAGTTTCACCCACAGCTGCCCAGTCTACCCCAGGTTGATTCCACCAATCCACCCAGCCTTCAACATCTGTTGCCCAGTCATAAAG
>DCBD01000120.1 GCA_002313355.1 Opitutia bacterium UBA1116 | reverse complement strand
AATCAACCATTTGGGATGCTCCTCAAGTAGAGTCTGTTGTTGTAGACGAGGTTGTTGAGCCTGTTGCTGAGGTACAGCTTTCAGCTGAAGAGATTCAGCTCCAAGAGGCACAAACTCTTATCGATATCAAGGTTGCAGGGGTTAATGCTTTGAGTGATGCTGAATCAAAGACTGAAGCAGGTCTTAATGCACGCTTAAGCCTTATTGAGTCTTTGGAGGAGTTAGTAGCTCTCCAAAGTGAAGCAGGTAATGCAGTAGAAGCACAAAAAACTCAATTCAATGTTGAGGCTCGTACCGCAGAATATGCTGCGCTGAGTGCAAAGGCTGCACTAGATGCGGGTAATGCTACTGAAGCTTTCGAGTTCGCAAGTAAGGCTGTTGAAGCTCGTGAAGCAGCTTCAAAAATCGCGGTTGACCTCGGTTGGGATAAAGCAGCATCGAAGCAACTTAAGAATGCTAGCTGGCCAACCAAAATGAAGACTCAAGCATTTGACTTAGTTAAGGATCAGTTCGATGCTAAAGCTCGTCAAGCAGAGCAAGCTGCAAAGAGTGCAAAGACTGCTCTTGACGCAGGCAATGCTACAGAAGCTTACGAGTTAGCAGAGCAGGCTATTGAATTCCGTCATGAAGCTTCTGATATCGCAAGCAAGATTGGCTTGGAAGAGTCTGCAGCAAAGCAAGTCAAGTATACTAGCTGGCCAACCAAGTTAAAGGCTCAAGCTGAAAAGCAGCTTCAAGCTTAATTAAAAGCAAGAAGACGACAGCGATTTATTTAAAAAACGCTTTAATTAAAATTAAAAGGACTATCCTTCTTCGGAAAGGGTAGTCCTTTTTTAATGCACCTTTTGCCGGGGTGCATTTTCAGTGAAGTAGTGGTCGTAAGCCTTGATAATATCTCGCACAAGAGTATGACGAACAACATCTCCTTCATCGAAGTAGAAAAACTTGATGCCTTTAATTTTGCTCAATGCTTGTACGGCTTGCTTGAGGCCAGAAGCTTTGGCCTTGGGTAAGTCTACCTGCGTGATATCCCCCGTGATGATCATCCGGCTGTTTTCACCAAGGCGAGTGAGGAACATCATCATTTGTTCTGGGGTTGTGTTTTGTGCTTCATCGAGCAGGACGTAGGCATTGGAGAGTGTGCGCCCGCGCATGTAGGCAAGCGGGGCAATTTCGATGACGCCTTTTTCCATGAGTCGCATGGAGTCCTCTCTGCCGATGATTTCATCCATCGCGTCGTAAAGGGGGCGCAAGTAGGGGAGAATTTTTTCTTGAAGGTCTCCAGGGAGAAACCCAAGTGCTTCACCTGCTTCGACAGCAGGGCGTGTGATGATGACTTTATTGATCTTTCCTTCGACGAGAGCTTGGAGAGCCCTCACAACGGCAAGGAATGTCTTCCCTGTTCCGGCAGGCCCGATGCCAAAAACAACGTCATATTTGGCAATGAATTCTAGGTAGCGCTTTTGGTTAACCGTCTTGGGGACGATACTCGTTTGTTTGACTTTAATGACGAGTGGGTTTTCGAAAATGGCATGAAGCTTGGCCTCCTCATTGTGGGCTATAGCGTGTAAGATGCTGTCGAAGTCACTTTGGCTGACGGCCATACCTTGGCTTTTTGCTTTTTGCAAAAGTTCAAAGAGCCGCTTGGCAGCGAGGACGCCTGCTTTGTCACCATCGATATTAAGCCAGTTGTCTCGGGTGGCGATGCGAACGCCCCATTGGCTTTCGATTTTGGTTAAATTTTTTTCGTCAGAGCAGTAGAGCTGTGCGAGATGGCGTGGGGTATCAAATTCGAGCTTTTCAGAGTGAGGCATTGTTCGCTGTTAAACAAATTCGCGGAGACGCTCCCAAAGCGTGTCAAGAGCTGCAGGGAGAATACGTGTTTCGCCGATGACAGGCATGAAATTCGAATCTCCATTCCAACGTGGAACGATGTGGCAGTGAATATGTTTGGGGATGCCTGCGCCAGCAGCACAGCCGAAGTTAAAGCCTGTATTAAACCCTTGGGGGTGCATGGCTTCCGTTAATATTTCTTGGCCCTTGATGATGGTATCAAAAAGGTCTGCGCGCTCTTCCTTGTTTAATTTTTCCAGGGCATCTACTTCATTGTAAGGAACCGCAAGTAAGTGCCCCGGGTTATAGGGGAACTTGTTCATGACGAGGTAAGAATGCGATCCGCGATAGAGCAGGTGAACGGCTTTTTCGTCTTTTGTATTGGGAATATCTTTAAAAGGGCTGTTTTCCCCTGTTTCAGGGTCATTTTTTTCAACGTAATTAAGACGCCAATAGGGATGAAGATAGGGCATTGGAATATAAATTAAAAAAATGATGCTTACTTGGCTAATCAATCTAACGGTTGCAATACTAACAAGACTACGGTCTCAATGCAAGCATATCGAAGCTTGCTGTACCAGCTTTTTTATACACAATTACCGATGAACCTCTTACATTGCGTATTCTATAAAGTGAAGTCAGATTTTTTTCAGCTTAGTAGATCCGTCCAAATTGCCTTTTTATCAGCTATAGGTTTTGCACTTTTTGTTTGCTGGGATCAGTCACATTTTTGGCAAACCCGCGAAGATTACGGTTTTGGCTTTATTGTTCCGTTTTTTGTCGGCTATGTCATTTTTGATCGCTGGCCCGCTATGAAGTCCCTTCTTCTTGGTAAGAGTGCTTCGGTCGAGTATTTAAATGCTCCGCAAACAGGCTTTTCCCCGATGGTTGCCAGTCTTTTCTTTAGCTTTATGTGCATGGGCGGTTTATTGTTTCTTTTGCTCGGTGGTAGTTTGCGTGCGAGTACTGGGCCAAGTCACCCCGGTACGGTTTCCTTGGCACTTGGCTTCGCAGCCTACCTTCTCGGGCTTGCTTATTTGGTCTCTCAGGTGGATGTCCAGGGCCGCTTCATTCCCGTTAAGGCTCGCTTGCACTTTACGGCACTCTTTCTCTTCCCAGCGCTCATCTGGTTAATTTCAGCCCCGATGCTTTCCATCGTTGAGACTAAGATTAAAGTCTTCCTCTTGGGCAAAGTTGTTTCTGTTGTGCTCATTATTTTCGATGTTTTAGGGTTTCCCATAGAGCAGCAGGGCAATGTTCTCATTTTGCCGACGGGCAACGTCGGTGTTGCAGATGCTTGCTCAGGCATTCGTTCTCTCACGGCATGTATCTTTGCGGGGTCTTTTTTGGCTGCCGTTTTTCTCGATCGTTTTTGGAAAAAGCTCAGCATGGTCCTCCTTGCGATGCTGCTCGCTTTCTTGACGAATATTCTCCGCAGTCTCTTTCTCACTGCATGGGCCTACAATAACGGCTCTGGCTCGATTGATGGTGCCGTTCACGATATTGCAGGCTACGCTGTTCTGGGCATTACGTGCCTAGGTTTGATTGCATTGCTCCCTCTTTTTAACTTGAAGGTCTCCAAAGATTCGGACTTTCTGGAGCACGATCTAGACTAAGCTACTCTGAGATAATGAAAATTTTAATGGTCACACCGGAGGTCGCTCCCTTCGTTAAAGTGGGTGGACTTGCAGACATGCTAGGCTCTTTGGCCAAAGTGCTGACGCGTCGCGGGCACGATGTACGTGTTGTTTGTCCGCTTTATGGGTCTGTTCAGCGCGAAGGTAGTTGGTCTCATGAAGGTCACCCACTCTCGGTACATCTTAATTGGCACCGCGAAGCTTTTTGTCGCCTTTGGGAAGCAAAGCTTGAAGACCACAAGACGCATTATTACTTCCTTGAGTATGATCGCTATTTCCATCGCCACGAGGTTTATTCAGGTCCTTGGGGTGCCCATGAAGATAACCACGAGCGCTTTGCTTTTCTCAGCCGCGCTGCGATTGATCTTTGCTACTCGTTAGACTGGGTTCCAGATGTTATCCACGCTCATGACTGGCCTTGCGGTCTTGTTCCCGTCTACTTAAATTCTCGAGACCGTTACGGTCCTCTGGGGCAGACGGCCAGTGTATTCACCATCCACAATCTCGAGCACCAGGGCATTTTTGGTCGAGAGGTGATGGACTTTGCAGGCCTCCCTTACGACCTTTTTCGCCCCGATGGCTTGGAGTCGATGGGCTCTGTCAACATGATGAAAGGCGGCATTTACCATGCAACCAAGCTAACAACCGTCAGTCCGACCTACGCAAAAGAAATACAAACTCCCGAAGGTGGTTGTGGCCTCAATCATGTGCTTCATTTTCGCGCAGGAGATCTTATAGGTATTCTCAATGGTATCGATGCTGAAGTCTGGAACCCTTCGGGGGATCCTTTCTTGCCCGAGGCGTATTCTGCTGACGATCTTTCCGGCAAGGCTACTTGCAAGCGTCTTTGCCAAGAGGCACTCGGCCTTGAGGTGGACCCTCATGTTGCCCTGTTCGTCTCCATTTCACGACTTTGTGCTCAGAAGGGTATCGATCTTCTGGCGACGATTGTTCCCCGCATTCTCGCTAATATGCACGTCCAGATTGCTTACTTGGGCACTGGAGAGCAAGCCCTCGAACATCGATTGATGGAGCTTTCCCACCATTACCCAGGTCGCATGGCATCCTACATTGGCTATGATAACCCTATGGCACATTTACTAGAGGCGGGTGCAGATTTTTTCGTTATGCCCAGCCGTTTTGAGCCTTGTGGCCTCACACAAATGTATTCAATGGCCTATGGCAGTCCGCCGATTGCTCGAGCGACAGGGGGGCTTGTTGACTCAGTTGATCCGTATAACGAGCACACAGGCGAGGGGACGGGCTTCCTGTTTGAGGATCCTACGGAAGATGCTCTTTACTACACCATGGGTTGGGCATGCTCCACGTATTATGACCGTCCTGAGCATTATAAGGCTCTTCAAGTAAATGGTATGAAGAAGGACTTCTCCTGGTCGCACTCTGCAGATCAGTACGAGCAAGTCTATAGCTGGGCTGTAGAAGCGCGTCGCAGCTCTCTTTAAGGTTTCGGCATTTGCTTTTTCTAGAGTTGCTCGACCACGAGCGATACGATAATCTCTTCGCATGTTGAAACGATATGTGCTTAGCTCCCTCACTTTACTTATTGGTTTTTGTAGCTTATTATCTCAACTTTATGCGGGTGGAGATCCTACGCTGATATATTTGTTTAGAGAGGGTGGTCAGCCCACTTCATTTTTGGCACTCTATGATGATGATACAGATGCATATCCGTTTTTTTAGCTCAGCAGAGACAACGGCAAGATATCGACTTCATTCGCGCGGGGGCCAACGGCACAACTCTAGAGCTTGTCGACCCTCAGTACTATCCTCTAATTTCTTTAGATCGAGAGCCTGCTCGTGTTGAGATTTTTGAGATAGGCCCGCCACCGCCATCATCACCTGAGAGGATAGACGTAGAAGAATACAAGCTTGAAGATCTTGATGAGGATCGACGCAACCTCATTAATCTGCCCATAGCTAAAAGACGTTGCCACGAAGGAAATAGGCCAAGAGAAGCCACTGACAGTGACGAAGAGGATGTAGAGTGCGATGAGCCCATGGATGATGCAGACGCTTATGGTGATGATGCTCCATATTATCGTAATTACGATGATGACGCCGATGAGGGTGGGTATTATGATGACGATGCCTTTATGTCCGATCACAACCCCAGCGGCAGTGATGAAGAAAGTAACGAAGAACAAGATGACGAAGACGACGAGGGGTTCAAGGTCAATCATGAAGAGGACGAAGATGAGGATCTCTCGGACCTTGATATCCTCGGCAACCTTTTTAACGCCACCTTTTGGGCAGACCATTTGACTGAAATTCGCCAGCGTTTTGACCGTTGGGAGTTAGGTGATAATTTTTTCCGTTTCCTACTTATTTATCACCTAGAAAATTCCGACGAAGGTGGTCAGGTCTATGTTTTTATCCTTTATTATTTGCAATCCTTCTTTAATGACCCAAGGCACGAAATCCTCTTTGCCGACGATGCTTACACTCAAGCCATCCAAAACTTAATCCAGACGGATCCTCGGCACCCAAGTCATAATATTCAAGAGACCTATCAAGCACTGGGTATTGCCTTGAATGAGTTTGTTCGCCTCCGTTTAGAGTTTTGCAGAGATGAGGGAACACGCCTTTTATACAATACATTAAGCGCTCTTATTCAGGCTCAGCTGAGGCTCGTTTTCACGCTGACTTGCGACCATCAATTTGCTCAAGGCTTGCTTGGCTTTCACGCCGCACGCGTGGCATTAAGTCAATTATTCTATCTTTTAGATAGCATTCATGTTTTTGAGGTCGTTCTTGAGGAGGATATTGAGGCTCCTAATAACCTTCTTAGGCATCTTTTGGATCTTATTCTTGAGCGTCAAGTAGCGAGCCAAGCAGAAGATGACGACCCCTTATCTCATGTTTGCTATCACTTAGGGCAGGCGACATACAGTAATGCTCTGGCCGTATTGAGAG
>DCBD01000128.1 GCA_002313355.1 Opitutia bacterium UBA1116 | reverse complement strand
TCCTTCCTCCAAAAACGCTTCCAAGCCATCAAACGCGAGGTCAAACAATCCGGACAAAAGAAGGGTAATACTCAATGTTTATGATTTGTTGTTATTGATAACTTGTTTTTTGAGGAAAAATGGCTCATCGCCTGGAAGTCTGAGTAAAGCTGAGGTATACTATGAATGGCAAAAATAGATTTAATTACGCATTAGAAAGGAAAGTATCATGAGTCAGTCAAATCCTATTCATCATCTTGGGAAGGGCACGGATTACTCAGGTGTCCATGTCGACCCGACTAAAGATAAAGGCGTTTTCGAAGGAGAGGGCAAAGATCGAGACGTTCAGGTTGAGCCAAAACCTGCAGGCACATTGACGTTTGCTCAAGCACCGGGTCAGTACTTGAAGTTATCCTTGGTACACTTGTGCGGCCATATTGCCGACCTTTGGCATAGCAAAGACGAAAACGTTTATCGCCAGGCAGAGCGCACCGTCGAAGACCCCTTCGCCAGTGTTGAAGCCAAGAGCAAAGCTGTTGAAGATCTCCTTTCACTTGAAGGTCCAGATTTTCAAAAAGTCTTTGGTGATTTAACAAAATCTGGGAAAGGCTTTAATCAGGATCCTGTTCTTAAGCATCTAGCAGATGATTCAGCACTCGAAGGCCTCGCTGTTCGGTATGCTTGCAAGATCCTGGAGAGCACGGCCACGGGAGGCTTGCCCGGTTCTCAGGCAGCGCGCAATGCCAATATGCCTCTGATGCATCAAATCATCCACAATGCTTCAAGTTCAGAGGCGGTCCACAACATTCATGGAGCGCTTGTCGGCTGCTCGGTGCTCGATGCGAGTGCTCCTTTTTATGAGCAATCCTTTCTTCAATTGTCTTCTAATGAGCAGAGCGAGGTGATTGGAATGTTAGATTCTAACATAACCCATCACCATTCCATTTTAACGTCGATTTTTAACATCGCCTTGAGAGCAGACACTGGACGGGAGCGCTTGGATCATTTTTCTTATGCATTGAGCCTGCTAGGCAATAACGGAGACTTTGGTGCTCAGATCGCTATTGATGTATTGAAGGAGGCGCCTTTAATCGATAGCGAAAAGAAGCAGCTCGCTAAACTCATCGCAGATCACCATGTGAGTGACCAAGGCAGCTTGAAGCTTTCCGATGCAACTGTTCAAAAACTAATTGGCTCAGGGCTATTGAGCAATCGCGATGCGAGTAACTTGAATTTGAGCATGTTTAATAAGTATATGTAGGTTATATCAACGAATACTAGCGCAGCAAAGAGCGTTGCAAGAGGTCTGTTTTTTTCTCGAGGGAAGAGGCACTGTGGGTGAGGAGCCAGGGGATGCTCATGGCTTCAAAGCCCGGTAGGTTGCCTAGGTGCATGAGGAGGCAGGCCGAGGCCAGGGCATCGTACAGTGCACAGTGCAGATGGCGACGCTCGGGAGGGCAGTGAGTATTGGCTAGGTTTTGCAAAACATGCTGAAGTTCAAAAGTTTCGATGAGGTCGCTCAGCTTATGGCTCTCAAGCTCTGGGTAGAGCGCTTTGTAGAGGGCATGCGTGTCGACCCAAGGGCCCCAAGTATGCATGGACTCTCCAGGGTGCATGAAATCAGGAGCTCTGCCGGGGTGCGGCCAAACGTCTTTTAAAAAGCGATTTTCTACCGGGGCATGGTGCGCCCCAAGGGGGCCTGTGCTGCGGAGTGATCGAAACAGCTCCCAATCGCCATCGATAGGGTCTGCTGTAAGTAGGTCTTTGTCCGTGATACCGTGCTGAGCTGTTTCGCTAGCAGGAATGGCCTGTTTTGCGCAACAGAAGCGGGTTTGCGCCGTACGGACTTGCCCATCTGCTAGGCTAACAATCCCATATTCGAGAATGCCCGTTTGACGGCTGCCCTCAAAATCAATAATATGGATGGGAATTGCTTGCCAGTGCACTCAACAAGTTTTTTGATGGAAGGCTCCTGAGCAAGCTCTTTATTACCCCTACAGGAAAGCTATTATGTCAGAAGATTTTGCAAAATTCATCGAGTACCTCTGCAAGGAGAGTGGCCGTCTCATCCGTAGTTTTTTTGGTGCTGAGGACATTGGCCTCGAACACAAGGAGGATGCCACCCCCGTCACCCGCGCAGACCGCGAGGCGGAGGCTCTGATCCGTGCGCAGATCGAAGGTCACTTCCCAGACCATGGTATTATCGGCGAAGAATACGGGAGTGACCGTGAAGACGCTGACTATGTCTGGATTTTAGACCCGATTGATGGGACGCAAAGTTTTGTCCATGGGGTACCTTTGTTTGGGACGCTTATCGGCCTCCTTCATGAAGGGAAGCCGATTTACGGGGCTATCAACCAACCCATTTTAGGAGAGCTTTGCCTCGGTACACCCGAGGGGACTCTACTCAATGGCAATCCTGTCCGTGTTCGCAACACAGAGGATTGGGCCCGGGCGACGATGCTCTTCACGGACGCGGTTCCGCCCAGTTACAAAAAGGCCACCTGGAAGGTGAAGATGCACGAAGCCTTTCAAGGGGCTGGTATCGTTCGCACCTGGGGGGACTGTTATGGCTACCTCATGGTTGCCTCGGGTAGGGCCGATGTCATGGTGGATCCGATTATGAACCCGTGGGACTTGCTGCCCCTTATCCCTGTGATTCGCGGAGCAGGAGGCATCATTACGGACCTTGATGGCAACGAAGCAGAAGCAGGCAGCTCTGCTGTGGCCGCCGTTCCCGCCTTGCATACGCAGGTGCTCGAGCGCCTCCAAAAGGCGCGTTAGGCCTGGGCTGTTTCCTCGAGGAGGTTTTGGATCTTTTCTTCTTGGGCGGCAACTTCGAGCGCTTGTAAGAGCTCGTCGAGCTTACCTTCCATGATCTCAGGAAGACTGTACAGGGTAAGGCCGATGCGATGATCGGTAAGGCGGCTTTGAGGAAAGTTGTAAGTGCGAATGCGCTCGCTGCGGTCCCCGGAGCCAATTTGGCTTTTCCTGTTGGCAGCGTATTTGGCACGCTCTTCTTCTTCTTTGGCCTTGAGCAGGCGAGAGCGCAGGACTTTGAGAGCCTTGGTTTTGTTTTTGATTTGGGAGCGCTCGTCAGCACAGGTGACGATGAGGCCACTTGGTTTGTGGAGGATTTGGACAGCCGAGTCCGTCGTGTTGACGCCCTGGCCCCCAGGACCACTTGCGCGGCAGACGCTGATTTCGAGCTCATCGGGCTTGATCTCAATGTCGACCTCTTCGGCTTCGGGAAGCACAGCAACCGTTGCTGCCGAGGTGTGGATCCTGCCGCTGGCTTCCGTCGTTGGGACGCGCTGGCCGCGGTGCCCGCCACTCTCGTACTTGAGGGCCTTGTAGACCTCTTCGCCGGAGACAAGAAAGATGATTTCCTTGAGGCCACCACACTCCGAGGGGCTGCTGTTCATGATCTCAATTTTCCAGCCGCGCGTTTCGGCGTAGCGGGTGTACATGCGGTAAAGGTCTGCAGCAAAGAGGCTAGCTTCATCGCCGCCAGTGCCAGCGCGAACTTCCATCACGGTGTTGCGCGAGTCGGATGCTTCAGGGGGAATCATCTCGACTAAAATCTTTTGTTTGAGCTCGGGGATAGATACCTCCAGCTCGGCAACTTCTTCTTTGGCAAGTTCGGTGAGCTCAGGGTCCGCATTGGGATCGTTGATCAATGCGCGGTGCTCTTCGACCGTCTCGTGGGCTTTTTCGAGTTGTGTGTAAAGCTCGATGAGGCCGTTTAGCTTTTGGTGTTCACGAGATAGGCTGGCAGCGCGGCGTTGATCCTGGAAAAAGTCAGGATCAAGCATCTGTTTGTCAATATCTTCAAAGCGCTTTTTGAAGTTAGCAATATCGGGAATGCCTTCCATGAACTGAAAAAATGATCGGGAGCCTCTACAGAAGCGGCTTGTTTAGAAGAAGCGGATAGACTCTGAGCGGCGAGCTTGCTCTGCGTGCTCTTCATCCGTGCAAGGAGCATTGATCGGTACTTCGGGCTCTGCAGTGTTAGCTTCAACGAGTTTGTTTTGAAGCATGTAGGCCTCTACTTCTTCGCCGCTGACATCTGCGAGCATGACCCCATCAATCTCAACACAGGGAGAGAGATTTTGGCCTGACTTCTCGACCATCTCAGCGTAATTTTCAGGATGGTTGATGATGTCGATATCATCGTAGTCGAGCGTGTACTTTTTGAAGATGGCTCGAACGCCCTTGCTCCATCCGCAATGTGGTTTTAAATATGCTTTAATTTTCATAAGGTCTTAATGCTAAGGAAATCTGATGAGCGGGCTTGGGGATGACAACCTTTTTTTCAGTGGGAGTGGGGTGAGGGCTTCTTCCCAGGATTTAAGAGAATGCGTAGCTCGCCTGCTTCTTCTTTAAGTAAGTACTTCGTAGTCAAGCGCTCTGGGGTGTCGTACTCGATGCGTGCCTCATAGCTATGGCCCTTAGGCTCAACCTCTATCGAGCGAATGGAGAATTGAAATTCCCAGGTGAGGGCTTTGCGCGTTGCTGTTTGAATGTGAGGGGAGATGCCCTCCCAGTCAAACAGGGCCATCAGTGCAGGGATGTCGCGAGCATCATGGGCTGTTTTGTAGCGTTCTTCAAAGGTATGCTCGAGGGACGAAGCCGAAGGGCTGCAGGCGGTG
>DCBD01000053.1 GCA_002313355.1 Opitutia bacterium UBA1116 | reverse complement strand
CCAAAGTCCAAGCAGAATTAACCGCAGCTGAAACAGATCTCCAACGCAGTCGGCTCAACTTCTTTGAGCTTCAGTCCTCTTCAACATGGAGTGATCAATCTAAAATCACGGAGGCTATCGAACAATTTAAAGCCACCGAAGCACATTATTACTCTATTAAAGCCCTTGCAGATGAGCTAGTGCTTAAATCATCCTCTCCAGGGTATATTCTGACGCCGGACCTTCAAAGACTAAAAGGAACTTTTGTCACGGCAGGAACACCTCTTTTAAAAGTTGGAAATAACACTCATCTAAAGCTCTTAATACCACTCACGGAAGCCGAAGCGCGTCAAGTAGAATTAAAGTCTAAAGTTCGTGGTGAATGGATAGCCACGGGAAAAACATTCTCTACCTCCATTGAGCTGCTTCCTCAAAGAAAAGCTCTGTTTCCTGAAGATTACTTTGAAGCAGCATTCACCAGCTTTGGTGGTCCTGCCCCGAGGCAAACCTTTGCAACACAAGAAGAGTCTCTCGAAAAAAGCTACCCTATCTATATTGCAGAAGCTCCAATAGCAGGAGAAAACACCTTCTATCGAGAACAAATGCGCGTTCAAGTGATTATTTACGGGAAAAAGGTCCTTGCTTTTAATCGGCTCAAAAATTTCATTAGCAAGTTACTATAAACTACCCCGCCTATCTTAAAGACGTTCTTAGTCCTCAAAAAATGGCGTGTACTCCGGTACAAAATCCTGAAGCAAGCACTTAAGCTCGGAACGAGACATTGTAATAAGAGAATCCTTAATTTGTTTAAGTTTCTTATCTGTAAACTCTGCCTCCTTCCAGTCTGCTAATAGACAGCGTACCCTGGGATGTTCTGTCTTACCCAGTCGTTCGTCATTATGCTGAAGCTCTTCGTATAGTTTTTCTCCAGGACGAAGCCCCACAAACTGAATAGCAATATCAATTTCAGGACGAAACCCACTTAACTCAATCAACTGTTTGGCAACATCAATAATCTTAATAGGCTCACCCATGTCTAAAACAAAGATTTCTCCACCGTGGCCCAACGTAGCACTCTGAAGAACAAGGCCAACTGCTTCAGGTATCGTCATAAAATACCGCGTCACGTCTGGATGTGTTACGGTAACCGGACCACCTTCGGCAATCTGTTTTTTAAACACGGGAATCACGCTCCCTGAAGACCCAAGTACATTGCCAAACCGAACTGCCATAAATTGCGTCCGATTTCCCGGTTTCGCTTGGTAAGACTGAATCACAAGTTCTGCCATTCGCTTGGATGCCCCCATCATGCTTGTAGGATTAATAGCCTTATCTGTTGAAATGAGAACAAACCGTTCAATTGCATACTGCGAGGCAAGCGCTGCGACACATGCCGTACCTAATGTATTATTCTTGAGTGCCTCACTGGGCTGAGCCTCCATAAGCGGCACGTGCTTATGCGCTGCGGCATGAAAAACAATATCTGGCTTAAAGCGCTCAAAAATGTAACGCATTCTTTCTTCATCTAAGATATCAGCGATTAACGCCTGACTCGTCCCACCATAACCCTTTTGAATAAGTTCCTGCTCAATTGGAAAAAGTTGCACTTCTGATTGCTCAATCAACAAAATGCTTTTTGCTTTTTTAGCAGCAATTTGTCGACAAAGCTCACTACCAATGCTTCCTCCAGCCCCCGTAACCATCACCGTTTTCCCAGAAACAAGCTGCTCGATTTGCTCCGAATCCAAAGCAACAGGATCTCTACCCAGCAAATCCTCTAATTCAACAGGCCTGACTTGGTTCGCCAAAACTTTACCCGTGGCAATCTCAGAAAGCGGTGGAACAATCTGAGCAACAATATTGTTTTCACGAGCAAGATCGACTAATTCTTTAATTCGTTTTCTAGAGGCAGAAGGTAAGGCTAGCACAACTTTACGAATGCCTAATTTTTCCTTTACTTGGGGCAAAGCCTCAGGCTTCCCAATAACATGAATGCCGTGAATATGCCAATGATGTTTGCTAACATCATCATCTAAAAACACTATGGGGCGCATTCCAAGGCCAGGCTTACTCAATAAATCTGCAGCCAGCGAAGCGCCCGCATCTCCCGCGCCAATAATAGCTACTCGCTCTGAACCACGCCCTATCTTTGGAGGACTCAACAGACGCTCTCGAGATAAGCGAAAAACCATACGCATCCCACCGATGAAAATAAGCGAAAAAAGAAGATCTGCTAAAATAACGCTCCTTGGAGGACAATCCTCGCCATCAAAGAGATACCACAAATAAACTAGATAAGCACTAACAATACTAAGGGCCGCAAAAATCCTACTCATATCTGGCAACCTGAAATAACTTAGCAAGCCTTCAAACTGCCCGAAGGCAAAGAGAAAAACTAGCTTCAAAGGAACAAGCCACATTAGTATTTCCCAACGTAACTCTTGCGCAGCAGGAGGGACTATAAAATCATACCTAAGCTCAAAAGCTAAAAATAAACTTAGAACACAAGCTAAGCTATATGAACCTATTAAAAAAAGTGTTCTAAGCCAAGAGTAAGTACTCAAATGAGAAAACTTCATACTATAACTAAAAAGCAAAGCTTGATATAGACAATGGAACGGTTAGTCTTTTGAGGTAGGTATTCATCAAAAATACTCCACCATTCTTACGCCTCCTGAACTTATTTCAACGCTTTTATGCAAAAACCCCAACGCCTTTTAACCTGGATCATTGGCTTTAGTGTAATCACTTTAATTGCCCTGGTTTGCCTGCAACTATTTTTACAACTAGAGGCCTCCAATACTCCAACTAAAACTGCGCTGCTTAATGAGTTAATTCCAGCAAACATCCCAGGCTGGTCATCTCAAGACGTTCCCATTGCAGAGACTGAAGAACTTAGAGCAAGGGTATCGTCATTTCTCAATTTCGATGATTACTTATCTCGTTATTACACTCAAGGCGAAAACCATATTGGCGTTTATATTGCCTACTGGAGCCCAGGGAAAGTACCCCCAAGGCTAGTGGGTTCCCACACGCCAGACACATGTTGGGTACAAAACGGGTGGACGTCCACCTTTAGAGACTACAACATCCAAAAGAGTATCAATGATACTCCCCTTAAGCCCTTTGAATACGGCTCCTTTGAAAAAGATGAAACGTCTGAAAATGTATTCTTTTGGCATCTAGTAGGAGATCAGGCGTACACCTATGACCAAGAAAACCTTCACAATCTATTTGCAATCTTCAAAGACATAAAAACGTTTGGACTTAATCAAAAGAAAGAACAATATTTTATAAGAATATCTAGCAACCTTCCGCTAAACACCCTCTGGAAAGACCCAGGTTTTCAAGATCTCATGAAACATATTGCAAATCTTGGATTATACGCTTCTAGCAAAGCTAGCCCTTAATCATTAGACTTGAAGTCTACAATCTTGCACGTCTCTAGGCCTTTCAGGCTCATAATAGCTGAAGCCCAAGAAAGACCAACCCCAAAACCCGAAAGTAATACGTTTCCTTCGGGAAAAGCACCATTACTTAAGGTACTGCATATAACACCAGGAATAGAAGCGCTACTTTGATTTCCATATTCAGAAACAACACCACATGGGACCTTATCTAAAGAAATATTAAGCCTGCGCGCAATATTACCCAAAATATACTTATTAGCCTGGTGAAAAAAGAAATAAGCCATGTCTTCTTTTTTTAGCTTTGCATATTCAAGGACACGTTGAACCGAAGCAGGCCCTTCTCGCATAGAAAAATTAAAAATTTCAGAACCATTCATCCTTAGATTCTGAAGGCTCCGCCAATTACCATCTGCATCTTGGTGCGCCTTGGCATTCTCAGAATTTGCAGGCAAACGAAACCCGCCCGCAGGAATAATCAACCCATCAAACCCGGACCCATCTGTATTTAAAGAATACCAAGACGGACTGTCATTTGCGCACTCAATTAAAGTTGCACTACCAGCATCCCCAAAAAGAGGCGCCACACTCCTATCATTCTTGTGAACGCAACGACTTATGGTATCCCCAGCTAAAAGTAATACCTTGTCGCAAAAACCAGTTTCTATCATCATAGATAAAAGCCATAGGCCATAAACATAACCAGAACACCCGAGATTAACATCAAAAGCGGCGCAGTCTTTACTCAAACCCATCCTGCCGTGCAAAACGGCTGCATTACAAGGCTGCCAATAGTCAGGAGTCTGAGTCACACAGACGATAGCACCTAATAGGTTACGATCAATATCAAGAGACTTCATCAAGTACTCAGCTGCATGCAGGCACAA
>DCBD01000010.1 GCA_002313355.1 Opitutia bacterium UBA1116 | reverse complement strand
AGAATGAAGGCGCCTCTGACGACAACCGTGAACCAGGAACTGAAGAGGCTTTGGAAGATGGACAGTCATCTAATAATGAGCAAAATAACAATGAGGACGCGCGAAATGAAAACGCTCAAGGAGAGGATGAGCGCGGTGGTACCCCGCAGGACACGCAAGGCAATCAAGTGGGCCCAATTGAAGGAGAAGCCCCGCAAGGCGCATCAGCCGCTGATGCAGAAACCGGGAACCAAGAGCGCGGCGAAGACCTTGTGCAAGCCTGGGATGCCATGCGACGCGAAGAGGCAGAACGCCTACTTGACTCGCTCAAGGCCGTCGAAAGAAAACTTCCCTTTGCTGGATTTGGTGACCATACTGAAAACAATGAACCCGTTAAGGACTGGTAAGCCTTCATGAAAAGACTTAAGCAAACTCTTTTAATGTGTCTGGGACTCTATACCCTTCACGGCACCTCAACGGTAGCGCTTGCTGAAAGCATTAACATCAAAAGCAGCTTTTCGCCTTCACACATGAGTGTAGGAAGCTCGGCAGCCTACAGAATTGAATTTCAAGGAATTCAATCAGCACCCCGCGTGCAGCTCCCTAAAATCCCAGGGTTAAGATTTATCCCTGGAGAGACCCAACGGCGCGTCTTTGTCTACAACGGAAATACGCGCACTCAGGTGACCGTTGGCTATCGGGTCGACGCACAAGAAGTGGGTGAGTATACGGTGCCGAGCTTTGAGGTGACGATTGACGGAGAACCATACACTGTGCCTGCTGCATCACTCAGCGTACTCAAGGCGGATGCGCCTCAGGGAGATAATAGCGATACTGCCCCACCCGTTAAGCTTGAACTGATCATTCCAAAGAAAAAACTCTACGTTGGCGAAACGATCCCCTGCCAAGTAAAGTTGTTCGTACAAGCGGGCGTACAGTCGCGACTCGTCTCTGAAGAGCCTAGTCAAGAAGATGATGCCTTCGTTGTCTCTGCCTCCGAAGACATGCCTCAAAGCAGCATTGTGCAGCGCGGCAATGTGCAGTATCAAGAAGTCACGTGGACATTTACCGTAACGCCGATCAAGGCTGGTGAGTTTCCTCTCAAGTTTGAGTACTTGCTCGAGGTCATCATCCCCGATGACCTCGGCCTCAAAAGTTTTTCACCCATTGGCTCCTACCTCTCGCAGTTCATGTACGACATACGGCAAGCTAAAGTAGACACCGGGGCGACCCCCATTGAAATCATCCCACTACCTCGCGAAGGTCGTCCAGAAAATTTTACAGGGGCCATTGGAGACTTCACCGTGTACTCCAAGCTCTCAGCAGATACTGTTGAAGTCGGCGAACCGGTAACGCTCTCCCTTAGCATCAGCGGCAAAGGGAATTTTGACCGCATCCAAGCCCCTGGGCTCAATACGCAAAACCTATGGAAAGCTTATGAGCCCAAGCGCTCCTTCACACCAACCGATGCGCTAGGCTACCGCGGCGTAGAGACCGTTGAGTATATTTTAATACCCAAGTCTGCATCGATCGAAAAAACGCCCATAGTACGCTTTACTTACTTTGATCCTGAAAGCGGGACTTACAAGGAAGCCGTTGCCGAGCCCATGCCCATCCAAGTAACGGAGGCACTCAGCGGAAACAACCCTATAAGCATGGCGCCTGCCATTGTAGGAGCATCCCAAGAAGAGGATGATAACGAACCAATACGCACCCCCAAAGAGCCTGGCCTTGTGGGTATCGAAACGGAATTTCCGGGCAGGCGGGGATCTTTACAGCCTGTCATCAAACGGCCTTATTTCTGGGTGCTTCAAGGGCTCATAGGCGTTGGGCTCATTGGGTGGATCACCGTGCGTATGCGGCAGATAAAGATGGAGCGCAATCCTCTCTATGCGCGCAGAGTCCACTCAAAGAAATCGGTCAAAAAGCACTTTGCTGCCGCTCAACAAGCTGCGGACAAGCACGACACGCTGGCGTTTTTTGTCGAAGCACACAAGGCATTACAAAATGCGCTTGGGACCTCATCTAAAGAACGTGCAGAGACGTTAACCTGGCAAGAAATCGAAAGATTACTGCACAAACATAAAGCGAGTGAAAAACTTCTCAGTGAAGTAAAAACCTTTGTCGAGGGGGTTGATGCAGTGCGCTTCGGAGCCCGAAAGATTCAAACAAGCGAACTCAGCGCTTGGGTCGACCGCTTGGCCACCCTACTCTCAACCCTGGAGGAACTATTATGATGATCAGGAAACTTACGTGGTATTTCATCGGAACTTGCATGCTTGGACTAACTGCACTGCAGGCAGGCAGCTCCGCGGAAACATTTTTCCAAGAAGGCAACGAAGCTTTTACTGAAGGCAAATATAAAGAGGCTGTAGAGTTGTATGACCGATCGCTCACCAAAGAGCAAACGACAGCTGGACAGTTTAATCTCGGCAATGCTTATGCAAAACTAGGAGAAACCGGGCACGCCATCTTGCACTACGAACGAGTTCTTGTAATAGACCCTAGCAACCCGGACGCCAAGGCGAACCTTGCTCATCTGCGCAAGGAGGCAGATCTCATCCCGGGGACAGAATCAAGGTGGACCCGCTATGCAAGCTCTATGGCAGTCAACAACTGGGTTTGGCTCGCAGCTCTTGCATTTTGGGTGATGCTCATTTTCTTACTCCTTCCAACGCTCTACGGCTTTAGAAAGCGTTTGAGCTACACATTGGCAGGCCTTGCTTGTGCGGGCTTTGCAGCCTGTGGCATTGCTCTTGCAGCCTACCACATGCAAAGCAAACAAGCGGTTATCATTGCCCATGAAGCTAGCATTAAAATAACTCCGACACCGAGCAGCAATGCAATTGCTTATGGAAGGGCCGGTGAAATCGTCACCCTTGACGGAGCGTTTCACGAGCCCTATGCACGCGTTGAAACTGCACAAGGACAAACTGGCTGGATCGAGCAATCGGCAATTGCATCCATCTGGCAATGATAGTACTCAATTAAGGCATTATGAAAGCAATTGAAGACAACTATATACCGCTCACAGAACAGTTAAAAAAGATTTTTTACCTCTTCACCTCTCAGTGGCTTCTCGAGTGGGACCAACAAGTCAACCTTCCAGGAGCCGAGAGCTGCGCTAAACTTCGCGGGGCCCAAATAGGCGCTTTGGCAGAAACCCTACACGCAGCAAGTACCGAAGAGCGCATCCACACCTGGCTCAAAGCGCTAGAAAAGCACCACGATGCACTTACACCAGACCAACAAGTCGTTGTTCGCGAAGCACGCAGAGACTATGACCTCAAAGCAAAACTGCCCGCAGATTTTGTTGCAAAAAAAAAGAAGGCAACGAGCGAAGCTTTTCACGTTTGGGCAGAAGCCCGCAAAAACAACGACTATGCAAGCTTTGCGCCCTACCTTAAGCGTAACATTGACCTCTCTCTTGAAGAATCAGCTTATCAGGAGTTTAAAGACAATCCTTATGACTACTGGATTGATCAGTTTGATCCAGGGCTTGACACCCAAACCGTTGACCGTCTCTTCGCAGAACTTCAAGAAGAACTCGTTCCCCTCGTACGACAAGTTTTGGAATCGCCCCAAAAAACGAGCTCTAAAATCTTCAAAGGCTTCCCTGTCGACACGCAGCGTACCTTCTTAAAGCAAGTCATCGAGAAGATAGGCTTTGACTTTTCACGCAGCAGGATTGACGTCGCCCTACACCCCTTCTGCATCGGAAACCCCTCGGAGTGCCGTATCACAACACGCTTTCATGAAGACCACCCGCTGGACTCACTCTTTAGCTCTATCCACGAAGCCGGACATGGGCTCTACGAGCTCGGCCTCCCAGCAGAACATGAGGGCACTCCTCTTGCGCAAGCTGTAGGCAGTGCTGTTCACGAGTCCCAGAGCCGTCTGTGGGAAAACCAAGTCGGCCGCAGTCGAGGGTTCTGGAAGTATTGGGAGCCTAAGTACCGCGAAGCCTTCAAAGATGAGCTCAAAGATATTGACCCTGAAACCCTTTACCGGGCCATCAACGCCGTCGACCTCAATCCCATCCGCGTTGACTCCGATGAGCTTACCTACAACTTGCACATCATCTTACGATTCACCCTTGAAAAACAGCTCTTTGCAGGTGAGCTCGATGTGAATGACCTTCCCGAAGCCTGGAATAGCCTCACAGAATCGTTGCTTGGATTTACACCTCCAAGCGATGCCCAGGGCTGCATGCAGGATATTCACTGGGCATGGAGCTGCTTTGGATACTTCCCAAGTTACTGCATGGGCAATATGATGGCAGCCCAGCTCTGGGAAACAGCCAATAAAGCACTTCCACATCTGGAAGATGATTTTGCTCAAGGAGACTTTAGCGCGATGCTCGGCTGGTTAAGGCAAAACATCCACAGCCAAGGAAAACGCTACCGGACACTGGAGCTCGTTGAGCACGTAACCGGAGAGTCGCTCTCACCGAAAGCACTTATCCGCTACTTGAAAGAGCGCTATTTACCGCTCTACAACTAAAAATGCCTAATCCAGAGGAAGCTTAAGACTTCCAGTAGCCCTTCTCCCTATTAACGGGGCGGAGGGTTGTAAAGCGAACGCGAAAAAGCTCATCAAGCAAAGTACGTGTTGAAGCAGGAATATTGGCAACAGCTGCCTCGAGCTCAGCCTGGCCTATTGGTTGAGCAGAGCGCTCAGGCACAGGTACCTCATTAGAGGGAAGCTCGGGTGCTTCAGCTGTATTAGCAACCTCAGGAGCATGAACAGACGAAGGAGCCTCGTTATCTAACCCTTTGCTCGAGCTGATTTTTTTTTTGCCGGCTTCTTCAGGAAGTCGATCTGATAGGTGGGTGATTTCTTGGAGAAGAGAGTCGATCGCTCGCGTTCGCCCTTCTTCCATAGCCTTGAGGAGAACCACCTCAAAACTGACCTTTTCAGAGAGGCCTCGTGCCAGCATACCCTCACCCGTGTGGAGAGCTTCGAGCATACGCATGACCGACTCTGTGCTTAATGGATGGCCGATCTTCGCCGAACGGCCGCCTTGAGCGATCGCATCTAGCAAGCATTCGCGCACCCAGGCTGTAAGGTCTAGAAGGACGCGGTAAAGATCTCGACCTTCGTGGGTGAGCGCCTCCACCTCGTCAAGCAGTGACTTGTGATCACAGCAGGCAAGCGCCTTAGCGAGGGATTGTATTTGTGCAGGAGAAGCTAAGCCATAGACATCGAGAACATCCCCCTCGGTGATGGACTTACCGCAAAAGGAAATCATCTGGTCTAGGATGGACTGGGCATCGCGCATCCCCCCTCCTGCAATCCGTGCAATGGAGATGAGCGCTTCGCGGGGAACATGGATCGACTCAGCCTCCGCAATCGTAGCGAGCTTATCGGCAATAATAGCATCCTCAATAGGGCGAAACTCAAAACGTTGACAGCGCGAAACAATGGTGGGCAGGACTTTGTTCGCCTCGGTTGTGGCAAAAATGAACTTTACGTGGGAAGGGGGCTCCTCGAGGGTCTTGAGCAGAGCGTTGAATGCTGCTGTCGAAAGCATGTGAACCTCATCGATAATATAAATCTTGAAGCGGCACTGAGCTGGGGAGTATTGGCACTCTTCGCGAAGCTCACGGACTTGATCGACAGAATTGTTGGAGGCCCCGTCAATCTCAATGACGTCCATACAGGAGCCCTGCATGATAGCCTGGCAGGTGGGTGAATCTTCAGGAGGGGTGACAGAAGGGCCATCCTCGCAGTTTAGGGCTTTGGCAAATAGGCGGGCCGTGCTTGTCTTCCCGGTGCCCCTAGGGCCTACAAATAAATAAGCGTGGGCGATGCGATCCTGTGTTATGGCGTTCTTGAGAGTACGCACAATATGTTCTTGCCCAACGAGTTCATCGAAGTTTCGTGGGCGCCAACGCCGTGCAATCACCTGGTAAGCTTCTGCCATAATCGTCCGCCATGATAGTTCAATTTAAGCAAAAAACACAAGGGATTTATCTACAAAAAGAGATTCCTTCACAGGCAGCTTCAAGGCTATCCATTAAGTATCCAAAAGCATGTTTCCTGCATTGCCATATCCTGTCAAAATCGAATACTAAAATGACTTCTCTCATGCTTCGAGCTTGCGCTATCATCATCACTAAAAGCATCTTATGGCTTACACTGGGCCTCATGCTCATACTCCTCAGTGCTCCCTGGTGGCTACCTGAGGTGCTCCCCCGATGGCTCAACGCTCAAAATATCGAACTCAATGCCTACAAAAAGCTTAATTTTCGACGCTTTGCCCTTGAAGGACTCTCATGGAAAAACGATCAGGGCCATAAGGCATCTATGGAGTATTTAGAAGCCCCGACGCCACTGTTTGCACTTTTCCAGATACTCGGCATTACCCAAAAAGACACCCTACTCATCGATACCTGGGCCTACACCCTAACAACCGAAACAACGAGCAGCCCAAAAGGCGCTTCAAGCACAGACGAAGCAACTCCCTTCGAACTTGCACAAGCCACCCATAAAACACTGGCCTGGGCAAGCCCGCTCTTTATAGGCCTTGAAGCGAACGAAGGCTTATTCACCTTTAACCAACACACATTCAACTTAATTGAAGTAACCTGGAAAAAAAGGGACTTTACCATTCACGGCGGATGGGTTGACCATGGACAGCCTTTCATCCTGCAATGCAAGGGTCTTGGCAGTCGCGATGTGGACACCACAGTATCACTCCCGAGAAAAGATCTCGCAATTCATGGAAAATTAAAATTAAGCGAAGAAGCACTCGAAATAGGAGGTACACTGCAGCTTGCCGAAAATCCTGCAAGTTTTGAGATTATTTTTAAGCCCAAGGACACACTCCCAAGCACCGCCCGCTTTGAGACCAAGCATTTTGTCTTGAGTGATGAAATCATCACATTTGATGGCTATCAGCCCTGGATAATCGATGCATCTGCTCTTTGGGAAAACGAGGCCTACAAGATTCGTCTAAAAGGAAACGCACAGAGCAAGAAAACGAACGACCCTCCCCTTATTGCACTGATTGAACTACACGGCGACACCAAGCACATCTACATCGATACCTTTAAAATTGGGGCGAGTGATATCGATACAGCGCTGAGTCGACCAGACAAGGACCATACAACGGTACACATAGCCATCTACTTTGACAAAGCAGAACTACTTCCCATTACAGGAACCATCAAAGCAAGCTTGACGCTCGATAATACACTGAGCGATGCAGAGCCAGAGATCAGCACCCAGCTTATAGGAGAAAAGATGACTTTCCTGGACTTGAGTGTAGACACACTCACCCTAGATGGCATGCTACGCGGCTCTCAGCTCATCGTCAAAAATACTTCTTTCAAGCTGAAGGAAGGTTCTTCATTTGAAGGCCAAGGAATCATCGACTTTGGAGAAAAAGCCTTCCAAGAATGCTCCATCAAAACGCATCTGGACAATGCCCTGCTGGCTCGCTTACTAGAAGGCTACGAGCTCAAACTAAACTCGGGTAATTTTACGGCAAAGATCAACGGCCCCTGGGAAGACCTTAACTACTCAGGCCAAGGCTCGATCGACACGCTTAAAGTCCCTCACCTCTACCCACTCTCAGGCTCCATTACCTTCGAAGGGCATAAACACACCATAGAGCCCGTCAAAGTCGAAGTTAACAGTGACCAAGGAGGCACCCTTTCACTCGAGAGCAACGTCCTTTGGTCGAACACAGCGTGCGAAATAGACATCCTGGCAATGAGCTTTTCAGCAAAAGACCGGCACACCATCACGCTGGATGCACCGAGTAAACTTTTTGTTGACTGGAACATCGAGCCTCAAGATACATCCGAGCTTGCAGGAAACGCCATACAATTAGAAGCTTTAAAACTAAGCGCCCAGGAAGGAACTCACATTGAGGGATCAGTCAGCCTTTACCAAATGGAGCGCGGGGAGCTAGAGCTTCACGTAAGTGAATGGGACAAAACAGCCCTACCGCGCGTCGTCATCATGCCCTCGTGGGCCA
>DCBD01000038.1 GCA_002313355.1 Opitutia bacterium UBA1116 | reverse complement strand
CCAAGCCATCAAACGCGAGGTCAAACAAGACCTTAAAAGCGCAAGGCAGCAGCCCCTTGATCGTAGAGAAAACATTCATGGTTTCTCTCAATAAGCGAATGGTAATCGTCCCCAATTTGACCGTGGATATGATGCAATCGCTCTGCATAAGCTTGAGGAGATGCTTCCAAATTAGGATATTTCAACTCCAAATACGCCTGCAATCGACCAAGAAATACAGAAAACTTCTATTATAATTCAAGTTAGCATTCGAAAGGTCTCCACGCGGCACCCCTAAGAGCCAAATAATGGTACACATTCCTAAGGAAGGTCTCAGAATCGCATGGTCCTGGTAGTTTGGTTACCCATAAGGGCAATTCATATATAAATATATTTACGGCCAAGGAGCATCTATTATTTCTTTAAAGTCATGCGTCTTAGCCGGTCTCGTTGGGGGTGTTCACTGGGATAAACACGCTTAACACCATCTCCGAGAGCCTCCTCAAAGACACGGATATCACGAATCAGGCGCTTCAAGCCATGGGGCTCAACCGAGGCCGCCTGATCACTTCCCCAGAGGGTACGATCGAGGGTGATGTGGCGCTCCAGTACACAGGCACCCAAAGCAACGGCGGCAAGGCTTGTCTGCAGGCCGACTTCATGGCCACTATAACCAATCGGCACAGGAAAGTGTTCCCGCAAAGTGGTAAGCATTTTTAAGTTAAGCTCACTTGGCTGGCATGGGTAGGCACTCGTTGCATGCAGGAGAACGACTGAGGCTGGATCCACCCGATTCATAGCGGCTAGAATTTCTTCCCAGGTCGACATGCCTGTAGAGAGCATCAACGGCTTACAGGTTGAACGGGTCTTATCGAGCAGGGCATGATCGGTTAAGCAAGCTGAAGCCACTTTATAGCAGGGAGGATTGAATGCCTCGATAAAATCAACCGATGGCTCATCCCAGCAAGAAGCAAACCAATCGATACCGCGCTTATGGCAGTAGGCATCGAGCTCCTCGAAATCTGCAGAACTGAGCTCCAGGCGCTTGCGATACTCAAGGTACGTTAATAAACCCCACGGGGTCTCGCGAGGAATGTCGCGCTGGTCTTCTGGAACACAGAGTTCAGGATCACGCTTTTGAAATTTTACAGCTTGGCAGCCTGCATCGACAGCAACATCAACCAGCTGCTTTGCCAATGCCACTGAGCCATTGTGATTGATACCAATCTCAGCAATGATGTAGCAAGAGCGCCCCTCGCCTACCCAGTGCTGGCCAAGCTTAAGTGTTTGTGACATTAATTAGAAGACTTGGAAAAGCGGGCTTTCATGGAGGAAGCTGCAGGAATGCCTGCCCCAATTTTTTCGAGACGATTGCCCTGGTTTACTCGTTTGCTTTCTTTTTGGCGCTCGCGCATAAGATAGTCTGCAAGTTTTAAGTCTTGCTCTGTGTCGATATCAATCGCCCGACTGGCATCTATAGGATGACAGGCAACCTTGCCAAAGAAACGATGCTTTGCATCAAAAAAGCCCTTGGTTGTCATGATATAAAAGGCGCCGGTCTCTTGGTATTGGTGCTCGCAGGCTTGTCGCATCTGGCGAATGGAGGCGTCATGATTGATGGCCTTGACCTCACCGGGGCGCACTTCTTCCCAGAGAAAACCATGATAAGGCACGGCCGAGAAGAGCGCATCCGCGCCTGTGCGAATGAAGGAGGAAAAGCCTTGATCGATGTCTTCTGAAGTGATGAGAGGTGAGGTACACTGCATAAACACAATGCACTCGGGCCTATAGCCTTCTGCGGTTTCGAGCTGCTCAAGCGCGTGCATTACGGCGGATTCGCTTGAGGCATCATCTCCACTGATCTCCGCAGGGCGCATGATAACATCAGCGCCGGCAACCCGTGCTGCTTGAGCGATTTTTTCGTCATCAGTAGAAACAACAACGCGGCGAATACACATGGCAGCGCGTGCACTCTCCACCGCGTGGGTAATGAGAGGCTTCCCGCCGACAAGGCGGAGATTTTTGTGAGAGACGGACTTAGAGCCTCCGCGGGCTGGGATGATAGCGAGGACTTCCATAGCAGGCAAAATGGGGATTAACTGAACCTAAACTATAGAAAAACGAGTCAAGCATGCCAATAAAAATCGAGAAGAGTGACACACCCTCAACAATAAAAACTCGCTAGCAACTAGTAATGATTAGGGTCTAAAGAGTCCCAGCCTTGGCGTGTAAGACGGTAGAGCTGATGTGACTTGCCACTCCAGAGAACATCGCGCTCGTAGCGGAAGCCTGCACGATCGATCACCTTTTTGGAAGAGGCATTGCCCTCGAGAATGAGAGCGACCAAGCTCGAAATATACAAGACATCAAAGGCAACCTCGATGCTTGCGAGGGCCATTTCTGTTGCGAAGCCGCGGCCCCAATACTCGCGCGATAAGGCGTAGGTGAGCTCGATTTCATTACCGTGCTCGAGAGTAGCCTTGCGCAAACCTCCACGGCCTACAAAATCCATCGAGTGTTTTTCGCGGAAGGCCCACAGGCCAAAACCGTGCTGCTGCCAGTGTTCACAACAGGCCTTGAGGAAACACTGCGTTTCCTCTGGGGTGCGGACACCACCGAGAGTCGCCATGACTTCGGGATTGGAATGTAATAGGCGAAGGTCGCTAAAATCGACCTCTTTCAAAGGGCGGCCCGTAAGGCGGGCTGTTTGTACGCTGTCAACTCCGTCCATGCTAGCAACCATATCAGCTACTATAACATAGTAAATCGAGGCATTTGTATAGTCAAAAATACTGAGCGTGCAAAAAAGTAAGCACTAGCCGCCAACTGCATGCACTATTAAAAAACTTAAAAGCGGCAAACTATATGACATCGGTTTCGGCAATGTCAGGTTTAAGCATAAGCATTTCAAAATCCAATGAAAGTACTTCAATCAAATGAGCCACAGTCCAACCTCGATGATCTTGAGTGAATAAACTAGCTCCATGAGCAATCAAGCAATGCATAACAGATAGATTTTGATGTATAGCAGCTAAATGAAGAGCTGTTCTCCCCATATCATCTTGTACATTGACAAAATGGGGATTGTTTTCTATTAGGACTTCACAGAGACTTTCCGAATCGCCCATCGAAGATAGATGAAGGGCCGTCTGGCCTGCTTCATTGACTGCCATTAAATCTGAACCTCTATTTAATAAAGCCATAGCAGATGTTTGCTTTCCTTTTTTACAGGCAGCCAAAAAAGGCGTATTACCTTGAGTATCTTTAATGCTCAAACTAGCTCCCGCATCAACAAGATACCCAATAGAGTCCACATGACCACTTTCAGCAGCCAAATGAAGCGGGGTTTGACCTTTTTCATTTTTTAGCTTCAAGGAGGATAGCAGTGATGTACTCAAGATAGATTTAATGCAAGTATCACAGCCATTATCAGCAGCAATATGCAAGGGCGTCCACATCCGCTCATCCCCTCGATGACCCACTGCTTTAAGATCGCTACAGGTATTCAATAAATGCTCAACCAAGCTTGCCAAACGCCATTCCACTGAAATATGAAGGGGTGTTGTAGCAGAACCACGGTTATCTGCAATCATCAGCTCCCAATTATCTAAAATTTCAGGAAAATGAGCGACTAACTCCGCGTATTCACTGCGAGTTCTTACAGTATGCTCTAAAAGCCATTCACACTGAACCAAGCGCCGAATGTTTTCATCGGCAATCGAGTAGAGTCTTTGTACGTTTAACGCGTCTCCTCTTTGCAGAAACTTAAGTATCTTCTTATTAAGTATCAACGCATCCCTGCGAAGCTGAAACGCTTGCTTACGCAAGGCCAAAAAATTTTCTAACTTATTGCGCTTCTCTGCACTAAAGTCTACTCCAACACGATCTATATTCGAATAAATTTCAACAAGTTTTTCACGCATCAAATCATCTAGAATGTCAGCAACTAAACTGAAAGCATGAATGAGCGCATCTTCGTCCAGTGCTTCAATTCCTCGAATGTTAAAATCAACAGGCCTCAGTTCATAAGTATCACCGTAAAAAGATGTGTCATAATCTACCCGAGTCACAAAGAGTGT
This sequence comes from Opitutia bacterium UBA1116, assembly GCA_002313355.1. Taxonomy (GTDB): domain Bacteria; phylum Verrucomicrobiota; class Verrucomicrobiia; order Opitutales; family UBA1977; genus UBA1977. Next base: position 8,419 of record DCBD01000038.1, on the reverse strand, counting down.
ACCATCCTTCTGAGAAAGAGCACCTATATTGCCTAAGTTTTCATCTTCAATACCAAGCCAATTGCGAGCAACCAGCAATAATTTTACACCAACTAAGGTTCCTTTTTGAGCCAGTTCGCCTAGATGATCGACTGAAAATCCCCTTAAAGGAGTAAAGGACTCAAGGAACCTAGAAGCAACTTTATCCGGGTGACCATCCACAAGAGCTATTTTCGCAAAAACCTCATCATTAAGGAGGCTCAGCAATTGACCCGCAACATACTCATGAGACGGCAATGCCTTATGAGATGGCAACTCATCATTTTAAGGAACCTTAACTAACCACTTTTGCCCCAAATCATCAAAGTATATGTTACCGCTATTGATGCCAACTCGCTTTTTATACAGCAAATTTAATTCCTCAAAATCGAGCACCTGTTGCGAAAAAAGCTCAGATACAAAGATCAGCGGTAAAAAAATAATTAAGGATAATTTCAAAGCTTTGATATGATAGTTTTTAGTCTTCATCACATTGATTGATTTTTATGCGCAGAAATGGCTTTCTCTAATAGAATAGCACTCCACCTTTTATACTCTAGTTGCAATAAAGCGTCTTGAAACCATCCTAGCACACGCGCGCAATAAAATGCGTCATCACGTTTATCTGTTGCTCTGTTTGCAAATAAGCGCGCCTCATCAAACAAACCTAAATCATACAAACGCTTCGATTGAATATTATTGATTTCAGCCTCTACGGTGAGACTCAGAAAATAGGCTGCTTTTTCCTTTTGAATGTCCTCGATCTCTTTCCATTTTTCTTTAAGGACTTTAAGCCATTGAAGATACTGTCTTCGGAGCTGAAAGCCTTCATTACTGTAAGCACCTTCTTCACCAAGGGACTCTATGTTCCTTTGAATTTCTATGCACAGGGCTTCGACTTGCTCAATACCTCGGATCTTTTCTTTTCGAACTTGAACCCTAGCCTCAGCAAGGATCCCCCCTGGCCATTCTGCGTATTCGAGCTGCGCGGACCCCTCTACAGCCCACCCAAGCTGACTAGCTAACACAGAAGCTTTCCTTCTAGCCGCTACAGCGCTTTGTGCACTCTCAATCGATTCGCCCAATGCTGTGCATCATAGAATTTCTTAGCAAGAAGCGCTTTCCACTCGGCCAAAGCAGTCTCGTACTCAAATTTTACTTTTAGAAATAAAGAGGGTGAAATATGCTCAATGTAACACGAATATAACTGAACAAGATCTTCGATTTCTTTAACCAAAGATGCTCCAAACTGAATACTCTCTTCTGATAACAAATCATTTTCCTCGATTGTCTCTATGCGTTCTCTCAATTTGCTAATAGACTCGTGTTTGCGAGCAACTTCATTAAAGGCTTCAAAGAGAGAAATTTCCCCAGAGCTAAAGGCATCTGCAATAAGATCAATAGGCGACATGGATACAGGATCTAGGTGAATAAAACTCCAAATTTTACCTAAAAGTGCAAAAACTTGCTCGATGGTCGCTTCTTTTAAATAAGAAGCAGTCCTGTAATCCTGATCGAAACTTTCATGGGAAATGCCACTGCCACCATTGCCATCTGACAGATCCTGCTCCGTATTAGCTAAAACTTCGGATGAAACAACATGAATACTTAAAAAAGCAGCAAGTATGCAAAAAATGCTATTATATTTGTTTTTCATTTATTTATTCGCTGAATACAAGACCTTAGACAGGGTGGAATTTTTAATGTGGACCCTACTGTTTCTAAGGTAGACACGCGTACTGAGTTAAGGTTCCTTCAAGAATCCATTAATAACATAAGTCATTAATAAAAAATAAGTTACAACACAAATACAATAAGCTAAATTATAAATAAATTCAGCTAAACTTCATAATCTCAGCAAAAAAGCAAACTTATTGATGGATCCCAGCATGGCTATCCAAGGCTTGTCCATTTCGGAAATAATCAACCGAACTCTCAAGACCTACTATAAGGGCACTATAGGAGCAAACTGCCCGAGAAATACCGGCTCTCGGAAGATAAAAAACACACTAAAACTCAAAGAAAACATGTAGGTTGTTGATAATGAATTAAATAAGACATCCTTCCATTCAAAAAATATTTGGGAAGGCAACTATAAGCAATCTGAAGAAACTTTTGTAGGTGGCTATTTAAACAGCTTCAGCAACTATCTCTTTGCTTAAGCGCGGGGGTGTGCTTGACTGTGGGCAGCTTTGAGGCGGCTTAAGTCTACATGGGTGTAGATTTGGGTTGTCGAGAGGCTTGCGTGACCAAGAAGCTCTTGGACAATGCGTAGATCTGCGCCTCGACTCAATAGATGAGTTGCAAACGAGTGGCGGAGTTTATGAGGCGTCATGTCCATGGGAAGCTCTGACTCGGCGAGGTAGGTCTTCAGTAATTTTTGAACCGTGCGCGCTGTTAAAGGCTTGCCGGCGTCGGAGACAATCACCGGACTCTCAAGACCTGCTTCGGGAGCAAACTGCTCGCGGAAGGCATCCATGCACTGGAGGGCCACGGGCCCTAGCGGGCAAAGACGCTCCTTCTTGCCCTTCCCTAGGATGCGAGCAATGCCGCTTGTGCGATCAACCTGAGCGTAAGTAAGGCCAACAAGCTCACTCACTCGAAGGCCGCCGCCGTAAAAGATTTCTAAAATTAAGCGGTCCCGCCAAGCGACAAAAGGGCTAACCCTATTGTCTTTGAGTAAACGCATGGGAGACTCGAGCAGGGACGTCATCTGCTTTTCGGTTAAAAACTTGGGCAAAGGCTTTTGGAGTTTGGGCAAGGAAAGACCTGTGGATGGATTGCTCGACAACGTGCCCTCGCGGATGGCGTACTTAAAAAAAGTGCGCAGCGCTGAGATGTAGCCGTGTAAAGTCCTTCGGGAACGGAGGCGCTGCTGCTCGATAACAAAGTTGCGAAGATCGCGCTGCGTGATAGCACCTAAAGCTCGCGTGCCGAGCCAAGCAAAGAAAACATCGAGAGCATGACGGTAATTGCGTACGGTGTAGGCCGAAAGCCGCCGCTCAAGGGCCAGGTGGCTTAAAAAGCGCTCGGCCTCGGAAGGCAAAGTCGATAGTGGCCTCTCTTCACTCATAGGATGGCCTCTACGATGAGACTATTGGGCCCAAAGGACAACGTTTTTCTATTTCCAGGACCCTGGCTTTCTGCTAACAGAGAGGCATGCGTTGTATTGTCATTGGGGGTGGGGCTGCGGGGTTTTTTGGAGCGATCCAGTGCAAAACGGAAAATCCGGATGGAGAGGTCATCCTCTTAGAGAAGAGCCAAAAAACACTCGCTAAGGTGAGGATCTCCGGCGGGGGGCGTTGCAACGTCACCCATGCTTGCTTTGAGCCAAAAAAGCTCGCCGAACACTACCCGCGTGGTAGCAAAGAGTTGATTGGGCCCTTTCACGAATGGCAGCCCAAGGACATGATTGCGTGGTTTCAGGAGCGTGGCGTCACGCTCAAACGCGAAGCCGACGGACGGATGTTCCCGGTAACGGACAACTCCGAAACCATTGCCTCCTGCTTGGAAGAGACCGTTCGCAAACTCGGCATTGAGCTCAAAACAGGCACTGGGGTCAAAGGAGTCACCAAAACAGAGAATCACTTTGAGCTCAAACTTAGCACAGGAGAGACGCTTCGTTGCGACCGGCTCCTCATTGCAACAGGGGGCAATCAAGCCTTTGGCGGTCATGCTATGGCAGCTAGTCTTGGGCATACAATACAAGAACTCGTGCCCTCGCTTTTTACCTTTCACATCAAGGATCCGAGAATTGAGGGATTGCAGGGGATCAGCGTCCCCAAGGCGCGCGTATGGGTGCCCGAGGCAAAACTCGAAAGCGAAGGGCCCCTCCTCATCACACACTGGGGCATGAGCGGACCGGCAATCCTTAAGCTCTCGGCCTGGGGAGCTCGCAAGCTACATGCACTCGACTACACTTTTGAACTCAAGGTCAACTGGCTTGGCGAAGGCACAACACAAAAAGTCCTCGAAACACTCCAGCAAAACAAGCAGGCCCAAGCACGCAAGCAGCTGAGCTCTACCCTACTCTTTAATCTTCCCCAGCGCCTCTGGGACCGATTGCTCTTCGCGGCAAACATCCCCGAGAAATTAAAATGGGCCGATATCTCCAAAAAGCAATTGCAAGTACTGGCAAGCGAACTGTGCGAGGGCAGCTACCCTGTAAAAGGAAAGAGCCTATTTAAGGAAGAATTTGTAACGTGCGGCGGGGTTGCGCTCAAAGAAGTGAACTTTAAAACGATGGAGAGCAAGTGCTGTCCTGGGCTCTTTTTTGCGGGCGAAGTGCTCGATATCGATGGCATCACGGGGGGCTTTAACTTCCAGGCTGCCTGGACAACCGCTACACTAGCGGGACGCGCTATAGCCGCTGGATGAGGCTTGAAAGATAACCCAAAATAACGCACTATGGAGGGCAACCTACAACTCTCCCCTCTTTTGACTTATGAGCACAAGCACAGCTATTACGATTGCCCGCGGCGATGGCATTGGACCGGAAATCATGGAGGCAACCCTCCGCATCTTATCCGCTGCCAAGGCACGCATCACCACCGAAGAAATTGAAATCGGCGAAAAGGTCTACAACCGAGGTGTAGCCGGCGGCATTGAACCCTCGGCGTGGGAGTCCCTCCGCAGAACGCAAGTCTTCCTCAAGGCGCCCATCACCACACCTCAAGGTGGTGGTTTTAAAAGCCTCAATGTCACCGTGCGCAAGACACTGGGCCTATACGCTAATGTACGCCCTTGCGTAAGCTATGCCCCCTTTGTTCACACCCTGCACCCAAAGATGGATGTCGTCGTTGTGCGTGAAAACGAAGAGGATACCTATGCCGGCATAGAACACCAACAGACCGATGAAGTCACCCAGTGCCTTAAGCTCATTTCGCAGCCTGGCTCTGAGCGTATCGTCCGCTATGCCTTTGAGTATGCGCGGCTCAACAAGCGCAAGAAAGTCACCTGCCTTGTCAAAGACAACATCATGAAAATCACCGATGGGCTTTTTGCAAAAGTCTTTTTTGAAATTGCCAAAGAATACCCTGACATTGAGCACGAGCGGATCATCATCGACATCGGCATGGCAAAGGTTGCCGACCATCCGGAGATGTTTGACGTTATCGTGACACCCAATCTTTACGGCGATATACTATCGGATGTGACAGCGCAGATCGCGGGCTCAGTCGGCCTTGCAGGCTCAGCCAATGTGGGTGACACTTGCGCGATGTTTGAGGCCATTCATGGTTCAGCACCGGCTCTTGCAGGGCAAGACAAAGCGAACCCATCGGCGCTCATCATGGGGGCTGTGATGATGCTCGTCCACATCGGACAAGGCGACGTTGCCGAAAATATTCACAATGCACTCCTGTGCACGCTCGAAGATGGCATCCACACCAAGGATATCTTTAGTGAGACGCAGAGCAAACGCGCAGTCGGCACGCAGGCCTTTGCCGATGCGCTTATCGAACGGCTTGGCAAAAAACCAAAGCAGCTAAAACCGGTACAATATGCCCATGGAGACAGCGCACGCATGCAGCTTTCTAAGCCTAAGGCAAAACCACCGGCTAAAAAAGAACTCGTCGGCGTGGATGTCTTTCTCCACTGGCGCGAGAGTGACCGAAACCCCGAGGTGCTTGGAAAGCAAGTCGAAAGCCTTGCACCAGCGTCCATGGAGCTTTCTATGCTCACCAATCGTGGCGTGCGCGTTTACCCAGGCGGACTCCCCGAAACCTATTGCTCGGATCATTGGCGCTGCCGTTTTCTGGCTAAAGATAAGGTAATTGCCCACAACGATGTAGTCGAACTCCTCGGGAACTTTGCTCAAGCTAACTTAGACTTTATTAAAACAGAGCATCTATGCACCTTTAACGGGGAGCGTGCTTATGCCCTTGGACAAGGCGAATGAATCTAAAGCTAGTTTAAAAAACTGGATACCCCTAGGTTTGCTCATGCTCGGCCTCGGGGCGTTTTTCTACTTTGACCTTGGACGGTACTTGAGTTTTGAGGCACTGCGTGAACATCGAGACAGCTTACTTAACTGGAAAGAAGCGCACCTAGCAGCGGCCATCTTGAGCTTCATGGGGCTGTATATCATTGCGATTACCTTCTCCGTCCCGGGGGCTGTCTTCATCACGCTGCTTGGTGGCTTTCTCTTTGGTCCAATTCTAGGGACGCTGCTTGTTGTGGTGAGTGCAACGCTGGGGGCTTGCATCATCTTTCTTGTCGTAAAAACATCTTTAGGCTCTTTCCTCAAAACAAAAACAACGGCGTGGTTTGACAAAATGCAAGCGGGGTTCGAGCAAAATAGCTTCAACTACCTGCTGTCGATTCGCCTAGTGCCCCTCTTTCCTTTCTGGGCAGTCAACATTATTCCAGCCCTCCTCAACATGCCGTTACGCACTTATGCACTGGCAACGTTTCTTGGAATTATCCCGGGGAGCTTCGTCTATGTGCTCGTTGGCAACGGGCTTGGCGCTGTTCTTGACAAGAACGAAACGCCAAACCTAAGTGTGCTCTTTGAACCGACTGTACTCATCCCCATCCTATGCCTTGCAGGACTTTCGCTGCTACCCATCCTCTATAAACGCTATAAAAAAGCCCATGATTGAAGCCTTTCTCCGCCCCGCCTATCAGAAAATCTTAGTCAGCCCCATCGCAGTGAAAATCGAGCAGAAGACGCAGTGCTCACCGCAGCTCATCACGCTTTTCAGTTGTGTTGTTGGTTGTAGCTTCTCTCTTCTTATGTGGGCAGGAACCCCCTTGCTTGCCTGTGTACTGCTGCTCTTTTCTGGGTATCTCGATACACTCGATGGAACGCTAGCACGACTCAAGCACACAAATACGCCACAAGGAGCCGTAATGGACATTACAGCAGATAGGCTCGTGGAATTTTCCGTCATCCTTGGGTTGCTTCTTGTTAATCCTGTATCTAGGGCAATCCCCGCGCTGTGGATGCTCGGAAGTGTGCTGCTCTGCGTAACAACGTTTCTTGTCATTGGTATTTTCTCTGAAAACAGTGGAGAAAAAAGCTTCCACTACAGTACTGGCATCATGGAGCGAGCAGAGGCTTTTTGCTTTTTTATTCTGATGGCACTCTTACCCAAGTATTTCAACCCGCTAGCGTGGACCTTCACTGGGCTTGTCTTCTTAACAGCAGCAATACGTACCTGGCAATTTCACCAATCCATCCATGAAAACAATTCGAACTGATCTATGTGTCATTGGCGCTGGTTCCGGCGGGTTAAGCGTCGCTGCAGGGGCTGCGCAAATGGGCGTCTCCGTCGTCCTTCTAGAGTCTCATAAAATGGGAGGAGACTGTCTCAATTACGGATGTGTTCCATCCAAAACACTCATTGCAGCAGCGCGCAGGGCCCATGCATTCAGAACATCGAAAGCATTTGGTATAGAGCCTAGCGAACCTCAAATTGACTATGCGGAAGTTCAACGCAGCGTGCAAGCTGTCATCCAGAGCATCGCTCCCCATGATTCTGTCGAACGCTTTGAAAGCATGGGTGTGCGCGTCATCCTTGAAAAAGGTGTGTTTACAAGCCCAAACAGTGTGCAAGCGGGAGAGACGCTGATCGAGGCAAGGAAATTTGTCATCGCAACAGGCTCGCACCCCATTATCCCAAAAATTCCAGGCATCGCTCACGTGCCTTACTTAACGAACCTTACCTTGTTTGATTTAAAAGAACTGCCAGAGCATCTTATCGTGCTTGGCGGCGGGCCCATCGGGTGCGAAATGGCACAAAGCTTTCGCAGACTTGGCTCAAAAGTAACGCTGCTGCAACGAAGTAACATCCTCAGCAAAGAAGACCATGATGCCGCTGATTGCGTACGCGAACAATTCCAAAAAGAGGGCATCTGCTTGCATGAAGATGCTGAAATATATGAAATTCAATCGCATCGGAACCACATAGGAGTTCGCCTTAAGAGCCAAGGACAAGAAGAACTGCTCAGCGGGTCTCACTTGCTCGTATCCAGTGGGCAAAAAGCCTGTGTCGATGGACTTGGACTCGACGCTGCGGGCATCCAACATAACGACCGAGGTATCCATGTTGATACAGGCTTACGAACGAGCAACAAGCGCGTCTATGCGATTGGGGACGTCATCGGAGGGCCGCAGTTTACCCACGCAGCAAACTATCATGCAGGCATCGTTTTGCGCAATAGCCTCTTTCACTTACGGACGAAAACGAACTATCAAGCACTACCACGCGTCACCTATACAGACCCAGAACTCGCGCATGTTGGCTACGCTGAGTGGGAGCTTAAACAAAAAAATATTCGCTACAAAGCTCTGCGCACAGACTTTGCTGACAATGATCGTGCTCAGACAGAACACTGCACAGAGGGATTTACCAAAGTGCTGGTATCCGCTAAGGGCACTGTTTTAGGAGCTACCATT